>CAYUFH010000020.1:0-7137 GCA_964444015.1 uncultured Gammaproteobacteria bacterium | reverse complement strand
AGAGCCTCTGGTCCACTGAGCATAATTGTAGAATCGAACTTGCCGATAGCATCTATGTTTGATTGTGCGACTCGGCTATGTTTAATATCTCCGATAATTGCTATTTTTAGACCCGTTAATCTGCCGAAATGCTGCCTAAGAGTGAGTAAATCTAATAGTGCTTGGGTTGGGTGTTGATTGCTACCATCTCCAGCATTAATGATAGATAAATTAACTGAGCGTGCAATTTCATCTAGCCCTTTTTCTTCAGGGGTGCGTATCACTGCTGCTGAAACACCCATGGCTTCTAAGGTCTTGAGTGAATCGTAGAGAGTCTCGCCTTTTTGCACGCTAGAGTTAAAAGGGTGAAAATTGAGAACATAGTAGCCAAGACGCTTAGCCGCTACTTCGAAAGAGAACCGAGTTCTAGTACTAGCTTCAAAAAATAAGTTGCATATAATCGGATTATTCTCTAAGCGCGGAGTATATGAAAGTTGATTATTAGGTTTATGTGCCCAATGATCACCACGATCTAGTATCGCTTCTATCTCGGCAACGCTGAGATCTTGGATACTAAGTAAATGTTTTTTCTTAAGTGCCATCATTTATGTTTATCACTCTATCCAAGCGCCCCCAATGACTCTATCACCTTCACCATAAAAAGCCATAGCTTGTCCTGGAGTTACTGCTTCTACAGTATCCTCGAATTCAACAGTCACTCGGTTAGTATCTTCTGGATAAATTTTTGCTGCTACTGGATTTGAGTTATAGCGAATTTTAACTCTGGCTCTAAAGTATTTCTCGCCAAGTTCATTAAGTTCCATTTCGGCATTACCTATATAGTTGGCATCTCTACCTACTGCTCTTTGCGAGAGTAGTTCAGCCTTGGTGCCGACGTAGACAGTGTTGAGATCAGGATCTATCTTCACTACATAGAGTGGCTCAGAGTGAGCGACACCCAAACCCTTGCGCTGACCGTAAGTATAGTTAAAACTACCTTTATGGCTGCCTAGTACTTTGCCATCACTAATCATTACTATATCGCCAGGCTTCTCGCCTAATATTCTAGTTAGATAGTCAGCATTGGTCATACCAACACTAACGAAACAGATGTCTTGAGAGTCTGGTTTATTGGCTACAGAAAGTTCGGCGCTTCTAGCTATCTCTCTTACAGCATCCTTCGCCATATCAGCGAGCGGAAATAAAGTATGTGAGAGTTGTTTTTGACTTAGACCCCAGAGCATATAGCTTTGGTCTTTTTTATCGTGAGCAGATTTATAGAGAATGTACTCATCCTCAAGTTTTACTATGCGTCCATAATGCCCAGAGGCTAGATGGCTAGCGCCAAGTACATTGATACTGTAATCCAGTAAGTGTCCCCATTTCATATCATTATTGCAACTGATACAAGGGATAGGTGTTTCGCCGCGCGCATAGGATTGATGAAAATCTTTGATAATGCCACTAGCAAATGCCTCGCGTAAATCTACTGAATGATGCTCAATGCCTAGCTGATCACAGATGCGCACAGCATCTACCATGCCAGTATCGCAGCAGCGACCAGTGCCGGCTATAAGCCAAGCAGTGATGCCGACTACTTCATAACCAGCTTCTTTGAGTAAATAAACAGCAACAGAGCTATCAACGCCACCACTCATGGCCACAGCAATGCGTGACTTAGTCGGGTCTGGCAAATAATTAACCGGTCCCTTGCTGGCTTTAGCGTATTTACTTAGTATGCTCTCTGTTACCAGCATTTTGATTACCCCTAGACCATAGAGCCGAGCCAAATCACTCAGCTAGGCTGCATAAAGTATCTAGACCTAATCAATAATAGCAATTTCAGCCTATTTAGTGGGCGTATTAGAGGAACTAAATAATACATAAGCCCTAGCCAAAGTGGCTTGTTTGCGGGTCTAAAGTGGATAACCATGTCTCAGCTTGGTAGATTAGGATCGACTCAGAAATTCTCGCTCGCGCAGGAAAACGTGCTTTTAAACCAGCAACACCTGTTTGAGGATAGTCAGCGCATGAATAGTGGCAAGCGCAGATTATCACTCTACGAGGATCCAGCTGCTGCATTGCGCAGTCAAACTTATTCAAGTTTAATTTCACGTAATGAACATCTAGCTTCTCTGCGTAGTGCAAGTCAATCAGAACTTGAAGTTGCCGAGACTGGCTTAAGTGGTATTCAAGAAATACTTTCTAAGATGAAACAAGATGCTGTGCTTGGTACTAACGCCACTATGGGCTCTGCTGAACGTACTGCACTTGCTGAGCAAGTGCGCAATCAAGGCATGAACATTGTTCAGCTGCTTAATTCTAAAATTGGTAATAAATATATTTTCTCAGGAGTAAGTAGTGATCAAAAAACTATCACTATGCAAGATGGTGCTGATTTTATGTCGGCTACTTATCGTGGTGGACAAGGAGATCTTGCTGAGCGTAAAACTGCTGGCTTGCAGACTAGCGTCAATCTTACAGAGCTATTAACGGCAGATGCAGCAACGGCTTCAGTTACAGGTTCGCGTCTTAATCCCGTTGCAACAGGGCAGATGCGACTAATTGTTGATGACGGTAATGGCAATATTATTGACACCGGCAATATTAGTTTTAACGGTAGTAACCTAGCGAGCATCATTTCGCGTATTAATAATGCTTATACTGCTGCTGGTGGTAGTGGCACAATAGCACAACAACAGCCCAGCGGCTATCTTAATTTAGATACGGCTCTTATTACTGGTGACACTAAAAACAGTCAAGCTCGTATAACGATTAAAGAAGGTACTACTGTAGGTACTGCTTTAACGGCAACAGGTCTAAGTGTTGGTACTTATAGAGGTACTGATGGTAGTCTCCTGGATACTATAAGTAGGCTTGAAGCTGGTTATCGTCTTAACGATAGATCCATTATTAGTAACGCCCAGAGAGATCTGGATGCAAATATCTCAAGAATAATGAATAAGCGAGCAGAGCTTGGACATTTGTCTAAGCGGGTCGATGCCATGCTTGATCTAGAAGGTGCAGAGCTTGATGATCTGACGCTTAGGAGATCTCAGAATGATGATATTCCTGTAGCTGAAGCTATTAATGCTTTAACTAAAGCGCAAAATGCTTTGAATAGTACTCTAGATGTGTCTTCTAGGCTTTTTAGCCAGAATGTATTTGATTTTCTTACTTTTTTATAAACCATGGTTCAACGTCTCAGCACTAATCAATTAGTTAATATACTCACCGATCAAATTGCGCGCGGGCAGGATAAGCTATTTAAGTTATCTAATAAACTTAGCAGCGGTAAAAATTTCACTAATGCCTATGAAGCCCCACTAGAAGCTGCTAAAGCTCTAGTTATACGCGGTGATATAGAGGCTAATAAGCAACGTCTTGCTAATAATAATTACGCTAAGCTCGAACTAGAGACAGCTGATGGTGCGCTTAGCTCCATGGGTGATTTAATTCGCAAAGCTAGAGAAATTATCGTTGCATCAAGCAATGGTACTAGTGGTGCTACTGAGCGCAAGATGCAAGCTCAAGAAATCAGACAACTTGGTGAATTATTGGTTTCACTAACTAATACCAAGGCTGCTGGTAAATATATTTTTTCGGGTATTCAAGGCAATGTTCCAACTCTTAAACTTGCTTCAGGAGCGAGTTTTACCGCTGCTACCTATAGGGGTGGCGAGGGTGATTTGGGCGAGCGTAGCTATGATGGCAATCAATCTAGTGTTAGCTTGCGTAATTTATTAATCTCTAGTGCTTCTACTGCTGAAGTTACAGGCTCCATCGTTAATCCGACTATCGAGGAAGATGGCGATTTAACTTTTACGGTTAATGATGGTACTGGTCGTATTACCACTGCTACTGCTAGCTTGAGTGCTGGTGATTCTTTAACTACAGTTGTAAGTAAAATCAACACGGCATTTTCGGTTGCTGGTGGACTTGGTACTGTAGCTCGCAATAACCCTACTGGATTTTTGAATATTTCTACCAACCTACCAATTGGTAACCAAGTAGGTGAGGATGCTTCGATTACTATTAGTAACGAATCTGACGATTCAATACTTAACGATTTAGGACTTAAACCTAATGTTACTAATGGTGGTAATGCTGGTTTGCTCTCAATGTTCAGTAGCCTTGAAAGTGCCTTGAACACTAATAACGTTAGTTCGGTGCGCAATTTACTAGACGTGGTTGATTACAACCTAGATAAGCTAACTAAAATTCGCGGTGATGTTGGATCACTCACTAATAAACTAGAATCTTCTGAAAGTTTTGAAATAGAGCTTGGATCTAAGCTAACCAAAGATCTTTCTAGTATCGAAGATGTCGACGTGGCAAGACTTGGGCAAGAATACACTAATGCTCAAACTACTTTGCAGGCAGCAATACAGACTACATCTAATTTTTTTCAGTATAGCCTAAGGGGGCTATCAGGATTTCTCGGAGGCTAATAAATTATGGGCAGCAATTCACTTGGAGCACTAAATATAAGTTTGCGAGCTATGGATGCCGCTCAAGCTGGTATTAATATTACTGGCCAAAACATCGCCAACGCCAATACTGAAGGCTATTCTCGTCGAATAGTGACTTTTGAGAGTGATGAGGTGATGGTGCGTGGTTTTAGTTCAGTATTGCGCAATGGTGTTAAAGTCTCTCGAATTGAAAGAGCTAGAGATATGTTCTTGGATAACCAGTTTAGAGTGCATAACTCTGATTTGGGTTATTCAGAAGAAATCGCTAAAACCAACATTTCAGCTAATGAAATTCTAGGAGAGCCTGGAGATAATGGCGTTAATGCTCGCTTGAATGATTTTTATAATGCAGCTAGTGATTTAGCTGCTAATCCGCAGTTAAGTAGCGCTAAGGTTAACTTCGTTAATGCTGCTAAAACCTTAGCTAATACTATGAACTTAGTTGATAGTAATTTAGCCAGATTAAGTTCTGAGCTTACTGAACCTATTAGTGGATCAGCGGCAATCGCAGTCACTGAGCTTAATGAACTGATATCTCAGTTTGCTGAAGTTGCTAACGAGATCTCAGCTCAGGATGATGATGCCCCTGATATTAGTTATTTGCAAGATAAACGCGATTTATTATTAGATAAAATTAGCAAATATATAGACTTCACTATTAATCGTGATGGTGCTGGTGAATTTACTTCTTTAACTATTAATGTGAATGCTAGTGAAGCCAAAGTTACTGGTACTGTAGCTTTTACTAGTCCGGATAGTAATATATCCCCAGCTATTCTTAAAGCATCAGGCAATAATACTTTAGAGCTTAGCGTTAATAATGGTAATGGCACTAGCGTAGGGCCTTTTACTGTTAATTTCGATGATAACTCTACCGCTATTGATGTAGTCAATAAAATCAATAAAACCTTCGCTGCTAATGGCGGTTACGGTAGCATCGCTGCTCTAGATGCTGATGGCAAGCTGATCGTACAGACTGCTAATATGCGTAGCGCGCTGAGCAATGAAGATGCTGAAGTTACTATAGTTGGTGGTGGTGCACTGACAGCTTTAGGTTTAAGCGCAGGTACTACTAATGGTGTTGAAGCTGAAGATAGAGTTGTAGTTGGTACCGCTGGTAGCTTCTATAAGTTTAGAATTGCTGAGGGTAGCTTAAATCATGGTGTAGATCCATATAGATTAGAACTAGTCACTCCTAATGACGCTGAGACTCTTCAAGGTTCAGTTAATGGTTTTAAAGGAGTTCTTGGTGGAATATTTGATTCGATCAACAAAGAAATTCCTGATCTGAGATCAGAATTAGATGCCTTCGCGATGACTCTTAAGGCTAACGTCAATCGTCTTCTGAATCTTGGTTATGATGAGGGTGGAGATGCTGGTCCAGATTTATTCACTGGTTACTCGGCTGGTACTATAGCGATTGCTGATGCTGTAGATGTGGATCCTAGCTCTATCAATCCTGGTCACAGTGGGGCTTTCGGTGATGGTAGTATTGCTGGTGCTTTAGCTGAGGTTTTCTTCGGTAATTCGGCTGTGGTTAGCGATGGTGTGAAATCAGACCAACTATATATAGATTCTTCAAGTAGCTCGGCGGTGCTTAGTACTATGCCTGTAGTTCCAGGCGATGATATTAAGATTGATGTACGCGGAATTATTGATGATAATGGTATTGATGTTAATGCCGGTACTAATGGTTTCGGTGCTGGTAGTTTAGTACAGATCGAATTTTTGGATTCAGATGGTAACGTCCTAGGTTCGGCTCTCAGTTTTTCAGCTACTGAAGGTCCCCCGACAGATAAAGTTAGTTATAGTGGTACTATCCCAACTGATGCCGCTTATGTTCGTCTTAAGATGAACGCAAGCTTCCGTGATAGCAGTCTAAGTAATAATGAAGGCTATTTCAATATCTCTGTTTACCAAGGTAGTGCTAGCGAGAATAAAGTCGCGCGTAATATTAACTCTGGTTATAATCAAGTAGTCGGTGAGTTCGCTACTCGTGCGAATTTCGCCGAGCAGACTGCCGATATTGATTCGGCGCAGGTTAGTCAAATTAAGAATAAAAAGGATAGTGTTTCAGGGGTTTCTCTAGAAGAAGAAGCTTCTAATTTGATACGTTTTCAAAGTGCTTTTCAGGCAGCAGCTAGAGTGATGAACGTGGTTGACCGTATTATGGAAGAAATCACCAATTTACTGCGCTAATAGGTTATTACAGTATATTAAGGTTAATATGCTATAATATAATCAGTACGGAATACTGCTGAACGAGATCTTTTTTCTCCGACACAAGCTTCCAGATACTTAAGGAGAAAAAATGTCAAATAAATTGTACGTAGGAAATCTAAATTACGGAGTAACCACTGAAGAGCTTAAAGAGTTTTTCGCTCAAGCTGGTGAAGTTAGTGATTGTAGAGTAATTGAAGGTAAAGGTTTTGGTTTCATAACTTTTGCAACTGCTGAAGGCGCTGCTGCAGCGAAAGAAGCATTCAATGATCAAGAGTTCAAAGGTCGCAAATTCAAAATCGATTTTGCTCGCGAGAACCAAGGCGGCGGCGGTGGCGGCGGAAATCGTCGTAGCGGCGGTGGTGGTTACGGCGGCGGTGGTGGCGGTGGATACCGTGATCGCGGCGGCTCTGGCGGCGGTGGCGGTGGATACCGTGATCGTGAACGCAGTTCTAGATACTAAATT
>CAYUFH010000019.1:6309-19840 GCA_964444015.1 uncultured Gammaproteobacteria bacterium | reverse complement strand
CTAAACCTAATAGTTTTAATATCTCACTGCGGCGAGGGGAGGCGGAGGCGAGGATAATATTTAGCTTAAGATTCATTTTAACGTAGTGATTTATCACAAATAGTGTCACTTACATTGGTACCAGCACCTAGCCCGCACGAGTCTGTATATAAATGGTAAAAAGGTTTTTCGTTTGGAAATTTATATTTCCCACATGTTATTACAGTTAGACATCCTATGTCGCCAATGTTTGCAATAAAAGTTCTACTATCTACATTGAAACGCAGTGATTTTGATCCAATAATTTTGTTGTTTTCATTGAGTAGTTGTATTTTATACTTCGCAAGTTCGGCATTTTCTCTTAGTCCTACGACTTCTACTGTATGTGTTGAAGCACCATTGACTATATCTGATATTTCTGAGCTATCGTTGCTAAGATAGTTGTTTTCGTCTTGTACTTCGACTATCCTTGTTTTAGTTGCTTTTGACTTGATACCTACTAAGTTTATAGTTAGAGTAGCTGTTTCTAGGGTCTCAGCTGGTGTCTGAAATAGATATATCATTTGTTTGTTTCTGGCTAAGTTATATTCGACTGTATCTGCAGCTGGAGTTCGTATATCTTGGTCTTTCGTTATTATTGCTGCTTTGGCTGCTATAGATGTAATAAGTAGTATAGATAAAACTAGCCTGATCATAATATTATTATAACAAAATTATGCTTATTTTTTAGTGCTATCCTTGCTATTGGATGAAAGTAGCAGTTATAGGCACAGGATACGTAGGACTAGTTACCGCAGCGACTTTTAGCTTTCTTGGTCATGAGGTGGCTTGCTTGGATATTAATGAGCAGCGCATCGCTATGCTTAACGCTGGTGAGATACCTATTTATGAGCCTGGTCTTAAGGAAATTTTGGAGCTAAGCGCTAAGCATGGTACTAAACCAGTTTTTACTACTAACGCTAAAGAAGCTATTGATAATCGTGATTTTATATTTATCGCTGTCGGTACTCCACCACGCGCTAATGGAGAAGCTGATCTTAGTTATTTGGAGTCTGCAGCTAAAACTATAGGTACTTACCTAAGTGATGGAGCTATAGTTGTTAACAAATCCACTGTACCTGTTGGTTCTGGTAATTGGGTGCGCATGTTAGTTGAGCGTGGTGTACGTGAACGAGTGCTGACTACTGCTGGTTCTAATGAGACTAGTGCTATGCCTGTAGCTTTTACTGTTGCTTCTAATCCAGAGTTCCTTCGTGAGGGCACAGCGATATTGGATACTCTCTATCCAGATCGCATAGTTATAGGTACTGATGATGAGCGTACTAGAGATAGACTTGAAGAACTTTATAAGCCACTTAAAGAGCAGAAATTTAAAGAACCAAGTTTCTGTAAGCGTCCAGAAGGTTTCGGTGAAGTAAGAGTAATAGCTACTGATATTACTAGTGCTGAAATGATTAAATATAGTGCAAATGCGTTTCTCGCGATGAAAATCAGCTTCGCAAATCAAATTGCTAATATCTGCGATTTAGTTGGTGCAGATGTAACCGAAGTGATGCATGGTATCGGTAGTGATAGTCGCATCGGTGCTAAGTTCCTTAATGCTGGAATCGGTTGGGGCGGTAGTTGCTTTGGTAAAGACGTGCAAGCGATAATTAAAATCGCTCAAGAGTATGATTATCATCCTGAACTGCTGGAAGCCACTAAGCAAGTGAATTATAAGCAACGTGATCTAGTGGTGAAGCGCTTGCAAGAGCAGCTTAAAATAGTTAAAGGTAAGCGTATTGGTTTGCTAGGCTTAGCTTTTAAACCTAACACTGATGATTTGCGTGACGCGCCTGCTCTTGATATAGCACGTGCCTTAATTAAAATGGGCGCAGAGGTGCTCGCTACTGATCCTATTGCTATAGATCATTGCCAGAAGCAAAATCCTGATCTGAATATTCATTATGTTAGTTCTGTGGAAGATTTGGTTCAGGGTTTAGACGCTCTTATTCTAGTTACAGAATGGGATGCTTATAAAGAGCTAGATATGAAATCTATTCTTAGTAAGATGAGCGGTAATATATTTATTGATGGTCGTAATCAATACAAGCCAACTGAACTTAAAGCTCTGGGGTTCAACTATATAGGTATGGGTAGGTCTTAATGCGCATACTTCTTACTGGTGGAGCGGGTTTTATAGGGTCACATTTAGCTGAGCGCCTGCTTGCTGATGATCATGAGGTGCTGGTCTTAGATAATTTGGTTACTGGTAATTATAAAAACATAGCTCACCTTGATAAGTATCCTGGCTTTAGTTTTATCTCGCATAATGTTTCTGAGTTTATTCGCATTGATGGACGCTTAGATTGGGTGATGCATTTCGCTAGTCCAGCAAGCCCAGTTGATTTCGAGAAACTGGCTATTCCTATTCTTAAAGTTGGTAGCTTGGGTACTCATAACGCACTTGGTGTGGCGCTTGATAAGCGTGCTAAGTTTTTCCTAGCAAGTACATCAGAAGTCTACGGTGATCCACTAGTGCACCCACAACCAGAAGATTACTACGGTAACGTTAATCCTATAGGTCCGCGCGGGGTCTATGATGAGTCCAAACGCTTTGCTGAAGCGATAACTATGGCTTATCACAATAAGCATGGTTTAGATACTAGAATTATTCGCATCTTTAATACCTATGGTCCTAGGATGCGCGCTGATGATGGAAGAGCTATCTGTACTTTTATTAATCAAGCTTTAAGGGATGAAGAGATATCAGTATTCGGTGATGGCTCTCAGACTCGTAGCTTCCAGTATGTCGATGATTTGGTTGAAGGTATAGTAAGACTTATGGCTGTTGATTTTCATCAGCCGGTGAATTTAGGTAATCCTGGTGAAATGACTCTATTGGAGCTAGCTCAGCGTATTAAAGACTTCACTAAATCAAGTTCTCCTATAGTATTCAAGCCACTACCAGAGGATGATCCTAAGCGCAGAGACCCTGATATTAGTCGCGCGCGTAAGCTACTTAGCTGGGAGCCAAAAGTTACTCTGGATCAGGGTTTAGAGAAGACTGTTAGTTATTTTAGTCAGCTTACTACATTAGGGTGATAGTAGTTTGTTTAATTCTCTTTGTGCATCTTCTTTGAGGATTTGATTAGCTGCTCTTTCTAAAGCTGGAGTTGTGACAGGAACTGCTTCTACTAAGGCTATTGTCTCTTTATAGTTGGCTATTGCAGCGTTTTTGTCTTGTGTGCGCTTGAGTTCATCGTTGTAAGTTCCTTGTTCTGATCTGTTTCTGTATGCTCTTGCTGTATTTAGGCTAATCTCTATATTTTGAGGATATAGTCGCTTTCCTTTGCTCATCATCTCTACATTCAAATTCAGAAGATCTTGCTTATGCCCGTTGTCATTTCCTTTATTGATTACGTCTTGTAATGCATTAAAATATTTGGCAAAATGATCTGGTACTGTGTGCCACCAGTCATATTGGTAGTTTGGATCAGCGTAGATAGGTAAATTATAAGGATTCAAATTCACACCCATGTTGTCTGGAATGAAGTATATGCTTGTTGCTGTTGTGTTCATGAATTCATCTAACAATATATCTTGATGAGGTGCCATTATGAATACACCATTCTGCTTGGCTTGAAATCCTGGTCTAGAGCTCACAAAATCTTTTACTTGTTTAGCAAATTCTGTGTATTCATCTTGATTCAGTCCATCTAATATTTGTCCTGGATTTCTTGGGAAATTAAAGCGTGGTGATCTACCGTCATCTCCAGTAAGATATATAAATTCATCTTGACCGTTTGGGTGGTATCCTTTAACAGTTTTACCTATGCTAACTGCTACACTTAATGTTCCGTTGGCGTTTGTAGTAAGTCCATGAGTAGCCGCTCCTCTAAAATATATATCTGCTATATCTGACATAATCTGCTCTCCTGCCGATATATAGCTTTGTTAACGATACTGTTTATAGGTGAAAACCCTTTTTTAGTATGTTGAAACCGTGATTTTATAATACTGCCAAATTTGCAGCAGTTAGCTTAGGCTCTATTAAGCTGTATTGGGCTCCTAGCTTATACATTAGCTTTATGGACTCAAGGTCTTTGTCGCTAAGCCCTATGGTCTGCTCATTAACATACATAGATATATACTCGTCAGCCTTCTGGTCGCTTAGATCATTAGCTGCAAACTTGCGCGCGTAGGCTAAAGTTTCAGCTCTATGTTCTAAACCCCAGCGTATAGACTCAGTCATTAACTTTGCTAACTCGCTGCGATCAGTGTCCGGAAGCCTGCGGCTAATAGCGTTGCAGCCTAGTGGCATACTAAGTCCACCGCTCATCTCGTGCCACCATTTACCAAGATCTAGAATCAGCTTGTAGCCTTGTTCTTGGTACTTTAATTGTGATTCGTGAATTAATAGACTTGCATCAACTTCACCGCGCTCTAGCAGCTCGAAAACCTCATCGAAGCTACAGAAGACTGGAATGAAATCAGCCCCGATTTGTTTTTGATAGATTTGCAAGCAGAGATAGGCGCTAGTTAGTTTGCCTGGGATAGCGATACGTAGCTTGGATAAATTAGCTCTAGTGCAGATTTGTTTAGCAAGATTGCCTTTGGCTACTAGCCTAGGACCATAATTAGCCCCAGCCATCGAAGCGCCACTTCGTAGTATTTGGTACTGGTCCGCGACATAAGCATAAGCATGGAAAGATAGCGCACAAATATCTGGTGCTGTACCCTTGAGAGCTGCTTGGTTTAGTGTTTCTATTTCTGCACTTGTGAAGCTGAACCCATAGTCACAAGGGATTTTACCCGCACTTAGTGCATAGAACATATAAGCATCATCAGAATCAGGGCTGTGGGCTATAGATATAGTTCTAAGAGCTGATTTAGTCTTCACCTAGCTAATTATATCCTTATGGATGGATTGCTTCGCTTAAGGACAGTTAGGCAATTAACTTAGTACTAAAATAAGCCAGTTGATTAAGCTCCGGCTCAAATAGAACACTAATAAATTTAGGATAGAGTCCGTAAACTAGTGCTAATCCTAGTAATACTGCAAGTACCACCAATTCAGCGACGCGAGCATCTTTAAGGTTAGACCAGCGGCTGTTCATTTCTCCGTAGAATACGCGTTGATTAGTCCAAAGCATATAGGCTGCTGTAATAACTACACCTAGAGCTGCTATAGCTGTTGCGATCTTGAATATATCAGAGCCTAGTGCTGCAGTGTAGGCTCCATAGAAGACTAATGACTCGCCGACAAAACCAGATAGGCCAGGTAAACCTAAATTCGCCATGCAAGCGAATAGAAATACAAAAAATATTCTTGGCATTACTTTAGCAAGTCCACCGAAATCACCCAGCTCACGAGTATGAGTGCGCTCATAGATCATACCTACTAGCATGAATAGTGCAGCTGAGATTAAGCCATGTGAGAACATTTGAAATGCGGCACCGGTGTAACCAGCTGTATTTAACGAAGCTAAACCAAGAGTGATGAACCCCATATGCGAAACGCTTGAGTAAGCAATAATTTTTTTGAAGTCGGTTTGGATTAAAGCTACGTAAGCCGCGTAAATAATATTGAAGGCGCCTAGGATAGCTAGGAAGCCCGCGTATTTAACTACTACGCTAGGAAAGAACTCTAGACCAAATCTAAGTAGTCCGTAGCATCCCATCTTAAGTAATATGCCAGCAAGTAGCATGGATACTGGAGTTGGTGCTTCGACGTGAGCGTCAGGCAACCAGGTGTGGAAAGGAGCTGAGGGTAGCTTCACTAAAAAGCAAAGAGCTATAGGTATAAATATCGCTGCTTGTGAAGTTGGACTAAGTCCTGCTGCAAGTTTAGCTAGTTCTACCATATCAAAACTAGCAAAGCCTGTAGCGGCTAGTAAAGCAAAGAGACCTAGTAGTAATAGAACTCCAGCGGCAAAAGTATATATAAGAAACTTCATCGCTGCATAGTTGCGATTTTTAGATCCCCAGATAACGATTAGGAAATACATTGGCACCAGTTCTAGCTCCCAGGCAAGGAAGAATAAAAATATATCTTTTGCCATGAAGACGGCATTAACAGCTATAGCTAGAAAAAGTATTAGAGAGTAATAGAGGCGTGGTTTTTGTTGCTCGGCTATGGGTTTACTAGCGATAATAGCGCAAGGCAATAATATGCCCATCAGTAATATCATTGAGTAGCCTAATCCATCTACGCCTAGAGCGAACTTAATATTGCCAACCCAGTTATAAGTTTCTACCAGTTGTAGACCACTTTTGGCGGGGTCAAAAAGTTTAAAGTATTGTACTAAAGTTATAATTAGGGCGCCCAAGCTGCTCAGTAGCGCTACAGTTCTTGCCTTGCGCTCACAAAGAGGAGTGAAGCTAATTATTAAAGCCCCGGCTGTTAATATCCACAGTATTAAAGATAGTGAATGCGTAGTTATGTATTCCATTGTTTATATAAATCCATTGTCAAAACTATCACAGTTTTTTAGTTTCGCCTAGCGCCGTGGGGCTTTATAGATGTGCTAGTATTTGCTTCGTTCGGTTTTTTATCGAGCTTAATCACGGTCAGATAGCTCAGTCGGTAGAGCAGAGGACTGAAAATCCTCGTGTCGGCAGTTCAATTCTGCCTCTGACCACCACTATTACGTCTTACTTATTATGCGGCAAAAGCCAATTCCTCGTTGCCTTGAGGGCTGTTAGCAGGCTTTTCTACTATGCAAACCAACTGTTCAGGTTTAATTAGTCTACGCATTACTCTGTTGAAGTCTTCTACTGTAATAGATTCTATATATTGAGGGTAATTCTCTAAGTGTGAGATGTCTCTACCTTGTCTATGAGCTGCCATTATCGAATTTAATACTGCTTGCTTAGAGTTTACGCTAGTGTGCCAGCCATTTAGATGTTCATGCTTGAAGTATTCAAGTTCTTCTGGGCTTATACCCTTAGCGAGAGTTTCTTTTAGGGTTCTAATAACTGTAGCAATGGCTTCTTTACTATGATTAGGGCGGCAGGAGAGGCTTATGATAAATGGTTTGCTATGAGTTGCTGTGGTTTGATATCTAGACTCTATGCCATAGACCAATTCCTTTTCAGTGCGCAGTTTTTGCATTAGCTTGGAGTTAAAATGAGAACCGCCAACATAGGCATTAACCAAGAAGGCTATATCACCATCCTTCTCTGTAGTTCTAATATCATGAGGATTGCCCAGGACTATGGTGCTATTTTGTTTATCTGGTTTTTTGCTGTTTATAATTTGCAACCCTTTGCGTAATGGTGCTGGCGTGTCAGCGACCATAGTTGGAACGATTTGAGCATCAGCTGTGGCTCTTGACTGCATACCGGCTAAGGTTCTATTGAGTGAATCACAGATCGCATCTTTATTACAGTTACCTCTAATGTAGACTCTGGCTTTTTTCTTTTGAAAGAAGAATCTTTGGTAGATTTTTTGTAAATCTTCTAGGCTAATAGCATTAATATTTTTGATTTTCTCTTCGACACTGCGTTTATGATTTATATGTCCCTCTGGGTATATGGCATTGAAAAAAGTTCTAGCAAGAATGTTGCCACCGTATTTCTGATTTGCTTTTATTTCATCCACGGTGATTTTTTTTATTTTAGCTAGTTCTTGCTCCGCTTTGGTCCTGATCTCGGGCTTGTCTAGGGCTAAAATGGCATTATCGTTAACATATCTATCTGCAAATTGCATTAATAGCTCATTATTCCTAGCTAATCCATCGAAATTTAGAATGACTCGATTCTCGGTAATGGCAAAGCCTGCATTAAACCCTTGTTTTATTCCTATCTTTTGCAGGGCAATATGATCTAAGTGTCTATCGGTCTTGCGATGATAGATACCAAGTTTACCTATAAGCTCAACAAGCATTTCGACTTGTTCTTTTTTGATATTAGGGTCATAGACAAAGCCATCCTCAAAATCAATAGTTCCATTGAAGGTTTTTGAATTTTTATCATCCATAAAAAGCACAGTGCTGCCATTGGCTAATACTCTAGTTTCAGTAGCTGGTATCTCTATGCTTGGTTTAACTAAACCACCAGATATGGCTTTGAGCTCACGGAACTCTTCTATACTAATAGCCTTTTGTTTTATTTTTTCAGTTTCTGCTGTTACAACTTGTTCTACTGTTTTTGTTGTTGTAGTTCCTATTGGATCTGTTTGAATACAAATCGCAGGATTCTCTATTAGGTATTTATTAGCGAAGGCTTTAATCTCATCTTGGCTTATTGTTTCAAGCAATTTGGCAGGGTCAATTTGCTCTTCCCAATTGTTTTCTCCCAGTAGTATGGTAGAAGTGACTGCGTGCATATCGCTATGCTGGCGATCTTTCTTGCTCTCTTCTTGGTTTCTGTGTGAGGTGATTAATTCATTTACTTCTTCTGCTTTAAGACCATTTTGAGCTATGTCTTTAATTTCAGCATCGATTATCTCTCTTAGTCTCTTTACGTTCTCTGGATTATATTTGTTGGGCAAGATGCTTAGACTGCAACCAATAAGACTATGGTATTTATCAGTAACCATTTCTGTGGTGAAACTCGTGATAAGTGGATCTGGAATATTAATTAATTTGTGATAAAGTCTTTTGCCTGTTTTTGAGTCTAGTGATTTTATTATCAGCTCAGCAATAGCTCGCTCGCGTAGATTGAATTTATTTGATTTATGCACAAGCTCTACTCCTGCTTGGGTTAGGTTTACTTTGAACTTATGTTCTTTTTCTGGGGAGCCATTCATCCCAGGATCTTTGATTTCTTGGTGCTTAGGGTTTCTTTTAAGTGGAGCGAAGTGTTGCTCTAGTTTTTGTTTTAGTTGTGGTAGTTCGAAATCCCCGCTAATCTCTAATACTGTATTATTTGGGCAATATTCGGCTTCTTTAAATGCTTGCAAATCAGTAAGGCTAATAGCTCCTAGGCTTTTTTTGTCACCAAGAAGATCTTTGCAAAATAGACTATTTTCACCATAAAGTATTTTATTGATATTTTCTCTCAGTTCCCAAATTGGTGATGACTTGTGCATTAGATTCTCGCGATCGATAATGTTCTTCTCTGAATTAAGTTCAGTTTCGTCGATTTTGAGATCACGCATATAGGCAGCAAGTATTCTTAAAGTCAGATCTAGTTTTTCTTTAGGTAGAATTAAATCGTAGCTAGTTTTGTTTAGATTAGTGTTGGCATTAGAATAGCCGCCATTGATATCTGCAATTTTACTTACTTTGTCTCCAAATTCTACGGTTTTACTGCATACCAAATGCTCAAGTAGATGCGCGAGTCCTTCCTTGCCTTTAGGATCTTTCATGGCACCAGATTTAATATGCAAGCTAGCGCTTACTTGCTTGCCTTTACTTTGTTTGGCTATGACTCTTAGTCCGTTATCAAGAACGAACTCATGAAAAGCTCCATGAGATTTAACTGGGCGCACTCTAGGTTTAGCCCAAATTTTTAAACCTCTACCACCAGTGCATCTGTCCAATAAATTAACAGCGATCTCTTTTATTCGTCGCAGTGGAGCGAGATTAGTTATCTTATTGAAATAAGATTTTAGGCTGGAAATCATAGGCAATGCCTATATACATATTATCATATTGAGTATTAACTCATTAAAAGCTCTCAACCACGCCATATTATCTAGTTTTAGTTCTTGCTAAATGACTTCACGAAATAACTTAGAATAATATCCGCTCCGGCTCTTTTGATGGCTATTAGTGACTCCCAGGTGGCCTGATTGAGGTCTACTAGTCCTTGAGCGGCAGCAGCGTGTATCATTGCGTATTCACCACTAACTTGATAGGCTGCGACTGGCACAGGTGAGTTGGCTTTAAATTTACTTATGATGTCTAAGTACATACCAGCTGGTTTGACCATTACTATATCTGCACCTTCACTTACATCGAGCTGTAATTCTCTAAATGCTTCGCGCGAATTAGCAGGATTCATTTGATAAGTTTTTTTGTCTTTAGGAATTAACATGCGCGGAGCCTCGGGGTGTATTTGCTCTGGCTCGTTACTAGGATAGTCAGTGCCAATGTTCTCGGTGTTCTCTACTCCAAGTGAGCCTAAGGCTTCTCTAAATGGTGAGTAGAGGCATGAAGCGTACTTGGCGGTGTAGGACATTATGCTTACATCTTGAAAACCTGCTGAGTCTAGAGCGCTGCGTATTGCTCCTACGCGTCCATCCATCATATCTGATGGAGCAACTATATCTGCTCCAGCTTCAGCTTGCACCAATGCCATGCGACAGAGTGCAGCTACTGTAGCATCATTAAGAATCTCAGCTGCGGTATGCTGCACGTCGGCTTGTTTGCTGAATTCGTCGTGTAACTTACGGCGACTAGGATTCATTGGTACACCTAGAAGTCCATCATGACCGTGAATAGTATAGGGATCTAGAGCGACATCAGTAGCTACTATAAGCTCAGGAAATCTGGTTTTGATGGTGCGCACTGCTCTTTGGGTAAGTCCATTCGGGTTGAAAGCTTCCTTCGCTTCAAGGTCTTTAAGATCTGGAGAGATTACAGGAAACAATGCGATAGCTTTTACTCCTAGCTTCATAACAGTTTCTATTTCTATTAATAGTGCGTCTATGCCATAGCGAGATATTCCTGGCATAGATTTAATTTCTGAACTATAGAGCTTAGAAGATTTAGGAGAGTCGACAACGAACATCGGATATATAAAATCTTCTATACGCAAATGTGTTTCTTGCACTAAGTCACGGATGTTCTGATTGCGTCTAAGTCTTCTAGGTCTAGTTAGCATTTTCTTGGTTTAGTCTTTCTTGAGCGTAGTTGATTGCTTTAAGTACTTCACTGCGAGCGGTACCACCAGTAATTTTACGGCTATCTACTAATATTTCAGGTTTAAGTAGATCTTCCATATCTTCTGAGAAAGATTGGTGCATGCTTTGCCATTCAGAGATACTAAGTTCTTTAAGCAGGCGTTTGCGCTCTATAGCGTATTTAACTGCCTTGCCGACGGCCTCGTAAGCAACCCTGAAAGGTATACCTTTGCGTACTAGGTATTCAGCAGCATCTGTAGCATCAGCGTAACTATTATAAATAGCATCGTACATGCGATCTTTGTTGGCACTGATGTTTTCTAGAAATTCTTTAGTGATGCGTAGACAAACCTGCACCGTATCATTGGCTTGGAATAACATTTCTTTATCTTCTTGAAGGTCTTTGTTGTAGGCTAGTGGTAGACCTTTAAGTGTTACCAGTAGGGCTTGCAAAGCACCGATGACTCGACCAGTTTTGCCGCGTATCAGTTCTGGCACGTCTGGGTTTTTTTTCTGTGGCATCATGCTACTGCCTGTAGCGAAGGCATCTGAGATCTCGATGAAGCCGAATTCTTTAGTACTCCAAAGTATCATCTCTTCAGCCAGCTGAGATAAGTGCACCATGATCATAGAGATAATGAATTCATACTCAGCTACGTAATCGCGATCAGACACTGCATCTAAACTATTCTCACTGGGTCTGTCGAAGCCTAATGCAAGGGTAGTGCTTTCTCTATCTATAGGGCAGCTAGTTCCAGAGAGAGCTCCAGAGCCTAGGGGATTAACATTCATTCGCTTAAGCGCATCACTTAATCTAGAAGTGTCGCGACTAAGTTTAGCTTCGTGTGCTAGCCAATAATGCCCTAGTGAGATAGGTTGAGCATGCTGCAAGTGAGTGTAACCAGGGAGAATGCAATTAAGATCGTCGTTAGCTTTTTTGATCAAAGTAGCTCTTAAATTATTGACTAAAGTTCTGGTTATTTTCAGCTCATCTCTTAGCCATAATCTAAGATCAACTGCGACTTGATCGTTACGACTACGTGCGCTATGTAGTTTGCGACCAGCATCGCCGATAAGCTCAGTTAGCCTACGCTCTATAGCCATGTGTATATCTTCGTCTTTACTGCGAGCCTTGATCCAGGCTTGAGTATCACTGCTGATTTCTTCTAGGATAATATTTAGTCCGCGTTTAATTTCTTGATAGTCGTCCTTGCTGATAATGCCAACTTCAGCAAGCATCTGCGCGTGGGCTAGGCTGCCCTGGATGTCATGTTTGTATAGTCTATAGTCAAATCCTATGCTGTTATTGAATTCTTCTAATATTTGTGCTGCTGGGGCACTGAAGCTGGCTCCCCAGAGCTTGTTGTTTTCGGCTTTGCTTTTGGACATATGTTATCTTGTCTAGTTCCGTCATCGTGAGCCGCGTAGCGTCGTGGCGATCCATTATGCAGGGATGGATTGCTTCGCTACGCTCGCAATGACGGTCGTTGTCAATTCTAGCAGCTTCAATGCTTTATATGTCTAAGGGTGGATTCTTGTGGTTCCTACAAGGGGAATTTAAAGGG
The DNA here is from genome assembly GCA_964444015.1 of uncultured Gammaproteobacteria bacterium. Lineage (GTDB taxonomy): Bacteria > Cyanobacteriota > Vampirovibrionia > LMEP-6097 > LMEP-6097 > CAYUFH01. Next base: position 7,522 of record CAYUFH010000019.1, on the reverse strand, counting down.
TTGGGAGTTAAATGTCATCTTTTTTTCAGACAATTGATAATTTTTTTCATCGCCAGTGGGCTGCTCAAGCTCTTGAGCGATTGAACCGTGATAAAGAACGCACTCTTGCGGAGCAACAAAAAGAAGAGAAGTTACGTGTTCTTTTCGCCAAGCTTGCAGCTGGTACTGGTTCTCCAGATACAGTGAAGAGTGCGCTTGAATTTGCTTTTGGTGTTTCTTTAGATAAGGTTCCAGCGGAATATCAATCTATGTTTGCAGATGCTCTTAGAACTGCCTCTACGAGCCTCAAACCTGCTGAGCTTGCTAAATTAAAATCTGCAATGCCATGGTTAAATATTAATTCTGGGCATCATGATTTAGCTCAGCGTTTAAAATTAAGCTTAAATTCTGCTGCTAATTTTAGTCCTAATCAACTAAGAACTATGCTTGATAGAGCTACTAATCAAGGCTTGCTTATTCAAGCCTAATGCTTATTTAACCTCTCCTTAACCCAGTCTCAGTACCATAGGGTATGACTAGGCTAGATACCTCTATTCATAAGGGTCTTGCGCAAGGTGTCCGCGCGTCAGCCAAGGCTGCTGCTCCTACACAAAATTCTACTGAAACAAATATTCAAAATCCAGAAACTAAGAAAGATGGTTTTATCGCTTCACAAAGAAGGCAGAGTTTCGAAGCAAGTTATTTCGCTAGAAAATATATTGCTTATGATCCAAGTACAGGTCAGGCTATTTTTTGTGAAACTGAGGTTGAAATGCACGAGATCCAAGCTGAAGCCGCTAATAGGCGTAAACAGGATCTAATGCTTGCCACTGCTGGTGATGCTAAATCAATAGCTGCAATTAATGCTTCAATCCGCTCTCAAAAATTACAACTAGGTCTTAAGGAAGAGTATCTTAGCTATGACGATGATAAAGCAGCTGTCTTAAGTGCCGCTAGGGCTCAAGCTGGTTCTCTGACTGTCGCTGAGCTGAAGTTACTTGCTGCTGAATATCCAGAGCTTAATGCTATGGCTGATGAGAAAATATCTCAAGCTAAAGCTCGTGGCGTAACCATGGATCTAGCTGGAAACATGACTATAGATGAGATTAATCAACTAGCTAAACAAAAATTAGCTGCACCTACTTTTCAAGGAGCGTAGCACAGTATTAGTCTATCTGTGCGCGCTGTAGCTTGCCAGAATAATCTATAGAGATAGTTTTGTATTGAGTATAAG
>CAYUFH010000019.1:0-6209 GCA_964444015.1 uncultured Gammaproteobacteria bacterium | reverse complement strand
GCGCGCTGTAGCTTGCCAGAATAATCTATAGAGATAGTTTTGTATTGAGTATAAGTATCTAGGGCTGTGACCCCACCTTCGCGGCTACCATTACCAGTAGATTTCCAGCCACCAAAAAGACTGGCACCACCACATTCAGCACCTATAGTAGGAGCATTGATATAGACTAAGCCAGACTCCAGGCTAGATGCTGCTTGCATAGCAAGGTTAATATCACGAGTATAAATAGAACTAGATAGTCCGTAGTCTGTTGAATTGGCTATAGCAAGTGCAGTAGCCAGGCTCTCTTCTCTAGTTTTTTCTGTGATCTCGATTATTGCTAAGACTGGTCCAAATACTTCAGTTCTAGCTATGCGCATCTCAGGTTTGATCTTAAGGATAGTGGGAGCGTAGTAGTAGCCTGGATTGCCGTTGTCTTTAATTTCACCGCCACAAACAAGTTCAGCACCTTCTTTAATAGCTTCTTGAACTAGTAAGTGAATTTTTTCAAGTTGTCTTGCACTAATAATAGGTGCGTAAGATTTGCTGGGTTTAGTATCGTAGAGTTTAGCCGCTTGTTCTCTAAATTTCTCTAATACTGGTTTTAGGATTTTAGAATCGATGATAAGTCTACTAGTACTGGTGCAGCGCTGACCAGCAGTCCCGTAAGCACCCCAAACAAGTCCATTAGCGACTAGATCTGGATCTGCGTCATCTAATACTATGGCAGCGTTCTTGCCGCCTAACTCGAGGGCGCATTTTTTGAAGTTGGCAGCAGCTACCGTAGCGACCTCTCTACCGGTTTCGGTTGAACCAGTAACTGAGACTATCTTAGATTGAGGAGCGCGCACTAGGTAGCTACCTACATCGCCAGCACCCATAGCTACTTGTGCTACACCATCAGGTAGACCAGTTTCGTTAAGTATATCTACTAGCATCTTGCCGCTCAGTGGAGCAAGCTCAGAAGGTTTAAGTATGAAGGTATTACCTGTAACCAAGGCTGGGGCTGCCTTCCAACTAGGTACTGCTGCTGGAAAATTCCAAGCAGTAATAAATACAGCTGGTCCAATCGGTTCGCGTACAGTGATGATGGATTTAGCTGACATCTCAGATTGCCCGGTCATACCATAAATGCGGCGACCTTCACCAGCGAAGAATTCAAAAGTATCTATTACTTCTTGAATCTCGCCTTCTGCTTCTTCTAGTGATTTACCGTTTTCACGATGTAATATTTTCGAGAGTTCAGCTTTGCGCGCACGATAAATATTAGCGGCTTTAAGCAGGTATTCTGCTCTTTTAGGTGCAGGGACTAGTTTCCAAGATTTGAAAGCGGCTTCTGATTTGGCTAGCATAGTATCTAGTTCAGCAGTGCTATTACTAGCATGCTCCGAAACTATTTCAGAATTATTAGCTGGATTACGATTTATGATTTTATTTGACATTTAATTTATGCCTTAGTATGCGCATCAATAGCGGCACGCATAATTTCTAAACCTTTAGCCATATCAGCTTCAGTAACTGTAAGATCAGGAGCTAGCCTAATGGTGTTACCGTAAGTACCACAGCCTAGTAGTAATAGTTTATTTTCGAAACATTGTTTCTTCACTGCGTTTACTATATCCATAGTTTCAAGCTCTATGCCTATCATCAGTCCAGGTCCGCGCAAACGTACTATAGAATTGTCTTTGTTGATTTTGCGAGAGTCAGAATTAGGATAATGCTTAGTGAAGAAATCATAGACTTGCTTAGATCTAGCTTCAACGTTGGTTAAAACTTTATCTCGCTCAATAATCTCGATAAGCTTGAGTGCCGCTCTGCAAGATACTGGATTGCCGCCGAAGGTACTACCGTGAGAACCTGGAGGCATTAACCCCATAAGCTCTCTGCTGGCAGAGAAGGCTCCTAGTGGAATGCCACCAGAAAGTCCCTTAGCCATAACGATGATATCTGGTACTACTCCAGATTCTTCACAAGCAAACCACTTGCCAGTGCGCCCCATACCTGATTGGACTTCATCGAATACTAGTAAGATGCCGTACTGATCGCAAATAGCACGCAGATGTTTAAGGTAGCTCTTAGGAGCAGGGATATAGCCACCTTCACCCATAATTGGCTCAATGAATATGGCAGCCACAGTTTCTGGGTGCACAGTAGTGTCTAATAATCTTTGTAATTCTACTTTCGCGAGGTTAAGCTCGTAATCTAGTCTATCTGCTTCATTATTGTAGATATAAACATTAGGGTATTCGACAGCGTGCACTCCTGGTAGTAGAGGCTCGTAATAGCGCTTGTAGATTGACTTAGAAGTAGTAAGCGAAGTGCCGCCTATGGTACGTCCGTGGAAGCCACCTTTGTGGACGATGATATTACTGCGACCTGGCTTAGCTAGTTTAGAGAGTTTGATGGCACCGTCTATAGCCTCGGCTCCACTATTAGAAAAAAAAGTCGAATTAATATTGCCTGGTAGTATGCTTGCTAGTTTCTCGCCTAGCTCTATTACTGCTGGATAATGCACTACACAGCTAGTATGTATGCAGAGTGCTGCTTGCTCAGCTATGGCTGCCGCTACCTCTGGGTGTGCGTGCCCTACTTGGTTAACAGCGATGCCACTAGTAAAATCTAAGTAAGCATTGCCCTCGACATCATAGATATAGGATCCACTAGCGCGGGCTGCGACTATAGGGAAAGCGCGATTAAGCGCAGGTGAGAGAAATTGTTTATCTCTGGCTATATAGCTTGCATTATCTACCATTTGAGTACGTTGAATGAATCCATTTGGATATTGACTCGATTACGATAGATTAATAATAACAAAGCTAGTCCAATTGCTGCTTCGGCTGCTGCTATTGCCATAACGAAGAGTGAAAATACTTGTCCTTTAGCTAGTACTGGATCGACATAATGAGCAAAGGCAACGAAATTAATATTCACCGCATTAAGAATGACTTCTATACTCATCAGTACGCGAATAGCATTATTACGGGTTATTAGTCCGTAGACACCAATGCTAAACAGCGCCGCAGATAACAATAAATAGTGTTCTAAGCCAATATTAGTTATGTTCATGATTTATATTTTTTTTACTGAGTATCACAGTGCCGACTAGCACTACTAGTAGTAATACCGAGACTAGCTCGAATGGAAGTATGTAATCGCTAAGCATTTGTATGCCGATGCGAGTAGTATACTGGCTCGAAAGCTGCGCCATAAAAGGCTCGTGGGCTTTAGCACCAGTGAGGTGTTTGATTAATTCCCAGTTCTGTCCAAGTATGATTGTAGATAGTAAATAGAAAAGCCCCGCAGAGATTACTAAAGCGAATAATCTGCGCATTTGTATCACTGAGCCTTCGACAGTCTCTGAATCAGGCATATCTCCAGCGCTATTACGCAGTGAACAGAGCATCACCGCAAATACTATTACTAAAACTATGCCAACAGCGTAGATAAGTATTTGCGAAACAGCAACAAAATTGGCGTTAAGCATGAAATATAAGCCTGCTATCGAACAAAAGCAGCCGATAAGTGTAAAACCAGCCCTAACTAAATTAGGGTTAAGTATCATTCCAAGGGCGCACACTATAGCGGCTCCACTTAAAAGATAAAAAGGTATATAAGAGATTTTTGCTAGTAAATCCATCAATAAGATTCTATGGGGGATTTGGCTTAATGGCAAGGGTGGGAATTATCTGATCTATGTCCAAAGGGCATAAAATATATATAGTGAACCTCCGCGCACTAGCAGAATCAAGAATAGTTATAGACCCGGATGTCTGTAGTGGTAAGGCGCGTATACGTGGTACTAGAGTTACTGTCGCTGACGTTTTGCTTACTCTTGCTGAAGGGCTCACTGAGTCTGATGTCTTGCGTGCACATCGAGGTCTGCGGGCAGAAGATATACGAGCAGCGCTTGCTTATAGTTACTGTATGGCTGATGGTATCAAGCTCAAGCTGGGCTCTGGAGCTGGCTCAGAAATTGTTGAAGTAGAAGCTGGTCACCGTGTTTCTGATCCGACTTCACATCACTTCACTCAAGTGCTAGAAGCGCAAGCTGCTATTCAAGCTGAACTCACCAAAAATAAAATTACAGAAATTAAAGAAGAGAAAGCTCGCCACGCTGCACCTAAAGCTTTGGCTCCTGATAAGCGTGAGTTCGAGTTCGAGATTTCTCTTTCGCCGGATGAGTCTACTTATATTTTTAGGGCATCAGATCATTACGATCAACCATTGGATATGAAGTATGACGTTTATGTCTTCGAGTTGCGCGCAGATGGTTTGAGCTGGCTTACATACTCTAATAAAGAAGGTTTGGAATTAGATTCTGGGCTTAAGCGCACCGTTAAGCTTAGCTATGAAGATGGTGGCAGCACTAAAGAAGCTATCTTCGATGGCTACCTAACTAGCGATAGGCACCATAAGGTGTTTATACAGAGGCATGCTGATGGAAGGGTTGGGGGTAGAGGGCTTTAAAATTCACGGTTTTTAGGGCTAAATGCGTGAATTTGGGTGATTTTTGAGTTAAATTCACGGTATTTGGGCAAAAAAGCGTGAATTGAGTTTGGAAGATAGTAGAGAACTTTAGACACTAGGTGCCAGGTTTCCGCTGAGTTGTTTGATTTCGGCTTCAAGTTTTGCTTCTCGTTCTTGTTGACTGCGCAATAGGCCTTTGGCTCTGGTGTTGCGAGGGTCTCTTTCGAGAGTAGATCGAGTTCTAGCTAGGTGTCCTCTTAGAGTTTCTAGTTCTTGGGTTGCTTTTGGGATTCTTGCTAATTGAGCTGGAGATAGTGGTGCAGTTATTCGTGCTGGTGGAGCTACTGATCCTGTTGATGGAACTGGTGCTGATGGAGGTGCACCCATTGCTGAATGTGATATTGGGATTTGATTAGCTAAAGCTGCTGTTGTTGTAGGTTGCGGAGCAGTTTCAATGGCTGCTTTGGTTGCCATTGTAAGCTCAGATTTATGTATATCTCGTACGTTATCTAAAAGTTCTTTATATTGACTATTAGCTGTTGCTAAATCTTGTTCAGCGGTAGTAAGTTGTTGTTGAATATCACTAATTTCTTTGTGTTTGTGTTTTGGTAATGCGTTAAGCTGTTTTTGAAGATTATGTCTTTGCTCTGATAATCTAATTGCCGCTTTACGTGCCTCATCAAGATCTGGGTATTTTTTGTGTACGGCTCTAATAAATTCTATTTGCTGATCTGAAGCTGTATTGTATTCTTGAAATGCTGTAGTCTTCTCCTGTGGATGAGTCTTATGATCTAGGTTTTTCCATTTTTGTTCGAGTGCTGTTGCTTTTGCTTCTGCCTGGCGAAGTGTTGTTGGATTTTCTACGTAATTGGCTACTCTACTTACTGGTACTGGTGTTGGAGCTACTGCTGGTTTATTAGTCGCTCCCGTAATCTGTGATGTTTGCACTGTAGTTGGGCTAGAACCAGGTTTCAATGGTGCTCCTGCTGCACGATTTTGAGCTGCAGCTACAGAAGTAAGTTCATCTTCACCTCTCAATAGTTTAGAATATTGATTCTTTTCTCGAAAATACTCGGCAGAGTGTATTCCATGCCTATCTTTAATAGCTTCTAATGTTTGATGTGCTGCTTTAATTTTCGGATTTGTATCCAATAAGTGTTTTTCTATAAGCTCTAGTTCTTGCCATCTTTCAGTTGCTTCTCTTAAGAGAGCCTCGCGTTGTTCTTTTGCTGCTGTTGTCGCTAAGTTATTGTTAGCACTGGAAGAAGAAAAGGTCGCTGCAAGTCCATCTGCTTCTTGTACTGCTTTCTTATAAGCTTCGTCTACAGCTTTGTAGTCAAGGGTTTGAATTCTGGCTTTTTTTGCAATCTTTGTAGCTTCTTCAAGATTTTGAGTAGTTTCTTTTAAGTTGGTAAGGGTTTTTTCTTCAATTTCACGTAATTCTCTTAAAGCCTTACGATTTTCTTCAGCCTTTGTAGCTGTTCGTACCGCTCTTGCTCGAGCAGCAGCTTGTCTTGATGGTTGTCCTTTTATGGTACTTGTAAGCCATCCTAGAAACTGTTGAGTTTTTGTGGTATTTGCAGCTTTATCGGCCATTTCTGCAGCTTCGCTCGCAATTTTTGCAGTTGCATCAGCAATTTCTGTAGCCTCTTGCCTTGCACGCTGAGCAGCATTGTTTAGAGTTTTTGCAGCTTCGACTTCAGTTGCAGCTTTAGCAACTTTTTCTTCGGCTTCTCTTAGAGCTTTTGTAGCAGCCTCAGTAG
>CAYUFH010000018.1:0-20011 GCA_964444015.1 uncultured Gammaproteobacteria bacterium | reverse complement strand
TCGAAGCGGTGAAAATATATCTGTAAAAGTTATAAGTCCCCTAAGGTGCATTTGTTTCAATTCCATAAGCAAGGTTAGAAGATTTTCACTTGCAAGATTATATGTCTGAGAATCTATCGTTGTATTTTTTGCTTGTTGATAAACCTCTGGTATAAGCTTAAGCAAACTAGCCGTTATGGCTGCACCAGCATTAATACCAGCCAACAATATATCTTGTAAAGGAGTTGCAAATCTATCTTGAGCTGATGCTATTCTCCTTGGTTCACCGATACATTCAATAATAGTTTTAATAAAGCTAGGTTCTTCTAAAATCTGTTCCCATCGCTCGCTCAGTAGATGGCTTACTCTTGTCCAAAACAAAGCCAAACCATTATTTTTGGTACTAAGTGCATCAATCGCATCCTCAGCAAACTGCTTGTGATCAGCATTAGAAAATCCCATATTAGACTTAGCTAGCTCTGTTTTAAGTTTTTTCATTTTAGTTTCATTCAAAAACTTTTTAACTAGATCAAATCTAAGACTAAAACCATCGCCACTAAATGGACAGCGTGAGGCTGGAGCGGATTTCACTCCCAACTCTCGATTAACGGCTTCTGCCAAAAATTTAGGCCTTGTGGTCGTCATAGCTATAACTCGGAAATAATGCGCCAGAAAGCTGCACAAGATAAGATTATACAGCCTGGCATAATTATGCTATTATCTTAGGCATGGGTCCTCTTACAAAAACTTTCCAAACCACAGCCGCCACTACGAGCCTCTTAACAGCATTATTAGCAGCAGATGGCCAAAACAATGCAAAGGCGGCAGATAGCACCAATCCCGGAAATCAAAGACCCACCAACATACATCAAGTTATTAAAGATAGAACGATTACAGTCGTAAGCCCAAAAGAAATTCAAGATTTAGTTAAAGCTAGCGGAAACGACGCGAAAGTAGCAGAAGCAGCTTTAAACAAACTATTAGAAGAAAGACGAGCAACTGAGGAAGAAAGACAAAATGCTTTGCGCTTGCTTTTAGGAGCCCTCGCGCTTGCAGGCTTTGGTTCCCTCCCTTTGTATTTTTCACTAAAAAACGCGCGCAGACAATTGGAAAAGATTAAGTCTGAAGTCGAGAGACTAGAAAAGTCCCTCTAAACCACCTGCTTAATCTTATTTCCACCAAAGAAATACTTAGAATCCTCATGGATGCTCATGTCTAAAGTTTTAAGTGAACCTACAGCGATATTAAGATCTACCGCTTCAGTTTTATTACCTACTATAGCTGCCATTTTGCCCCAGTCGCCAGCATGCACCATATCAGCAGCCTTGCAGCCGAGGCGAGTACCTAATACTCTATCGAAAGCTGAGGGTCTGCCACCGCGCTGAATGTGACCTAAGACTGTTGAGCGAGTCTCAATCCCCGTGCGCTCTTCGATGACTTTAGCAAGGTGCTCACCGATACCACCAAGCTTCACGTGCCCGAAAGAATCAAGCTCAGTATCTTTAGTTATATCTTCGCCGCCCAGCCTTGCACCTTCAGCAGCAACGATGATTGCGTAAGATTGCATTTCATATGCTTCTTTGACTACCGCACACAATTCATCGATATTAACTTCTTCTTCTGGCACGAGTATGTAGTCCGCGTTACCAGCAATGCCCGAGTATGATGCGATCCAGCCAGCATGACGTCCCATCACTTCACAAACTATCGCGCGCTCATGCGAGCAAGCAGTAGTGTGCAATGAATCAATCGCTTCTGTTGCAATATTCACGCAAGTATCGAAACCGAAAGTTACATCAGTACCACTAAGGTCGTTATCAATAGTCTTAGGCACACCAATAACATTGATTTTGTATTGGTTATAAAGTTTAGAAGCCACTCCACAAGTATCCTCGCCACCAATTGCTATTAGCGCATCAAGCTTGTTGGCTTTCATTGTTGCAATTACCGCTTCTGGCGCACCTTCTTTCTTGAATGGATTTGTGCGAGAAGATTTGAGAATAGTACCGCCTTCGCGAACTATATCTTCAGTGTTTTCAATGGTGAGCTCTGTGGTGATATTTTCAACAGCGCCCTTCCAGCCATATTTAATACCAATAACGGTAGAACCATATTGTTTAACTGCTTTGTAAACTATGCCTCTAATTACCGCATTAAGACCTGGACAATCACCGCCACCTGTAAGTACACCTATTCTCATTTGTATATTTCTCCGATTGCTCATTTTAGCTTATCTAAATTTAGCTGAGTATTAACATGGTTTTTTCTAATATTTGCTAGAGTTGTTCAAGATGAACACTAAGAACTTTAGTCTTATAGTCGCTGGTAGCATTTGGTTATTAGTTGCTCTGCGCATTGGCTCGCGTGCTTTTGAATGGTTAGCGCCATACATTAGTAGTCCTAGCTGGCAGCTGGCTCTATTGCCTATAGCTATTATTCTTGGTGTGCTGAAATCCCGCACCGTACTTAAAAAAGCCGCAAACCGCAATATCGGCAACTTGACTAAAGTCAAGAATGAGCCAGGGTATTATCTTTATGGCTGGCTATTGCTCTATGGGCTGCATGGAACCATAACTATTAGTCTGATGATAGCTCTTGGTATTGGACTTAGAGCACTTAGAGCCGCTGGCAATGATCCTCTGAACCTTTTTGGCTTTATCTATCTTGCTGTGGCACTGGGACTAGGCTTATCTGCGTTATATTATTTCGAAGCTGCTGCCAAAGAAGGCAATTACAAGAGCAAATAAGCTAAAATCAATTCTGTACTACGGGAACCTACTATGTCAGCTAAAGACTTCGGAATCATACAAGCGGAACTTTTGTTAGAACGCAAAGAAAACAAGCCTAAGGCAGGTGAGATTTGTAGCGCAACAGTTTTAGTTAAAAATTCGCGAGGGCTTTATGTAGATATTAATAAAACCTATGAAGCGTATATACCAGCGCAGGAATTAGGTTCAATTGACTACAATGTCGGTGATCGTATTGAAGCTTGTATTATTGGTAATGACGCAAATCAAGATGGTATCTACAAACTATCTTTGCGTGAAATAGAAAACTCAAAAAACTGGCACAAGCTAGAAGAGCTGCAAGGTCAAAGTTTAGATTTACTTATTACTAGATTAGTCAAAAGTGGTGTTGAGGTAGAAATAGCCAGCACCAAGCAAACTGCTTTCGTCCCATTTAGATACATAGATTCGCATTATGGTCCACTATCTGGGCTTGCCCAAAATGACTGGATCGGCAAGCATATCTCTGGTCGCATTCAAGAACTGGATCGTACTAAGAATAAAATCATACTCAATAATAGAGTTATTAGTGATGAACAAAAAGCTGCTCACACAGAAGAGGTAATGCGCACCCTATCAATCGGACAAGAGATACACGGCAAAATAGTTCGCATTGCCGATTTTGGTGTTTTTGTTGATGTTGGCGGGGTAGACGCTTTAGTGCCTGCTTCTGAATTAAGCTGGAGACGTTTTAAGAAACCTAGTGATCTGGTTAAAGTCGGGGATGAACTCACTGCTAAAGTTTTTCGTGTAGACACTGAAAATAAAAAAATTGGGCTTAGCGTTAAACAAGCTCAGGCAGACCCATGGACTGTGCTACCTGAGTTTATACAGCTCGGCGCTAAAGTCAGTGGGGCTATTGTTACCCAAGCTGATTTCGGGGTTTTCGTAGAAATACTTCCTGGTATTGAAGCTTTGTTACACAAATCAAATTTCGCGGATGATACTAATTTCCCTGAGATCGGCACTGTTGTTGAAGCTGAGATTTCCAACCTAAATCCTTCGCAGCGCCGCATGGGCATCAAATTATTAAAAGTGATTCCTAATCAAGAAGAGAAGGAGCTAGAACATGTCTAAAGACACCAAGTCATTACTCGAATCCGCGCGTGCAGCAGTACTTAAAGAAGTAAACACTAGCGCTGGTTTCTTGCAGAAATTACTTGGAGCTGGAGACAAAACCGCCCTGAGAGAAGCCCAGTCCGCCATTGCAAAAGCAATCAACCAGCTGGACCGCGATGAAGGTAATGATTCAACCGCTAAGCTGCAAACTCATCTTAACGAGAAGTCAAATCGCATCAAAGAACTAGAAAAAAAATTAAGCCAAGCTCAAGAGGAGCTAGAAATTATTAGCGAGAAGGCTAAGGCTTTTGAAGCTGAGTTGCAGAAGGCGCGCAATACGGCTCCTAGTAGCCCTGTCATCATTAACACAGAAAGCTCAGTTGAACTTACTAAAGCTCAAGAACGCTGCGAGGTTCTTAGCCAGCGCATCAAAGAACTAGAGGAGCGCAATCAAGGCTTATATCAAGAGTCCAAAGATGCTTGGGATTTAAGCTTAGAATTCAATAAGCGTCTTAAAAAACTTAAAGCAGAAATACTCAGTTAAACAGTGTCTGATCAAATCCATCTTAAAAACATAGAAGTCTATTGTAAGCTCGGTGTTTACGATGAAGAGCGTGAGCGCGGTCAATGTGTGCACATAGATCTTGAGCTCGATTTGGATCTGAGTGCTGCAGGCGCTAGTGATAATGTTAAAGACACTATCAACTATGTAGATATCTCGCTAGCAGTGCAGGATATAACTATGTCCAAGCCCTATCATTTAATAGAACATCTCTGCACTGAGATTTGCTCTGGGCTACTATCTCGCTTCCCAGCGCTTAATGCCGTGAGCATCATAGTGCGCAAACCAGTGATTAACGCCCTCTGGTTTACCGGTGATGCCTCGGTTAAGATGCGTCGCTGCCGCTAAGCTAAAATTATAAGCAGTGCCCCCAGACACACTATTCTGCTACGAAGGTAGTAAGCAAGCTTTGAGCACAACTGAGCCAAATAACAGCTCTCTAGAAGAACCTAGGCTTGAATTAATAGAACCAAGTCCACTGATTTTCACTGATGCAATTAAACGCGTTCAAGAATATATACGCGAAGGCGATGTTTATCAGGTTAATCTTAGTCGCAAATATATAGTTAAACACAACTACGGAAACAATCTGGAGCCCCTGCGAGCTTTAGCTGCATATATCTACAAGCGGCTCAAACTAAGCAACCCAGCGCCATACGCCAAATTAGCAGAAAGCAATGATTATATTATTATTAGTAGCTCACCAGAATGTTTTTTACGCTTAGAAAAACTAGATTCTGGTGATTTTAAACTATCAACCATGCCTATTAAAGGCACCGCCAGTATTGGCGATGAGCCTGATTTACACTCAAGCAAGAATCAAGCCGAACATATCATGATAGTAGATTTGGAGCGTAATGATTTGAGCCGCATCTCTAAGCCTAACAGCGTGCGGGTCGACGAGCTAATGCAAGCACATAAATTTAATAACCTCGAGCATTTAATTTCTACCGTTAGTGGTATTTTGCGCGATGACTTGATAGAAGCAGGCGCGCCCAACCTTCATAAAATATTTGATGCGATGTTCCCTAGTGGCTCTATTACAGGCGCGCCCAAGATTCGGGCAATGCAAATCATTCGCGAGCTAGAACCTTGTCCTCGAGGGCCTTACACTGGGGTCTTGGGTTCTTACGATGAGAATCGCCACTACGGAGAATATAGTATTTTAATTAGAACTATAGTGATTAACAAGCTAGACGGCGAAATGTCTTTCCATGTAGGCAGCGGCATTACTATACTGTCAGATCCACTAGAAGAGCTCGCTGAAACCAGGCTCAAAGCTGAAAAAATAATCGAGGCAATTCGATGCTAGAACTCTTCGAGACTATTCGTGTTGATTTCAATAACGCGGGCTATCAAATAGACCTAAAACCACATCTCACCAGGCTAGAGCTGTCCTTATCGTCGCTTGGTCATCACGATGCCATGGCGGTCTCCTCAGAAATAAGCCAAGAGCTAAATCATTACCTAAAGAGCCAAAACAAATCAGGCCTGCATAAACTAAAAATCAGCCTCACTTTAGATATAAATCATCAGTTAATCAAAGCGGCCCGGTTTAGCCTAGAGCCCTATACCCGCTTCCAAGACCCGAGCCATATATTGCAACTAAAAATCTTAGATCCCAAGCGTTATCATTCTGTTTCTAGCGATCCCTTGGTTAAACTTAAAACTAATCGCCGTGAAGATTTTAGCCTTGAGCTTAAAAACTATGATGAAGTAATTTGGCTTAATGAGCGAGGCGAGATTGCCGAAGGTTCTTATACTAATATCTTCTGGCAAGATTTAGATGGGGGTTGGCACACACCGAGCTTAGCTGCCGGAATACTCGCTGGCACTATGCGCGCTAAAATACTAGCTACTAACGCACCGATCATTGCCAATGAAGCGAGACAACCGATCATCGAAGGGTTATACCCAGTGTCAGCTCTAAAAAATACTAAGCGCATAGTAGTGACTAACGCTATGCTTGGGCCGCGGGAAGCGACGCTAAAGTTCTAGTCTTTATCACCAAGCTTAACCAAGAGCCAGAGCAAAACAAAACCAAAAGCTAGACCTTTAAGAAACGCGAACATAATAGCGAGGATTTTAGCATAAAGCAACGGTCGCTGACTGTGCTCTTGGCATGCGCGGATGTATTAAATTAAAGCAGTAAGAGCTAGGCTCCACTAAAGAATATTCAAACAGATCTAGAGAACAGCCTTTGGCTATTTGTGACTCATAGATATCACCTGTTATTTTTGTTTGAATACGCTCCAGTAGTGCCGGCTTAAAACTAGTAGCCATAAGCAACAAGGCAACGCATTGGCTAGCGGGCTTTTTAATAAACTCAGCAAAAAGCTTCTCATCGGCAACAGTAGAATAAAGCTTGAGTAATACGTGTGCGCCAGTCGAGCTATCTTCAAGCTTAATTTCACTAAGCTGATCAGAGCGCGCAATGGTAATAGTGTGCGTCTTAGCCAAAGCCCCCCAGAGGGCTCTTTGGGCGTTATTTAAGCCGGATTGATACATTAAAACAAATAAGTCTTTAACTAAAAATATTATCCCCGCTCTCTCTAAATCGCTTAAATCAGCAGCAGGAATAATAATATTATCCGCAGCTTTAATTAGCTCCTCACGACTAAAGGCTTGTGGTTTACAAAAAACATCCAAAGCGCCAGGCAATTCTTCTATGCGCTTAGATAAAATAATTTTATTCACACTTAACTCGCCAGTCCCCATTTCATTTTGTCTCTTAATATGCTGTAGAAATTGCGATCAGCCGATTTGAGCCTGCAAAGTTTAAGAGCCTGCTCAAACCTAGTCACAACAATAGTTGCACCAGGATCAAGGCTAATTAACTCCTGCCCATCAGCTTGCATAAAAAACTCAAGCGTATCTTTACTTTTAAGAACTATAGTTTGTTCATCAGAAATAACATGAGGGCGACTCGCTAGTGAATGCGCTGCTATTGGCACTATCTCAAAAGCCCGAATATTAGGGTCCATAACCGCACCACCTGCACTTAGTGCATAAGCAGTAGAGCCTGTTGGCGTTGAGACAACTATACCGTCTGCTCTAAAACTATGCAGTAAATTATCATCCACGTATAAATCCGTATAAAGTAAATTGGTGTAGTGTGAACGTAGAATCGCAATATCATTAATAGCAATAAAGGTTTTACCGTATTCTGGTAGCTGCGCCTGAATGACTGTGCGCTCCTCTAACTTCCAGTTACGCGCCTTGATTTCTGCAGCTAGGGACTTAAGCTCAATATCACCATACTCCGAAAGAAAGCCCAGGTGTCCATGGTTAACACCCATAATCGGTATGCCATAAGCAACAGTTTGGCGAGCCGTTGCAAGAAAGGTTCCATCGCCACCAAAGACTACCACCAAATCAAAACTAGAGTCCAAGGTAGCTTTCCACTTAAAAACGTCTTTTTCTGTTTTGTTGACTTGAACTTCAACATCCAAGCGCTGCAATTCGTCAGCGAACTCCCTTGCTCTCAATTCCGCCTGGTCTTTAGTTGGATTATAAAATACACTGACTTTCACTAATCTAATTATATCGTCTTAAGTAGTAGTAGATACTCGACATTACCCTTAGCGCCTTTAATCGGCGACTCCGCTTGAGCAACAAGCTCAAAACCTTGATTAATAATTTTGCTTATTGTTTCAGTTAGAACCCTTTCCCTGAGCTGCTCGTCACGTATAACGCCGGCGCATTTATCCATTTCTTCCTTGCCCGCTTCAAATTGAGGCTTAATTAAAAAAACCATACGGCAATTTGCGCTGCCATAAAGAACTATAAGTTCTTTTACTTTATCGAGAATCTTAGTAATAGAAATAAAAGATAAATCGGCCACTATATAATCAATACTCAAAGCTTCATTGAATTTTTCTTGATAGAGGGCAGCTAGCTTAACAAGATCAGTGTGCCGGAAATTCTCTTCTTCAATATTTAAAACCCGAGGATCTTGGCGCAAACTTAAATCTAGCTGCCCTTTGCCTACATCAAGCGCTATAATTTGGCGCGCACCATGCTTAAGTAGATAATCACTAAAACCACCAGTTGAAGCGCCCAAATCCAAAGCAACGACCCCCCGGAAATCTAAATTGAAAATTTCATGAGCTTGTTTAAGCTTATAGGCACCGCGACTTACATAATCATTATCATTCTGCTCAACAGTAAGGTGTTCTGGATTTAAATCCAAATCATCGTGAAAACGATCAAGGTTAATCTGGTGTCCTGGTTTGTTAATTACCGCACCTTTAATGCGCACTCGATTAGACATGATACTGGTGCGAGCTTTTTCGCGACTAGGAAAATAACCAAGCTCGACAAGTAGTTGATCTAATCTGGTTTTTAGGGCTGCCACTTTATCTAGTATGGCAAACTCTAGCGCAGCAAGGCAATCTACAAACAGAGTACAATATGTATTTGTGCAAGCCAAAACTAGCTCTAAATACAAACTCAACAGAGGGTGCACCCTTTGGTTAACAGGGTTATCTGGCGCCGGTAAATCAACCCTAACCGACGCTTTGGTGCAGGAGCTGGCTACTCTTGAGTTAGAAGTTTTGGATGGTGATGAGATTCGCAAGCATCTCAGCCGTGATTTAGGTTTTAGCAAAGAAGATAGACTGGTCAATATAGAGCGTATCGCTTTTCTGGCTGGTAAGATCTCCAAGCATGGGGTGCTTGTCTTAGTACCGGTAATTGCCCCATATCAAGAGGCTAGAACCATCGCTAGGTCTTTAAGTGAAGACTATGTTGAGGTATATGTAAAAGCCGATTTAACTACGGTTAAAAATAGAGATGTTAAGGGTTTATACAAAAAAGCCTTAAATAACGAAATAAAAAATTTCACCGGTATTTCAGATCCATACGAAGAACCGGTTAATCCAGAGATAATTGTTGAAACTGATAAGAATAGTATTAAAGAGTGTCGAGACATTATTATCAAATATCTACTAGAACAGCAATTTATTGTAGAAAACCAGTAAATAGTTGCCGAAACTATGTGTGAGTTGTAGGAAACTACGTCTTGTTTCCTACAAATTTTTCATACTTACAGCCATTAGGCCCAAAACCCCTCGGTTTTCTACATATGTAGAAAAGTTTCTACAGTCAATTTAAGCTTAGGTAGAGCCATTATTCACTGTTATCGACAAGATTTCCTCTACTCTACTAATACTTATTATATATATAAAAAATTAGCTAGAATTATATTAGCGATGAAATTTAAAGTTCCAAAGAGTACATTAGATAAAGCCATTAGGTCTGTTGGTAAAGCAGTTCCTAATAAAGGCATACAACCAATATTAAGTAATATACTTTTTGAGAACAACAATGGGCATCTTTCTTTAAACGCAACAGATTTGGATTTATCTATAGAAGCGATTATTCCATCATCAAATATTGAATCAGGAAAAATTACATTATCCGCTCGCAAACTTGAAGAAATTGTCTCTAAGTTAGATGAAGATGATGTTGAAATTTCTGTTGATTTAAGCAACAACAAGGCGACAGTCCATTGCCGCAAAGCTAATTTTGATTTAGTGGGCATTCCAGCTGACGAGTTCCCGAGACCACATCGCCCAGAATCCAAAACATATTTCTCACTTAGCAAATCTCAATTTGTAAGAATTATTGATATGGTGCAGTTCGCAGCTTCTAGGTATGACACTAATAATATTTTGGGTGGTGTTTATATTGCGGTTAAAGACAGTGAAGTTAACCCGGGAACCAAAATAATGGAGTTTGCTGGCACTGATGGTAATAGACTATCTAGTTATGAGATCGCCGTTGAATTCTCTGAAAATTTAAACACTTTAGCTAAAAAAGAAGTGATAGTCCCAATTAAAGTAATGATGGATATTAATCGCATTATAGAATCTAGTGTTGATGACACAATTAAAATAAGTTTTACATCTAATCAAATAGTTTTTAAAACTGAAGATAGGCTTGTAGTTTCAAGGTTACTAGATGGCGTGTACCCTCGCTATAAACAACTAATTCCCAATTCAGCATCCTTAGATAAGATTGCTCAAGTAGACAGGAAGCAAATGCTCTCCTGCTTGGAGAGAGTGGCTGTTATGGCTAATGAGATAACCAATCTTGTTCACCTTAATTTTTCTGGTCAAACCTTAACCATTAAATCTAGTAATTTAGATTTCGGTGGAGCTGAAGACACTATTGGTATTGAGTACATGGGTGATGATATTGATATTTATTTTAATGTTAGATATTTAATCGAAGCTCTTAAATGTATGGACTCTGATAGGGTGCAAATATCAATGGTAGCTAAATTAAACCCAGTGGTGATTAAACCTATTTCTGATGAGCAATTCACCCACTTGGTTATGCCAATAAAACACAAGTAAAACCCTCACCTCAAGCACCTTTAACGGTCTAATAGTAGAATATAAGGGATGCAGTCAGATGGTTCTAATCCAGATCTAAACGCCGTTAAAAACTTAATAGACTCATATTTATCTAATTCTATTAGTGAAGAGACCCGATTGTTGATCACAAGATTAGTGCAAGAACTAAATTTATGAAAAGTAGCGCCGATCTCAAAAACTCAACAATAACGGCGATTTTTCATTTTGCTAAAAATCTTGATGCCTATAGGGAGCAGGGTATTTCTAATCAGGTACAAAAAGAGATGATAGCTCTTTTTATTGAGGTTAATAAATTAATTGGTTATTTGTCGCTAACACAAGGTGACTTAACCCAAATTAAATCTTTCGTGAAACCAAAAGTTGGTTATGAGGAATATAAAAAGCTTAAACGTTGCCTAGAGTTACATTATAAAAACCACTCCGACCTTAATACTATTGCTATGGATATAGGTGAGAATATAACTTACACTAACCGCCTATTGCAGCACGGTATTGATTATATTTTAGATAATCTAAAAACCAAAGATTTTAGGAATATCAAAAACTTAAAACCAATTGCAACCGCCGTCCCAGGTAAAAGACCGGGTTCAATACCTAGTCGTCGCCAACAACTTAGCAAAAAGAAATCAGGTGGATTTTTTGCTCTATTGTGGAATTTAGCTATGCTTGTAGCACTATTTTATGGTGCTAGGTATGTTTATGAGAACTACATTAGTGGCCACGCAGGTGGCGTACAAAGACTAGTTGGAGAATATAAGTTGGGCGAAAAGCTAGGGTTGAAGCCCAAGCCTGGTGGCAGCAATAATCTGCGCATCGATGGTCCAACTTATATGATTCAAGCGATTGGAGAATTGGAGCCCAAACTAAAAGCTCGGTTGCCACGTTTAAACTTAGAATTACATGATGGCAATAGTACTAATGCCATCCGTAAATTAATTAATGATGAGATAGATATAGCTGCAAGTTCGCGCATGCCAACCATAGATGAGCGTAGAGACGCTCAGAAGCGCGGTCGCCTACTGGAAGACCATAAGGTGGCGATGGACGCGGTTGTCGTTGTGGTTAATCCAGCGAATCCTATTCAACAACTATCCCTTGATGATTTGCGTAAAATTTACAGTGGGTTTGCCAAGTGGTCTGATTTTGGTTGGACTATAAATAGCACCAAAATAGAAAAATTCTCAGGACCCCCAGAAGGTGGTACCTATGCGTTTTTTAGAGATAGAGTTTTATATTCCGAAGCTTTTGGTGACGATGTAATACCGGTGGTGGGTACTAGCCAGATGATGCGTATGGTAGAGAATAATCCTAATGCAATAGCTTTTATTGGTGCTGGCGATATGATGAATTTTAAGACGGTAAAGATTCTTAAACTATCTACAGTCTTTGACAATAAAGGTGTTTCACCAATAATTGCAGATTCTCTCAACACTAGCGCCTTGCGTAGAGGTGAGTACCCGTTAACGAGATATGTTTATTTAATTAGTGCTGGTGATATTAGTCAAACAGCGATCACCTTAATTGAAACTATGAGCGGCGAGGAGTCTAAGGCGGCTTTTGCCAAGAATGGTTTGCTAAGTATTTACTAGGATTGACTAGCCCTAGAAGCGGCAGCTCGAGCTTGCATTAAAGCATTGTCAAGGTGATTAATCATTCCATCGTAGTCATTATCACCATATAAAATTATGTCACTTGCTGCAATTTGATCCTTGCCCTCACGCTTAAGCTCCCTATTGAGAACCTCGGCAAAAACAGATTTACCATACCCTGATGGCATTGCTTCAACAAGATTAGTAGCCCAAGAACCGGTTAACGCTATTCTTCTAGTTTTAGTATCAATCATACTTGCGTGCAGTTGAGAATTGTCTTGGCTTGCTAGCACTTTGATGATTTGTGACAACTGTAGCGCGATAAAAGCTCTAGCCACCAAGGTGGTGGCTGAACCTGGATTTGTATTGGTAGCGTTTCTAATTAAAGTCTCGCGATAACTATTGGTTTTATGGCTCTCAGATTGAAGTGTTTTAGCGGCGAAAAACATATCTTCATACTTCAGTACATCTTCATTACTAAAGCCCATAAATTTAATTGCGTCATTAAGCTCTTTAATGCTTTGCTTCGCCGCACTTTTGTCTTTTGCTTGAAGTTGCTGGCAAAAAGTTTCAAGTCTATTTGGCAAACCCTCTAGTTTGCCTTTAGGGCAGGCGAGAAGATTTTCTAAAGACAGGTCTTCTCCTTTGGCTTCAACCAAGTTTTGATCTAGGCTAGTTATATAAGGTTTCAAGACGGAGAGTCCTTTAAGCCTGCCACCAATTTCAGTATTGTTAGATCCAGTAAAATCATTTTTTTGGCTTTGGTAGTTATTACAGGAACCAATATTAAAACCAGAACCGCAAACAAGTCCTATTACATTCTCACCTTCGCCAATAGTCGAACTGTGATGAGTAGAGGCACTGCGAGCCACGAGTAAAGTATCATTGGTGCTGCTAATTTTAAGATCCAGGGCTCGCTGCTCACCAAAAGGTGCCTGCGCTTGCAAACTTAAACTGTGCTGAGTATCATCATCTTTGTAATCTAATTTAAAATTAACTCCTGGACTTACAGCAAGATGGTTGAGTGCTAATAGGTTGTACATTCGCCTGTTACTCTCTTGGCTTGGATTTACAAAGACCCTCTCGTGAAATGGGTTTGTGTCGTTTACAATACCGTGATCTAAGTTGGCTAAGTAGTGTGCGCCGACGGGATATTTTAATTCTGCTACTTGTGGATGAGGATGTTTATCGTTGATTGGATAGCCGCAAACACTATCTATCATCGGTAGAATGGTTTGCCCCATGCTTTGCGCAACATCAACAAAAGCTCTTTTGGCGTGCGCAACAGTAATGAATAAATCTCTGGTCTCAGCTTCTTTCTCCGCGGGGCTTAGGCTCCCATCACGCTTAAAGCAAACACTAATAGGTGCTTTGTCTTTTGCTTTGACTATTACTTCTACTTTAGAGCCACCAACTTTTAGACCTTGGGCAATAAAATCTTTGGAGCCCTTGAGCTCGCTAAGTTTTTGCTCGAACTCTTTGAGATCCTTCTGGAATTGAGCATTACTAATAGCTGGTAAACTGAGCACGAGTTAAGATTTTATCTTTATTGTTCTGCTTGGGTCAAGGCGTATTTAAGCCTTAATGGAAGCTTTATATCTTTAGTTATAATTTTATTATAATATACATTTATCTATAGCTGCATTCTTTAGTACCACTCTAGCATTACGCTGCAAACCACTAAGCTTGGCGCGAGCTAGTGGCGTGCCGCCGAAACGGGCGTAGAACTCTTCTTCTGTCTCAATTGATAAGACAGAGGGCAAATGCAACCAGTGTCCTACTCCAGCTTCTGGCCAAAACTCGGGGAATATTTTTGATTTGGCTAATTCTAGATCACGCAAATAATCTTTATGATTATAAGGACAAACATCCTGGCAAATATCACAACCAAAAACCAAATCACCAAGACTACTTGCGAGCTCTTCGGGGATTTCACCACGGTTTTCTATGGTGAGATAACTAATACATAACCGCGAGTCTAGTAGACCGCGACCGTTTTCTAACTTCAGTGCCTTAGTTGGACAAATATCTATGCAGCGAGTGCAACTGCCGCAGGACTGCTTGGAGACTAGCTCTGATGGCTCAGTATCATAATCAAACTCAAGATCAGTAATAATCTCAAGAATAAAATTATAAGAACCAGTAGCGCGCGATATAAGTAGAGTGTTGCGCCCCTGGAAACCTAACCCGGCTTCAGCCGCAAAAGACTTCTCTAATAATGGAACAGCGTCTGTAAAAAATCTCGAGCGCGCAAAAATATCCTGGAGCTCGGGCTTAGCTAGTAGTTCTTTTATTTTGCTGCGCAGAACTTTATGGTAATCGCGTCCGACGGCGTAGCTAGAGACTCTGCCCCAATCTGGGCCTGGTTTAGGTGGGGCTGGGCTGTAGTAGCCAGCAGTTAGCATAATAATGCTGCGGGCATTAGCGAGTAGTTCGCTAGGCCTAGCGTTAATAGGGTTCTCTCGCAGCAGGTAATGCATGTCTGCTGCGTAACCGCGCTCACGCCATTCAAGAAATTTTGCTTCAGCGTCTATTAGTGGTTTAACCGGAATAAAACGTACGGCATTGAAGCCCATAGCCAGAGCAGATTCTTTAACTAAGCTTGTTCTGTCTTTGCGAACTTTTAATTCGTCATTGCGAGCCGAAGGCGAAGCAATCCACGCGCTGTTATTATGGATTGCTTCGTCGCTACGCTCCTCGCAATGACCGTGCAACTTAAATAAACATCCCAGACACAGAACCATTAGTGAAGACTCTGCGTATACACTCAGCAAGGAACGGAGCTACAGACACCTGCACTACTTTTTTGGATTGATACCACATTGGTGCCAGCGGCACAGAGTTGGTGACTATAAGCTCTTTGATTGGTGAGTTTTCTATGCGCTCGTAGGCTGGGCCAGAGAGCACTCCATGAGTAGCACAAGCATAAACTTCGCGCGCGCCTTTTTGTTTAAGCAGGTCAGCGGCTTTGGTCATAGTGCCGGCAGTGTCGATAAGGTCATCGATAAGAATAGCGACTTTGCCTTCGACATCACCGATTACGTTCATAACTTCAATACTGTTCTGTCTATCATGGTGACGGCGTTTGTCGACTATGGCAATAGGTACATCGCCGATACGTTTAGCATAGCCGCGTGCACGAGCTACGCCGCCTACATCTGGAGATACTATAACTAAATCTTCGGTGCCGATAAAACGTTTGATGTAGTCGATGATTACTGGAGCCGCGTAGACGTGATCAACTAGAGTGTCGAAGAAACCAATAATCTGATCTGAGTGCAAGTCTAAGCACATTACTCTATCGGCGCCAGCTTCACCGATAAGTTTAGCGACCAGTTTGCTGGTGATCGGCTCACGGCCAGCGGCTTTGCGGTCTTGGCGCGCATAACCGTAGTAAGGCATGATGACGTTGATGGTGCGCGCTGAAGCACGGCGCAGAGCATCAATAATAATTAATAACTCCATCAGGTTTTCATTAACTGGCGGGTGAGTTGCTTGAATAAGAAAAACATCGAAGCCTCTAACGCTCTCACCAATTTGAACATAGAGCTCGCCATCAGCGAAAGGCTTGATACTAATACTACTAAGTTCTAAACCTAATTCTTTGGCGATTTCTTTACCAAGTAATGGATTTGCGCGGCCGGAGAAAATTTTTATTTGGCGATTTTGAAAATCTACCGGTGTTAAATCTTCTTCTGATAGGCCAAGTACTCTAGGACTGCGCAGGTTCTGATCCATAATATGTATATCATATCATTTTTCCCTTAATTTTTCAGCTTTAAACACAGGCGTGCTAGTATTATCTTTATGAATAGACTTGCAGTAATAGGACACGCTTTAAACCCGTTTAGTCTTATTGCAGATAATCTGAGCTGTATTTCAAGCCCTCCAACAAAGAAAGTAGGCGAACTGCATGAAGCGATTGAGTCTTCTGTGACAGCTGCCGTAAGACAACTTAATGCTGCAATGGCAGAGACAGATCACCAGGTAGGAGCCACTCAAGCATGGGCTGCTATTACAGATTCTCAGCACCATCATAGTGGATACGCTTTTCTTGTCAACCGCATCTTAAATCTAATACATCGTTTTACAACGATAGTTAACGCACGCGCTATTTGGTTGCCACACTCGGCAGCTGAACCAGAAGCCGACTATAATCAAAGAATTGCCGACGCTAGGCGTGCAAGTGGTTTTGATTTCATCAAAGAACAATCCGAAAAAGCATTTACTGCTCTCTATAATGCTCTTGCACGTTTAATAAGCCCTAACGCCGCATAGTTAAAAATCCAGATTAGAATGTAGTTATGTGTCCAAATTGTGTTCTTAATCAAAGTGCTGTCTGGAGCTATTTAGGCCCAGGGGTATTGTGTTTGTTTTTCGGGCTTCTAGGTGTGTATTTCTACTATCAAGGCAAGAAGGCTGGCGAGTTTGAGGGTGATGAAGAAGACCCTAAATACGCGGTTTTTGATGATAATTAGCCTTATTTCGACTTTTATATAGTGAAATATAGATTAGTCGCGACTTTTCTCTATTCTGGGGTATAATAGTCGTATGAAGCGTAGCCAAGAAAGGCTAATACTTAAAGACCTTGAGTCCAAGATGGTGCTTCTTGTCGGGCCGCGGCAATCTGGTAAAACTTGGCTTGCTAAAGAAATAGCCAAGCATTTTAAGCATAGTGTTTACCTCAATTACGATTCAACGCTTGATGCTGAAATTATACGTAATCAAAACTGGTTGCCCAATACTGAACTTTTAATTTTAGATGAGTTGCATAAAATGCCAGATTGGAAAAACTACCTCAAGGGGGTATATGACACCAAACTAGCTAGTTTGCGCATCTTAGTTACAGGTAGCGCGCGCCTCGATGTTTATGACCAGCTTGGCGACTCGCTTGCTGGTAGGTATTTTAGGCACAGGCTTTTACCCTTTTCGCTAGCCGAGTTAAGCAGAGCCAAAGAAAAAACTGATCTGGATAGACTAACTGAGCGTGGAGGATTTCCTGAACCTTATTTAGCCGCAAGCACCCTTGAGGCTGATCGTTGGCGCCAGCAGTATATTAATAGTCTTCTTAGTACTGATGTTTTTGAATTTGATCAGGTGCAGAACCTAAAAGCCATGCGGCTTTTGTTTGAGTTGCTACGTGATAGAGTCGCTTCGCCTGTTTCATACAAGTCATTATCAGAGGATCTCGCTATCTCGCAAATGACCGTTAAAAAATACATTCAAATACTTGAAGCACTATATGTGGTTTTTCGACTAACGCCATACTCGAAAAATATCGCACGCAGTTTACTTAAAGAACCTAAGTTGTATTTCTTTGATACGGCGTTAGTGCGTGGTGATGATGGAGTTAAATTCGAGAATTTAGTTGCTGTTAGCCTGCTCAAGCATGTTTATGCGCGGCAGGATTACCACGCAGAGAATTGTGACTTGCATTATTTGCGCACTAAAGACAAGCAAGAAGTAGATTTTGCGCTAGTGCGTGATGACAAGGTTGAGATGATGATAGAAACTAAGTTTTCTGATGATAATTTACATCGGGGGCTTTTGAATTTTTCTCAGAATTATAAATATCCCGGCATTCAGCTTGTGCGGCACCTTAAGAATGAGCAGCAAATAAAAGGTATTCAGTTGCTTAGGGCTGAGGGGTTTCTAGAGGGCTTAGCAGCATAGTCAAATCCAAATTCCCCACCTGAGTATAAACAGCACTGGTTGAAATATAGTCGATGCCTGAGTTTGCGTAATCTACTATGTTCGCTTCATTGATACCACCACTGGCTTCGAGCTTGACACTGTTTCTTGCTGCACCTAGATTAGTGATAGCCTCGCGTACGCGCTGCGGCGAAAAATTATCGAGCATAATTACATCAACTCCGGCTGCTAGAACCTCTTTAAGTTCCGTCTCATTTTGCACCTCGCATTCTATGCGCTTGCTGATATGACGAGCTTCTGTAACGCGCTCAGCGTCGAGCTTGCTGAAGATCAAATGATTTTCTTTAATAAGAATCATGTCGCTTAGGTTGTAGCGATGAGCGGTGCCGCCACCAGCGATAAAAGCCGCCTTCTCTAGTGCGCGCAAACCAGGTGTGGTTTTGCGAGTGTCTAATAATTGCACTGGATACTCGCGTATCATGTCTATTAAGCCGCGCGTTTTAGTTGCGATACCACTTAACCTCTGCAGTAGGTTGAGCATGGTACGCTCAGCAGCGAGCAGGGTTCTAGCGTTACCATTAAGTGTTGCGACGCGCGCACCAGCATTGAAGCGGTCTCCATCTTTAAATTCAAAATGAATGTTCGTTTGGATGTCATTGCGAGCCGAAAGCGAAGCAATCCAGTCCCGACAAAGTTCTAATGTTATTTGCGCAGCCTCTGATCCAGCTAGCACCCCAGCTTCGCGTGCAATAATTTCGCCGCTGATTTGAGCGTCGACTGGCACCATCATTTCGCTGGTAATATCTCCGCGCGGGGAGAGGTCTTCAGCGAGAGCTAGCTTAATGATTTCCTTATAATTAACTGTTGTATTCATGGTCATTGCGAGGAGCGTGGCGACGAAGCAATCCAGCTCAGGCAATGGATTGCTTCGCTTCGCTCGCAATGACAGAATAGGTCTGCGATTACGAGGAAGCAATTGCTATAATAGCTTTTTGTTGCATTAAGCGACTTTAATCATGGCTAAAAAAATCACAGGTTATATCAATCTTCAACTAGAAGCAGGCAAGGCCAACCCAGCGCCTCCAGTAGGCCCAGCTTTAGGTCAGCATGGTGTCAACATCATGGAATTTTGCAAACAGTATAATGATGCGACTAAAGATAAAGCGGGATTCGTTATTCCTGTAGTTATTACTGTATATGAAGACCGTAGTTTCACTCTTATATATAAAGAACCACCAGCAGCGGTTCTAATCAAAAAGAAAATCAAAATTGAGAAAGGTTCATCAGTGCCGCACAAAGATAAAGTCGGTACTATCAACAATCAACAGCTTACTGAAGTAGCAGAAGCTAAAATGCCAGATCTTAATGCTAATGATATCGAAGCAGCTAAGAATATTATTGCTGGAACAGCGCGCAGTATGGGCGTTGTAGTAAACAGATAAGGAAAATTATTATGCCAAAGAAACTAACCAAGAAACAAGCAAAAATTCAAGCAGTTGTAGACGCTAATCCAGGCGCTCTAGAACTTGCTGAGGCAGTTAAAATCCTTAAAGATTTCGCCGCTGGATCTAAATCCAAAGCTAAAGATCAAACAGTAGAGCTTGCTATTCAACTTGGTGTTGATACTAAAGCTAATGATCAGCAAGTGCGTGCATCTGTGGTGCTTCCTGCTGGTACTGGTAAAACTAAGCGTATTGCTGTTATTGCTAAAGGCGAAAAAGTAAAAGAAGCCAAAGATGCTGGAGCTATTGAAGCTGGCACTGAAGAGCTAGTTAAGAAGATTGAAGAAGGTTGGATGGATTTCGATGTTCTAGTTGCAAGTCCAGATTGTATGCCTCTTTTAGGTAAACTCGGCCGCGTGCTTGGTCCGCGTGGACTTATGCCTAACCCTAAAGACGGTACCGTAACAGCGGATGTAAAGAAAGCTGTTAGTGATCTTCAGGGCGGTAAAGTTAGTTTCCGTACTGAAAAAACTGGTGCTGTAGTGCATATGCCTGTAGG
>CAYUFH010000017.1:13842-20085 GCA_964444015.1 uncultured Gammaproteobacteria bacterium | reverse complement strand
GCGTGCAAGCACTCCAGATTCGTTTTCAACTAAAACGGACAGGACGTTTTTCATCATGTCTAAGGGCTGTATCTTTAATTAGGTTCCGCTAATTAAATTCACAGACGATGCACTTAATGTGACCGTAGGAAGATATCTTACCACTTTTGTATCCCACCTTAACCTACTTGTCGCCAAATCGCTCATAACTGCGTTATGTTCGTCCTCGGCGTGGCTCATGTATGTCTCATATACACTCCGCTGCCTCGGACTCACATGCCTTGTTCTGAACGATTTTGCTGCAAGTGGAGACTAGTTGTTATCAATTAACTTAAGCCTGTCAGCGTGCCTGCCGCCAGCAAACTCAGTTCCTAGCCAAGTATCCACTATCTCTTGAGCTAATTGCTGATTGGTAAACCTAGCTCCTAGCACTAGTACATTAGAGTCATTGTGCTCGCGGCTGAGCTTAGCGTAGTCTGGCGAGTGGCAAAGAGCAGCTCTGATACCTGGATGACGGTTAGCGGCGATACTCATACCTATACCGCTGCCACAAAGTAGTATGCCTCGAGCAGCTTGCTCTAATACTAGTTTAGAAAGTTGGTGAGCATAATTTGGATAATTTACTGAATCAGCGTTATTAGTACCAAGATTCTCGACTTGATAACCTTGATCGCTTAGATATTTAACTAGGTGATTTTTAAGTTCATAAGCTGCATGGTCAGCTGCAATAAAGATAGTCTTGCTTGAACTCATTTAAGTAATTGCTTCAGTTGTTTTAACTTAGATTTGATACTAGTGTCTATAACTTTTCCGGCGACACTAATGCGCTCACCAGCTATTAAACTACTATCTTCGCTCTTAGTGATCTCCACACTTTTATTGAGTAGTTTTTCTAATTGAGTTTTGATTAGTTCTAATTCTGTTTGACTTAGAGTACTAGCGCTAGCGACTGTCGCTCTAGCTATGCCTTTCTGCTCGTTGTAGGCATCTCTGTAAGCATCACCCAAAAATTCAGCGATATTTAATCTTCTGCGTTTGACTAGTAGTTTGAGAACTTGCAGGCTTTCGTTTTGTATTTTACCAGCAAAAGTTTTATCAATTATTTCAAGCCTTAACTGGGTTTTAAGTCTAGGATTGGCAATTAATTTCTCTAGCTCTGATCCAGATTTGAAACATTCAGAGATTAGCTCCATGTCGCGAGCGATATCTTCATCGGTCTTAAGTGCAGCTAGTGCAGCAGCGTATTTGCGAGCTATTTTGAGTGTTGAGCTGTTTTTCATTAGAGTTTAACGCTCGCCAGAGTTTTTTCTAGGCTGGCTTTGAGACTAGTTTCTATTTGTTTGCGGTTGTCTTCCGATTTGACTGATTCTTCGGTAAGTTTGAAAGCTGCTTCTATCACTTTAGATTTAATAGACTGCATGATTAGATTCTTTTGTTGCTCTAAATCTCTCTCAGCGTTGATTTGCATTTGTGCTATTTCTGCTTTGGTTTCATCAAGTATTTGTTCGCGAATTTTTTTAGCAGTGGCTCTAGCTTCTTCTAGGAATTGTTTAGCTTCTGATTTAGACTCACTTAGCTTAGCCTCTAGTTCTGCAAGTTTAGATTCCGCAAGTTTGCGCGCCGCTTCAGATTCTCGTATCTCGCGCTGTATTAATTCTGCTTGCTTGCGGCTAGCACTAGGTATGAACTTGATTAGAACTACGGCAAGAGTAATTGCGACTAATAAGAAATTAATCAAGTTGCTTTCTAGTATTAGTTTAGTTAGCTCAGTACTCATTTAGGCTATGACCTCTTCTTTTAGTTTGATGTTGGCGCCTGAAACCAGCTTGCTAACCATCAGACTGGTTATTTCTTTAATTGGTCCTTCTAGGTTTTTGATAATTTGATTACGCTCAGATTCTAGTGTGCTTATTTGTTTATCTTTGCTGGATTTAAGATTGCTCGCTGCTTCTTCAATAAATCGATACTTGGCTTCATTTGCTTCTAGTTTCGCTGCGTTAACTAATTCACTAGCTTCGCTGCGAGCAGCTATGATTTCAGGATCTTCCTTGAACTTGGAGATTTTAGACTCGATCTCTCTAGTGAGTGAGCGAGTCTTCTCCTTATCAGTATTGATTGCATTTTCGCGCTGATTGATTTTAGAGCTCACAGGAGCCCAGAATATAAGTTGCATCAGCCCCATAAACAATATGAAGCTGAGCGCAAAATAAACTGCTGTAAAATCAATAGTTACCATCTAATTCCTTAGCCGATTTTACCGAAAATCATGAACGATACTAGCCAAGCTAGAATTCCAAGTGCCTCTGACATACCTGCAAATATAATTGCATTAGTGAATAGAGAACCTGTATGTTCTGGTTGACGAGCTGCGCCTTCGAGCATTTTAGCTGCGATATTACCTACTCCGATAGCTGGACCAGTAACGCCTAAAGCGGCTAAACCAGCACCGATTGCTAAACCTAGTGTGTCAAATGATTGAATGTCTGCCATTGTGTGTTTACCTTTTTCTTTTTTTTCTACGCCTATTTAGGTGATTATCCCTATTTAGACGCTCAAATTATATCAGAACTTAGCTTAGCCTTAATCTAATCATAACCTTGCTGCGGTTTGATATAGGCAGGAGTTTAGTCTATGTCAGCAGGATTCGCAGCACAAGGTTATGGCCAATTTCCAAAGTTACCCGGAATGGGTGCAGACCTGCACGGCAGAGTAACTAATGATCAAGTTAGTGGTGGCAGTTTTAATGAAACGATGCTATCAATGTTAGGTAAAGCTAATGAGGCTATGTCAAAGCCTGAGCAATTATCAATTCGTGCTGTTACTGCTGGTGATGTAGATATTCACGAGGTAATGATTGCATTGGGTAAATCTGAAGTTGCATTCAAGTTAATAACCTCGGTTACTCAAAAAATTGTAGGAGCTGTAGATAAGCTTACTAGTATGCAAATCTAGTCTGTGATACATATTCTCTTCGATTTAAGCCTAAAAAAATGGGAATAAAGCATAGATATGGGCGGCGAACTACTAGATACTAATCAAGCTAATTTACCTGGCAATCCAGCCCAAACTTTGCCGGCTGCAACTGGTAATAATTTTATTCAAAATATTTTGAATAATCCACAGCAGAGATTGTACGTAATTATTGTTGCGGTTGTTTTAGTTGCTGTAGTTATTGGTTTTATTTTTTTAGGTAAGAATAGTTCTGATAATCCCAATAAAGGTAAACCGGTTGCTTTAGTGCAAGAGTTAGATCAATCAAGAGCATTTGAGATTGTTGCCAAACTTAAGTCAGTAAATATTGATGCCAAGATCGTACCAAGTGAAAAGCCAGGTGAATACACTATTACTGTTTATGACAATGCTATTGAATCTGCTTACTTGGCGCTATCTAGAACTAATTTACTTGAAGATGAAGGTTATGGTTTATTCGATCAGAATGACTGGGCTGCTAGTGATTATGATAAGCGCATTAAACTAATTAGAGCGATTAATGGTGATTTATCAAGAATAATCAGCCGTATGGAAGGTCTTCGCACCGCGATTGTTCGCGTTAATATGCCTGAGCAAGAAATCTTCTCAGATGTGCAGGCGACAACTACAGCTACTGTGCAGATAGAGATGGAGAATGATGCTGATGAAATCAGTAAAACCCAAGTTAAAAGTATAGTAAATATTCTTAGAGGCTATGTGCCGAATCTTGCTAAAGATCAGATTTCTATTGTTGATACTCAGGGACGTAATTACAGCAGCTTCAAAACTGACGATGATGCTGACGCTGATGACTATATTGATGAAGTCGATCGCATCAACAAATCAATTTCTAAACGTATTGAAACCTATCTTGATGGAGTTTTGGGTCATGATCGTTATAAAGTTAGCGTGAGTGCAAAAATCTCTCGCGAGAAAGTTGAAACTCAAGCTACTCGTTATACTCCTGGTGCTGTTAGTACTCGCCAGACCGCAAAAGAAGAAATGAATTCTAGTGGTTCTAATTCTGGTAAGAATTACAAACAAAACAATAAAACAGAAACCATGTATCCTAACTTCGAGCAGCAAAATGTTACTTATATGCCTGGTCGTGTTACTGATGTTACAGTAGCTCTAGCTGTCGATAAATCAGTACCTGCAACTATGTCACTTAAGCAACTACAAGAAAGCGTGGCTGCAATTGTTGGACCTAGTATTCCTGTTGATAATATTAAAATGACTGTTGTTGATCTTTATACTAGTGAAGATCAAGTGATGGAAAGCCAGAAACCAAAAGGCTTTTGGACTATTTTTACTCAAGGTGGTGGAGTATTAGGAATAGTAGGTAAGATACTGGCTGGTATCGGTATTTTGTTCGTCTTGCTTATAGCGGCAGTTATTGGTTTGAACCTTATAGGTGCTGCTGGGCGTTCTAATACAGAACTTGAGACTGATCCTAACCTTAATAAAGAATATGAAGATATTTTCCCTACTACGGCTGATGAGGCTTATGCCTATGATGATTTCGGTGAGCAGCAAGCTATTGCGCAGCAAGAAGCCTTGCTTAAAGAAATGTCTAAGCCAGCTCCATCTTCTGAAACTCAAGCAAATGTTTCTGGACAGCAGATAGAGTTTGATAGTCTATTAAGTGGTCTTCAATCAACAGCTAAAACGCAACCAGATGCTTTGGCTAAGAAAATTCAAGTGTGGCTTGATGAAGATTAATTAGGTTGTGGGGTGATATGAGTAGGAAAATTAAAACCTTAGCTTTAATACTACGCTCGCTTCCAGAGGAAGCGCAGAGATTGCTTTATGAGCGTCTGCCTTTAAGCACAGTTGAGAAGATTGCAGCTGTAGATCCTAATATCCAAGAGACTCTTACTGAGAAAGACTGGAATAATTTTATTGCTTCTTGGCCGGAATTTGCTGAGATTATTCAGAGCGTGCGGAAGGATTCAAGCAAAATACAAATTAATCATTTGATGGCTCGCGAACGTCGTCGTGTGCGCGAGTATATAGAATATAGACAAGGCTCTAAGCGTGATAGACCTAAGCTTAGTAGCTCAATAGCAAAAATTGTCGATAAATATATTGGAGTTTAGTTGTGGCGATAATTAAAGGTAAAGTTATTCAAGCTAGAACTAAGAATCCAAATTTATTGGATCAACATCGCATCACTAGTGATGGTCTGGATTCGGCTCACCTGCAAGCAACTCAATATGAAGCTCAAAGCATTATTGATGCGGCTCGTAGTGAGGCTGAACGTAGAGCTGCTGAAATTCTTGCAGCGGCAGAAGCTGAGCGTAGTAGATTGCTGGCTGATGCTCGCAACCAATTACAAGCGATTAGTGATGAAAAAGCCAAGCTTGAATATATGCGCGAAGAGTTTAAGCGCCAAGCTTACGAGCAAGGGATTGCAGAAGCGAAATCTATTATTGATGAACTAATTAAAATCTTAGCTAGTTTCCAAGTAGCTAAGGAGCATATTTTAAAAGAGGCCGAAGAAGAAATTGGCAGCATTGCCTTAATTGTTGCTGAGAAGCTCTTGCAAGCCGAAATTAAGCGTGATAAAAGTGCCAAGGCTCTGCTGACTAGGCAGATTCGTGCTGCTATTGCTAAGGTGGTTGCAGGTAACGGCATGGTCAAGATATTAGTTGCTCCTGGCGACATGGTAGTAGCTAAATCTATTAAAACTGCGCTAGCTAAAGTTTTAGATGAAGGGGTGAAACTCTATTTTGAGGCAGACGAGACAGTTGCGCCTGCTAGCTGTATTATAGAGACAAAAGGCGGGCGTTTTGATGCAAGCTTCACTACTCAAATTAAGGTTATAAAGGTTGCCCTAGAGAAGTATCTTGGGCATAAACTTATTGATCTTGATGAGCGGTACTTAAAGAACTCGGAGATGGATATGTTAGCAGCAGAACCAAAACATATTTCAATAGAACCTAGTGATGATGACTTGGAATCTTTGCTTCGTGATATAGAGGCAGGATCTGTTTTTGATCCAGAAGATGAGGCTGTTAACGCCAAGGCTGATGATGATTTATTCGATGATGATTTAGAGCTTGATGATGACTCAGATGATGAAGATGAGTTTGCTGAAGAAGAAGACGAGGATGATGTAGTTCAAGTTGAGGATGAAGACGAGTTTGGGGCTACTGATGACGACCTTGACCTAGAAGATGAGCTGGATGCTGAGGATGATCCTTTCGCTGATGAGGACTCGGATCCTGAAGACGAGCGTTTTCCTGAATACTAAATAAGGATGGATTGCTTCGCTACGCTCGCAATGACAAT
>CAYUFH010000017.1:8061-13742 GCA_964444015.1 uncultured Gammaproteobacteria bacterium | reverse complement strand
TACGCTCGCAATGACAATGACTGGTGATGGGTGCAATGACAGTAGTCCGCTATTGCGAGGAGCTGAAGGCGACGAAGCAATCCATAAATTGATATAATTACAGGGATGAGCACCCTAGAAATCAGCGTAAGAGCAGAATATACCCCAAACCCTAATAGTCTTAAGTTTATAGTTAGTGAAGCTTTATATCCCTACTCTGGTTCGCTAACATATCAAAATCAAGACGAGGCGGTTAATGTTGCTAATAATCTTGCTGCCAAGCTCTTCGATGTTAATGGGGTTACCAAGATTTTTATTATGTCTAATTTTGTTACTGTCGATAAAATCGAAGATGTTAATTGGAAAGATATTCACCTAGAGATCAAAGACATTATCAAGTCTCAGCTTAAATCTATGAAAGAATGGGCGGAAGCAAATGCGCCAGCTAGAGCGGAGCCTAGTGCGGACCTTGGTGACGCTAGAGCTCGCATTGAAACGGTGCTTGATAAAATTCGTCCAGCTTTGATTTCAGATGGCGGTAATATTGAATTAGTAGATATAGTTGAGCACGATGTTCGTTTAAGAATGGTCGGTGCATGTGGTAGTTGTCCAAGTTCTTTAATGACCATGAAAATGGGTGTTGAGCGAGCATTATTATCAGAGTTACCAGAAATAGTACACTCAGTAACTCAGGTATTTTAGTTGGCGGATAAATCTATAGTATTAGAACTTAATGAGGTTTCGATTAGCTATTCCTCTAATAATGCTGGTTCTAGTTACGTTCCAGATCTTCCTTTTAGTTTTTTAAATCAGAGCAAGGCAATTAAGCAGGAAAAAAGTTTCAGTCTTGAGGCTATTAGTTTCACGCTGCTTGAAGGAGAGTCGATTGCTCTCACCGGAGCTAGTGGTAGTGGTAAGTCCAGCATACTTAAAGCTATTAATAGGTTAGTTGAAATTGACTCTGGCAAGATCTCTGTGTTGGGGCGATCTATTAAGGATTATTCGTTATTTGATTTACGTCGCAATGTAGCTTATATGTTTCAACGCGGTTTACTATTTCCACATCTTAGTGTTTACGAGAATATTTCTCTGCCGATAAGCGATAAAATTCATGGTCAAGAATTGAATGACAGAGTTAATCAACTGCTTGATGATTGTGAGTTAGATCCTGGTATTTACGGTCAGCGTATGCCACGCTCACTTTCTGGTGGTGAGTTGCAGCGTGCTAGTTTGGCTTTGACTTTAGTGCATAGACCTAAGTTATTGATGCTTGATGAACCTTTTACTGGTTTGGATAATGAAACGAAAACTCAGTTAATTGATTTTCTATCTAGATTAAGATCTAAGTTTGCCATGAGTATTTTACTCGTTACTCATGATGCGCATGAAGCTGATGCTATGACTGATAGAGAGCTAACTATACTAGGAGGTAAGCTTGTCAATTCTTAGTCGCTACCTAATTGTTTTAGTTTTGTTTTTTTGTAGTCCTGCTGCTGCTAAAGATTCTCTAGTTATTGGTTCAAGAGATTTTCCTGAGTCGGTTTTACTAGCTGAAATACTTAGTTCTGCTGTTGAAAATACTACTGATATTAAAGTAGATCGTAAGTTTAATTTAGGTGGAGTTAAGGTTTGCGTGACGGCAATGCAATCCTCCGCTTTAGATATTTATCCAGATTATACTGGTTCGCTTATGCACAATTTACTAGGCGAACAGTCTCCTGATCAGTATTTGAGGGATTATTTGGCTACTAAATTGGAGCATGATTATAATTTTATTATAACTGAAAATTTGGGCTTTGATAATAGCTTTGTTTTAGTGCTTAATAAGGATTTGGCTAAGCGCTATGACTTAGAAAGCCTCTCTGACTTGCAGCAATTATTATTGCGCCAGCCGGAAATGAATACGAAACTTAGAGTTGCTTTTAAGCCTAGTTTTTTACTGAGGGCAGATGGTTATAAGCAATTACAAAAGATCTATGGTTTTGATTTTACTAATCTTAGGCAAATGGAATATAACATTGCATACTCACAACTAAAAGCAGGTAAAATCGATATCATTGATTCTTTCTCTACAGATGCTCGTCTTCTTGATAGCCAGTTACAAATACTTAAGGATGATCGCAAGGCTCTACTTACTTATGATTCGGTCTTTGTTTTGCGCAAAGACATTCTTAGTAAATATCCCGAATTGCATGCAGTCTTAGAATCATTGAATGCTAGTTTGGATAATACAACCATTCTTGAATTGAACCAGCGAATAGCAAGAGGTGAAACTTATAAGTCTGTAGCTAGTAGTTTTCTTGCTGAGCGTGGACTGGAGCCGCTCAAAAGCTCTAAACATAAGGATTCTAGGTTGATGCAGGATTTGCCTATGCTACTTAAAGCTTTGAAACAGCATTTGACTTTGAGTATTTTAGCTTTGATTCTGGGTGTGCTTTGCGGGGTTAGTATTGGTGTTTATATTAGCTACAATAAGGTGCTTGCTGATTTACTGTTGACTTTCTCGTCTGTCATTCAGGTGATACCAAGTCTTGCAATGTTAGCTTTGTTGATTCCAGTTTTTGGTTTAGGTTTTAAACCCGCACTCGCGGCTTTATTCTTGTATTCACTATTACCGATAATCCAAAATACCTATACTGGTATTAAATCAATAGCCCCAGAGTATATTGAACTTGCTAAATCCCTAGCTCTTAGTCCTTGGCAAATGATAACTAAAGTACAACTAATGCTCGCTGCTCCAACTATTATTGCCGGTATTCGTATTAGTGCTGTTATTTGTGTCGGAGCCGCTACCCTAGCTACTTTCGTTGGTGCTGGTGGTCTTGGTGATTTGATTAAAGCAGGGATAGACCTTAATAGTAGTTATCTCATTGCCCTAGGTGCTGTGCCAGCAGCACTTATAACTTTTAGTATTAGGTTTGTACTATTGAGACTTGAAAGGCAGCTCTTATTGCAAAGATCTAGTTAATGCACTAGGTTAAGGCTAGTTTGAGATTAGGCTCAGCGCTGTGAAACTCCTGCAGGGCTCTTACTTGCATTTCTTCGCGGCTAAGTGATTCCAGGGCTTGTACGGTAGCAGCGGCACCAGTGATAGTAGTTATAACTGGTACATTAGTTGATAAAGCAATTTTACTAATTACTGTACTATCTTCGTAAGCTTCTTTGCCTGATGGTACGTTAAATATCAGCGCAATCTCACCATTTTTAAGCATATCTGCTATGTTAGGTCTGCCCTCTGAGACTTTGCTAACCCTCTCTATGCTTATGCCTACCTGTTCTAAGAAGCTCGCTGTACCGCTGGTAGCTACAATCTTGAAACCTAGTTTCTCTAGTTGTTGGCAAATATTTACAGCAAGCAATTTATCCTTATCACTAAAGCTACAAAATACTTTACCTTGAGCTGGTAGGTTAAGCGATGAACCAATCTGTGCTTTGGCAAAAGCCATAGGGAAGTCAGCTCCAATGCCCATCACTTCACCAGTACTCTTCATTTCTGGTCCTAAGAAAATCGTAGTGCCCTCAAACTTATTAAAACTAAATACCGCTTCTTTAACTGATACTTGATTCTTACTATCTGGTTTAAGTAGATCAGAATTAAGTTTGCGCCCTAACATCACCAAGCTAGCTACTTTAGCCCAAGGTATACCAGTGGCTTTACTGATGAAAGGTACGCTGCGACTAGCTCTAGGATTGACTTCTAGTATATATAATTCTTCATTTTTTACTGCGAACTGTATATTCATCAGCCCGCGCACCTCTAATGCTTCTGCTAATTTATGGGTTGCTGATTCTATTTCGCGAATAATACCTGGAGATAAGGTCTGAGGCGGATATACGCAAGCAGAGTCTCCGCTGTGCACTCCAGCATATTCAATATGCTCCATAATTCCAGCAATAATCGTTGTATCACCGTCAGATACAGCATCTACGTCAACTTCTATTGCTGCATCTAAAAACTTATCAATCAATATTGGTAATTGATTATCCCTAATGATAGTTCTATTAAGCCAGCTAGAGAGCTCTTCTTCTGAGTAAGCAATTTCCATGCCGCGTCCACCTAGAACATAACTAGGTCTTAGCACCACTGGATAGGTGATTTCTTCAGCTTTAGCTTTAGCTTCATCAATGCTGCTGGCGATAGCGTTAAGTGTTTGTTTGAGACCAAGCTTATTAAGTAGCTTGCCGAACTCATCTCTATCTTCTGCCAAGTGGATTCTAGCTGGACTAGTACCTAAAATGCGCACACCATTATCTTGGAGTTTTTTACAAATATTGAGAGGCGTTTGCCCTCCTAGTTGAACTATAACGCCCTTAAGCTTAGTTGGATCATCTAGCGAATTAAGCTCACTATTCCAGACAGCCATCACATCCTCTGGAGTGATAGGTTCGAAATATAATCTATCGCTAATATCAAAATCAGTAGAAACAGTTTCTGGGTTGTTGTTAACCATGATGGTTTCAAAGCCAGCTTCTCTTAGTGCTTGCGAAGCATGAACACAACAATAATCAAACTCAATACCTTGCCCGATACGATTAGGACCACCACCAATGATAATTACTTTATCTCTAGTACTTTTAGCAACTTCATTCTCTTGATCATAGCTTGAGTAATAGTATGGAGTATGAGACTCGAACTCAGCAGCGCAGGTATCTATAGTCTTGAAAATAGGATGGATAGAGAGTTTCTTGCGTTGTTTGAGTATCTCGGTTTCGTCTGTTTGCAGAATTAATGCAAGTTGAGCGTCACTAAATCCCATAGATTTAAGTTTTTGTAATTCTAAGCTCGTTAGCACTTTATCTAGTGGCTGGCCAGCTTTTCTTTCTAGGCTCTGTGTTTCTTCGACTAGATCTTTAAGATGCGCAAGAAACCAGCGGTCAATTTTAGTAAGTTTATAAACTTCATCTAAGGTAAGACCTAAGTAAAATGCATCAAATAACGAAAGAATACGCTTAGAGCTTGGTATAGAAATTGCTTTGCGAGCTTTATCTAAGTAACCTTTGATTTCATTAAGCTGTATTCTATGATGGACTAGATCTGGATTAATAAAGCCAAGATGGTTTTTCTCTAGCCCTCTGAGTGCCTTTTGTAGACTCTCTTTAAAGCTACGTCCTACCGCCATAGTCTCGCCGACTGATTTCATTTGTGTTCCAAGTTCGTCTTTGGCGCCGCGAAACTTCTCGAAAGCAAATCTTGGTATTTTGGTTACTACATAGTCTATGCTTGGCTCAAAACTTGCCATAGTGGTCTTAGTAATATCGTTAGGAATCTCATCAAGGCTATAACCGACTGCAAGCTTCGCTGCGATTTTGGCAATAGGAAAGCCTGTCGCTTTACTAGCAAGAGCGCTAGAGCGTGAAACCCTGGGATTCATTTCTATGACTATCACATTACCATTCTCAGGATTAATGGCGAACTGTATATTACTGCCACCAGTTTCTACCCCCACTGCTCTTATTACTTTAATAGAAGCGTCTCGTAGACTCTGAAACTCTTTGTCTGTAAGGGTTTGAACTGGAGCCACGGTAATACTATCACCAGTATGCACGCCCATAGGATCTAGGTTCTCTATAGTACAAATGATAACGACATTGTCTTTAAGGTCGCGCATGACTTCGAATTCAACTTCTTTCCAGCCAAGTACAGACTGTTCAACTAATACTTGTCTAACTGGACTAGCATTAAGTCCTTTAACGAGCAGTTC
>CAYUFH010000017.1:3785-7961 GCA_964444015.1 uncultured Gammaproteobacteria bacterium | reverse complement strand
GCAGTATTTAGGGCTGTCTGACCGCCCATTGTAGGCAATATTGCATCTGGTCTCTCTATTTCTATAACCTTGCGCACACAATCAGGGGTAATCGGCTCTATATAGGTCCTATCAGCAAAACTAGGATCAGTCATTATGGTTGCTGGATTGCTATTAATTAGAATTACAGTGTAACCCTCTTCTTTAAGGGCTTTGCAGGCTTGAGTACCAGAGTAATCAAATTCACATGCCTGACCTATAATAATAGGACCCGCACCGATAATCAGTATCTTGCGGATATCATTGCGCTTAGGCATCGTTACTATTCTACAGTCTTCAAGCGAAGTTAAACTAGCTATTTGCCTAAACTTCTATTAAAGCCCATTCGAAACCTAGGGAAGCACAAATACTAAAATAAAGACTGATAAGCAAATTGTAATAATTAGCCACTGAGTCGATATTCTCAGTTTTGCAGCTACCTATTACTAGAATCTAAATCCAGCTCTATTACTAATATAAATCCAAGCCCAAGCAATGACTGTAAGATTTAATAAAACTAACTCTCTTATACCCATACAGTTATAATAGCATATATCTATAAGATGAGTATTAAATCTTATTAATTTAAGAGCCCGATAAGCTTGTTATAGAAATTAAATATTCAACATAACTTTAAATTACCTTGAGTCGCAATGCTTTAATAGAGCCTCCGCACTTAGAGGGCAGTGGTTTTATGAAATTATATTGAGTTTTTAATGGTTTTAGATCTATTATAAACGCTTATCGGAGTAAGAATTGAAATTAGGAGGGGTTCACTATTATGCCCTAATAAACAGAGCTGGAGCCTGAGTGACCGCCGATATCTAGCATAATCAAAATTAAATTATCATCTTGATCAAACTTCCAAAGTATTCTTAGATCTCCATCAACTCTTGAACTATAACAAAGCTTGTATTGTTTACTTATTACTTTATGCGTGTGCAAAGTTGAGTTAAAAGGATTTACAGCTAAATCGTATAGAGCCTCATCAATAATTGAAAGCTTTAGACGTCCTCTTTTAATGAGCTTGGAAAGTGCTCGCTTAAAGGGTTTCGAGAGAAGTCAATAATATCATATTCGCCTCTCTTGTAAGCCTCCATAGATTCAGCTACACGCTTCTCTGTCTCCTCGTCTAGGACTGGGATTGCCGCGAGATGAGAATCTGCAAGAACAAAGTTAAAATCACTCTCAATATAGTTATGTAATATGACTCTGACATACTCGTTCACTGAGGAAAAACCAGCCCTATCAGCCTTTTTAGCAAGAGCATTTTTTAGTTTACTGCTTATCGGCACTTGTAGTTTTGAATCTTTAGGCATAGTAATATAATTATACCAAAAAATACTTAAATATATTATATCTAGTACGATTATACTAAAAAATATACTAATATTGTAGCAAATACAATGCGCTTATCGGTCTTAAGTCTAGAGTAATTCAAAGTGCTTATCGGGTAAATCAGGTCATAACATTGTGGTATTATTTTGCTGATGTTTAGACTAAATTCTGTGAGTTTTAATAGTGGTCAAGCTGGTCAAGTAGATATTGGTGTACCTCTAACTCTGCACCTGAAAGTAGGTAAGAATGATTTCGTGATTTCACCACTAGTTGCAGCAGCAAGTAGTCCTGACCCAACAAATTTATTCTGTATCGCCCCTGTAGCAAGTGGTAATGGTAATAATATTGGGATATTCGCTCTGGGTAAGGATGCTATGCGCAATCTTGCTGTAGCTCTTGCCGCAGGAGGTAAGCTCAATGCAGCCTTCTTATTAGCTCTTGGCAGAGATGATAGTAAAAATTACGGAGGAGCAGCAGCCTTTGGTGGCAGGAATTCAAAAGATCTAGCTTTGGGGTTTGCCGATGGTGAAGAAGGATCGGAAGCAAGAGCCTTAGGCTACGCTATGGGAGCAAAGGGCTCAAAATGCTGGAGTTTAGCTGCACCATTCAAAGACGATGAGCACTAGCGTGTTCTATAAGTATCAAGTTTAAGCGGAGTCACGTCAGAATCGTCCCATATAACTCTCATACGAGTCTTAGGATGCTCTGCTTGAGCCTTGGCTTTATTAGATTTTTTGACGCGAAAAACTTCAGTCTCAAGTTGGTTAATTTTCTCTAGGGAGTCAGCATAATTGCGAACAGTTGCTTGAAGTTCTGCTGATTTTTGGGCTAGTTCTTTGGCTGAGATTTTATAATCAGGTTTTTGTTGTTTGCCGCTAGTGTAAGTAAAAGCATCTTGTTGATTAGCTTCTGCAAGCAATTCACCGAGCGACAAATCACTCTTAGCAGCTTCAGGATTACGATGTAAATCCATAACAAGTTCGCGCAGACGTTCTTCGCGAGATTTAACTGGCTGCTCATCAGTAAAGTTATTATTGCGCGCATTATTGTTAGCGGCCTTAAGACCCTCGAGCTGTGATTTTAAAAATTGCAGGTCTTTGAAAGCCTTTATTGATGCAGGATCCATAAATATACTAAACCCAAGCATCTAAATAGTTTATTAATTCAAGAGAATGATATTAAAGAGAAAATAAAGGTAAGCGCCTCATATTAATAAATTAGAAATAGGGGAAATACACTAGACCGAAAAGACTAGAAACTAGGATTTAGCAGCATTAATAAAATCTCGCATCATGGATAGAGACTTAATTCCAGGCTTAGATTCAACACCTGAACTAACATCAACCATATAGGGCTGGCATTTCTGGACCGCTTCTGCTACGTTCTCTGGCTTAAGACCACCAGCAAGAGCAAGCTTCAATTGAGGAGCATAACGAGCAGCTTGCAAGAATAAATCATGATCGAAACTCTTACCACTACCACCAAGCTCACCAGAGACCTTAGAATCTAGAATCACCAAGCTAACTGCCTGTTTAAAACTATCCAAATCACGCAGATCTTCTTCTGAAGCAACCGCACGTGGCATAAAAATTTGGAAGCCTAAAGACTTCATTGAAACTAGATCTTTAGTAGAGAGCGTCGCATAAGGTTGAATAATATTAATTTGTAAGTTCGACGCAAGACTAATAAGAGAGTCTGCAGCATCAAAATCTGTAAGTAGAACAAGTTTCTCCCGCTCTTCATGATTAAAGTGAGCAGTGATTTCGTCAATTTCTTTACAGCTGATATAACGCTTAGAGCTATTAATATTATTTAGTCCGATAAAATCAGCACCAAGATTCAGCGCATTCTTAGCGTCAATAAGATTGGTAATACCGCAGATTTTGATTTTAGGTTTCACTTAGCAAGTTCGAGTAAATCTGGACTAATGCGCGCGCGAATAACGCGATTAATAGTATCCACTTCTATTATATATTCAGCCACCAGTGGCACCAAGAGTTCGCGCCCATCAGACTTAAGTCTAGTAGATAATAAAACCTGCAAACCATCAAAGCAAGTCTCGACTATAGCGATCTCGGCTCCAGAATCAGCATCGATCATAGACATACCCTTAAGATCTTCTAGGTAAATTTCACCAGGAGCAAGATCTTCAGTCAAATCAGCATAGACTAAAATATCTTCGGCTTTATGATTAAAAAGTCTCTCTGCGCTAGTTAAGTCATCGAGACCCAGAACTTTAAGTAAAATCGCATTCTTATGCTCTCTATATGATTGGATTTCATATGATTTACCAGCAATAACTACAGTCTCAAGCTCATCAAGCTGAGAAATATCATCTACTAGGGCTTGCAGCTTAAGCTCGCCCTTAATACCATGAAATCCAATAATTTTAGCTATAACTCTAAGCACCGTTAATAATCATACTGCAGTCTAGAGTAGTTTATAGCTAGCATCAACAGTATCACCACTATCATTCTTAAAAACAGTCTCAAGTAGGGCATTAGTTACGCGCAGCAGAAGCGGACTCAAGCTGCCATTATGCTTAAGTTTAAGGTCTCTAGTCTCAGCCAAATGCAAGACCTTAGAATCCCAAGGATAAATACTTGAGGAATATTTATCAGTATCAATACTGGCAGCATCTTCTAATGCCAGCTCCAAAGCTAAACCAATTTCATCAAAATTATGATCAGATTTAATATTGAGTTTAATACTATCTAGCGCAGCGTCATAGCTTAAGAGAAATTGCATTTTGCCATAGTTAAAACTACGAATACTCATTAAAACTTCACCAGAATCAGTTGTAGCGGGCAAAGATAAAGC
>CAYUFH010000017.1:0-3685 GCA_964444015.1 uncultured Gammaproteobacteria bacterium | reverse complement strand
TACGAATACTCATTAAAACTTCACCAGAATCAGTTGTAGCGGGCAAAGATAAAGCTGGCAGAGAATGAGGCTCCTTAGTCTCTTCATCATCCTTGGCTTCTTCATCACTATCATCCTCATTAGAGTCACGTCTAAGCTCACGCTCATCCAATTCAAACTCTTCATCTATATCAAGCAGATCATAGGGTAAAGGTAAAGGTAGAAACAACATCACAAGAGCACGTAAAAGCTCAGAGTCTCCTGAGCCTAGCCTGGCTATAATCTGGCTTAAATGTTCTTGCTGCTCAGGATCAAGCTCAGTATTAGCTAGAACCTCCTCTAAAAAGCTTCTGACTTCTAAAGCTGAATAATTAGCTATATTAAGATCAAAACTTAAAAGATCAGCAAGTGAAGGCGAGTTGTATTTGGCTGCACTAGAGTTGGCTATTAGTTTTTTGGCGTAGTGGCTAATTAACTTAGGGTCGTGATCTGGTAGCTTAGATTCTAGGGCGTCACGCAACTTATCAAGAGTATCTACCTTATCATCACTAATACCTTTAAGCCTACCTGGTAGCTGCAAGCGATTGAATCTGGCTGGAATTTCTTTATTACCAAAACTGGCACGCGGATCATACTTAGGTGGGCTTTTTTTGGGTTTACCAGCATTAGGTGCTTCTTTAAGTTTACGATTTTGTAATTGAGCTGCAAGAACTGGGTTACGCGCTAAAACTTGCTGGTCGATTTTAAGGTCATTAGATTTAGAGGGACTATCATCGCTCTTAACAAGAGCTCGCTTCTCAGGCTTAGTAGGAGCTTGCTCAGTAGCTGCAAGTTCAGGTAAATCATGCCCAGCCAGGGAAGGCAAGTCTGCCTGAGCTCTAATAGTCTCAGAAGGCTTACTATAGACTTGATTAGCTTTAATTACAGTTTGCTTGCGTTCAAGGTTAGAATCCTGCTTCTCTAGCGGAGCCTCACTAGGCTTGGATTTAGCGTTAGAGCCCTTAGCTAGAGGGCCTAAGTGACCTGAGTTATTAATTTTGCTCGAATCACTCATATTTATAGTAAATATTTTGC
Source organism: uncultured Gammaproteobacteria bacterium (assembly GCA_964444015.1). Lineage (GTDB taxonomy): Bacteria > Cyanobacteriota > Vampirovibrionia > LMEP-6097 > LMEP-6097 > CAYUFH01. The sequence goes on along the minus strand of CAYUFH010000017.1, from coordinate 2,632 downwards.
CACCCTTAACCAGAGCTTAACCTAAAAATGTCTAAATATTAGTGAACCACTACGGGGGTTGAGAAATGAACTATTATCAAGCACTACAACAAATGAGAAGTTCAGACATGGGTACAAGGACCATGGGCAGGCAGACTATTCAAGCCATGCGTAGTAATTTTAGATTTAATAACCTAGCAACAGCAGCAAGTTTAACAGCAGGAGGCTTCGGAGGCGCTGTAGGGGGTGCCATAGGAGGAACAGTATCAGGCGGCATCTGGGGCAACGGTGGCGGCAATCAAAGCGTCTGGGGAAGACCTACATTAGATAGGATCGGAACCAACAATATCCCTGGTTATCTAGGTAATTTAAATAAAGGTTTACAAACAATCGCCGGTATCTTCGGCGTAATGGGTTATGGCGCCCAAGTAATCTCTGGCATCGGATCACTTTTCGGTATTGGTAATGGCACAGCAGCTCCTAATGATAACTACTCTAGAACAGCGTATGGTAATGATGGATTCTACGGTAACGCATCAGCCGGAGCGGTAAGTGGTCCATTTAGACCTGGTGCTTTAGCTAATTTATATGCTCAAAACAGGGGTGGCGTTAATCCATTCGGTGGCAGCATGCAAATGATGGGCGGCTTCGATGCTGCTGGTATGGGCGGAACCATGCCTATGCAATTGCCTATAGGTTACCAAGATGAGGCTTACGGTGATCTAGAACTCTTAGTAGAAAAATTTAATCGTGAGAAAGGTGCAGACAGCGCTGTTCTAGCAAGAGATAACCAAGGTAGACAAACAATATCATTCAAAAATTCAGCCTTAGAAAATAAATTCTTCGGACGTGGATATGGAGATGAGTTTAGAGAATTACTCAAAAGAAAATCAGGAACTGAAAGAGGGGAGGCTGGGACTGGCACTAGGGCTGCTGGTCTAAGCTCAGATACAAGAGATGAAGCTCTAGCAACTATCGATGCTCTAAGTAGTGATGATATTGCTACTCGCGTAGCATTGAAACATCTAAAAATAAAAGTTCAGAATGGAACAATCTCAGAACTTAGCGCAAGCACAAACAATAGATCAAAAGAGATCGTTAAAAAATTACTTGATTCGAAACTTAGTGATGCTGAGAAAGCTGAGATAGTGAAAACGCTAGTCACACTTGGTATCAAACAAGAAACTATAGTTGGATTAGCTAGTGATGCTAATAAACCAAAAATTAATGCGGCTTTAACAAGCTCTGGTACCGCAGCTGCAGGGGCGGCGAAAGTGGAAGCTGGAGAATCAGAAGTAAAAGATGAGCTTAGTGCTTTAAGAAAAACTCTTCGAGACTCTCGCCTAAGAATCACGGACAGAACAAGCCCAACGAGTGATTATAAAAAATTATTAGCACTAATAGAAACTAGCAGTAAAAAAGCTGGGGAGCTCAGTGACGAGGATGAAGCTGAGATCATCAAATTGACAGATAAGATTTTAGAAAATCCGGATAATAAATTAACGCCAGCAGAAAAACTTAGCATAAAGGCAGCATTAAATAGTTTGACCGGGGAAACTACAACTTCGGGTGCAGCTCCATCGGCAGCTGAAGTTACGCCTACTGATAAAGCTAAAGCAGATCTCAAAAAAACTCTTGAAGGTCTGATAGAAACAGCCGATGAAGCTGACAATATCAATGACACTATCAAAACAATATTAGAAGATATTAAGACTCGCAAAGAAATGTTCAAAGCAGATGATCAGAACATAAATTTTTTATTTGGCAGTGGTGCTATACCTCAAGAGGAAGTTGAAGATTTAAAGAGAAAATTTGAAGCAGCCGGTCTAATTATTAACACAACCACTACTCCAGCGCCTAAACCTGCCGCAGCAGAAGCCCCAGCTGTGGTACCAACATCAACTACTAAGCCAGCAGCGTCCGCACCAGCTTCAACAGAAATACCTCACGATAAAGCACTCACGACAATTAAAGGTGAAATGATTAAAATTGATAACCAAGTAAGCTCATCAAAAGATAAGGTTAGAGACTTGGAAAGCATTGAAGAACCAGACGAAAGTCAACGACAGTTAGTAGAGCTTTATAAGAGCAAGATAGAGATACTTGAAAAGAAAAAAAATAGTCTTCAAGTACAAGAACGTTTTGTATTAGAGCTAAAGGCTAAAGAATCACCACTTGGTAGGGCAAAGTTTCAAGCCAGCATAACTACAATAAATACTCAATTTGATACCACACTAAGTGATGTTAATAAAAAAATTGAAGCAATTGAAGTCTATGAATCGCTACAAGCCAAGAACAATGAATCCATTTCAGCACTAAAAAACGAACTGAAAGATTTAGGAAGCAATGATCAATTAAGTGATGCTCAAAAAGATCAAATTAAAAAAAGACTTAATACTATTCTCGAGCAGCGAGAGTCAACAAAAAACATGTCAAGCAACGACAAAGTGCAAAAAATAGAAGCACTGAAGAAGTTAGATGGATTAGAACGTAGACTAAGAGAAGAGATTAATAGAATAAAGTAATATCAACTTCGATGAATAGAGCCGAATTTATTCCTTCAACTAGTCAAAAACCCTCAAATTAAAACCTTATATCTTAGACATCAAATATTTATAAGAGAATCCGTTTTCTTAACCTAGCGATAACCCAA
>CAYUFH010000016.1:17601-21406 GCA_964444015.1 uncultured Gammaproteobacteria bacterium | reverse complement strand
GCGATCAGCTCTACTATTAATCGCTACCTCAAATTCAAACTACTAGAAAAAAGTCCCGAGCATAGAGGACAAGAAGCAGCGATACTAGGCATCAGCCCAGGTAGACTTTATTACCTCAAACAAGAAGTGGCGCCGATGTCTATTGATGGACTAGAAGAGCTAAGCCGAGAATTACTAAATATAGAGCGAGGGGTTAAAACTGGCAGAAGCAAACTAGAAACTGGACTTAGATTATTAGCGACAGCATGTTGATAATACAAACCAAGATAGATAATAGGCGTGAGTTAAGTACAAATCAAATGTGGAATAATTAATCTAATGAGACTAATTAAACTACTTCTAGTACTTAGCTTAACGCCCCTAGCTAGTTCCGCTCAATACCTCTCGCCCTATGATGGACTTACTGTAGTAGGCACTAAGGCTTATAGGGTTATAGATCTAGCTGATGGTACCGGAGTACAAACTATAGAACAATATGGCTTCCCAGATCTAATCTTACAAAATAGCCTCTCAGTCACACCAATAAATGCAGAAAGCTACGGTTCATCAATGGTAGCTGATGAAAATGGTGTACTTGTTAGCTTCAGTGAATATGACACTAACTACACAGATAATGATGACGGCTCAGTTACAGTCACCTCCATTACGACTACTACAAATAAATCCTATGATCTTAATCTAGTATCAGTCGCTGAAAAAGTAATAGAAACCACAACTACCTATACTAGTTTCCCTTATCTTCTTGGTGAAGACTACAACTGCCCAGATAATGCAGCCGCCAAACAAGCTGCTCAAAGAGTGTTAGCCAGAAAAAAAGGTGGCGGCAAAAAAGGCGGCAATAAGGTTAGCTGCTCTAAACTAAGAATACTTAAACAGAGGATAATTAAGTAATAGAACCTAGAATCTTGATGCTATTAATTAAGCTCCACCCCTAGAAGCTTCACAGGCTCAGCCACTTCAGCTACTGGTAGCTCTTGAACTTTATCTAGCTGACGCTCTATAACACGAGATCTAGTCGCAGCTTCATTGATTTTCTTACTAGCCTGCTGCAGTTTTTCTTGAGTACTGTCTAATATGTCACCGAACTTTGTAAATTCCTTCTTAATACCAGCTAGCAAAGTCCAGACTTCACTACTACGTTTTTGAATGGTTAGAGTGCGAAAACCCATCTGCAAACTATTCAAAAAAGCACCTAAAGTCGTAGGTCCAGCAATCACCACCCTACATTCACGTTGCAAACTCTCACCTAGTCCAGGACGGCGCAGTATCTCAGCATAGAGTCCTTCTGTCGGCAAGAATAAAATCGCAAAATCTGTAGTAGTTGGTGGGAAAATATATTTATCACGTATACTTTTCGCTTCTTTGCGAATAGCGCTTTCAAGCTGTTTCGATGCTTCTTCGACTAGCAGCAATTCACCAGATTCTTGTGCTTCAACCAACCGTTGATAATCTTCAAGCGGGAATTTGGAATCTAGAGGCAACCATAATGCCTCAGTGCCATGCCCAGGCAGCTTAACAGCGAAGTCCACTCGCTCTTGGCTATTAGCTTTGACAGCGAAATTTTTAACGTATTGTTCTGGGCTAAGTATATCTTCTAGTAGCATACCTAAATGCACTTCACCCCAGATACCACGAGTCTTAACTCCACTAAGAACTTTTTTGAGATCGCCTACACCAGAAGCTAGTGATTGCATTTCACCAAGACCTTTGTGTACTTGCTCTAGGCGCTCACTTACTAGCTGGAAAGATTCACCAAGACGCTTCTCAAGAGTACTATGCAGCTTCTCATCTACGGTCTCACGCATCTGTTCTAGCTTACGGTTATTGTCTTCTTGAAGACCTTTAAGATTAGCTTCAATAGTATCGCGCATTTTAGCAAGATCCTCACGGCTACCCTGCCCAAGATTCGCAAGTTGCTGAGCGAAGCCATCTAACTGTTTATGCTGCAATTGCGAAAGATCACGTATGTGCTGCGACAATGTATCACTAAACTGTTTGAGGTTGCTTGCTTGCTCTAATCTAGAATCACGTCCGCCTTGAACGAGCTCATCGCGGCTACGAGTCACTTCATCTCGAATTAGACGCTCAGTCTTCTCTTGGTCGCGATTATTGATTTCATGTAAGCGCGCAATCTCAGACTGCATCTGCTCTACACGCTTGGAGGCATTTAAGAGCAATACCACAACGGCAAGTATCGAAACTAAAGTAATAATAGTAATAATCATTTGAGTTTAAGAGTGAAACTATCTATCATTTTATTGAAATTAGCTTTCTCGCCTTCTACAAGTCCAGCATCACCTAATAATTTAAAGAACCAAACTTCATCTCTAAGTTCAACAATCGCAGCCGTTAATTGCTGATTAGCAACTTCAGTCTTAGGACTATTAGGATCCATAGGATTAGCAGCTTGAAGGTAAGTACCCGAGATGGATATAGTGGTGATTGGCATATTACCCAAGCTAAACTGCTCTTCATTGCCAATTTTGCGATGGGAGTCATCTTTGAATTGCGCAGTCCATCTAGCGATATTAGAATCAACTCCACCAGCATTGCCAGGAAAAACATAAATTGCTAAAGTAGCTTTCTCTTGCTTAGTAGGATCAGATGAGTTAATTTCATACTCATCAACACGCATAGGGTTAGTCGGTGCGACAGCATGCCAGTATTGAGGCACAGTATATTCAATATGACCGTTATAGCGAATATCGCCGTTATAAGCTCTGCGCTCATGCGGGTCTATTTTGGGTGGCAACCAACAAGAGCTGAGGCTTGATAATAATATTGTTATAACTAATGTTATCCGCTTCATGGATAAGATCTTATCCTAGAATAGGATTTAGCGTGATGGAAACTAATTTAATAAAGCAAGAGATTAGGCGCCCGCTGAGCTGGACCAGCGATAATCGCTGCCAGTATATATAGTCTTTTCTGTCCCTGGAGCAAGCTCAGCTTTCTCACCTTTCATCAATAAAAACAAGGGGCAAATGAGCCAACCAACAACGATAGAAGTGGCTTGCTTACTTTTACCTTCGGAAGCAAGAGTCCCTCTCAAATAAATATTGTCACCAAAAACAGATTTAACCGAAAACTCTCCAATGGTTAGCGCACCGGCTCCACCAATAGCACCAGCTTTTTCTGCTTTGACTATTTGCGCTTTGCCTATAGTTCCAGCACGAATGATCAAAGTCCCAGATTGCATAACATCTTCAGCTACTTCAAAATCTATATCACTTCCCTCTACTGCATCCTGAGAGTCAACTTTAGTTTTCAATCTTACTTTAACAGGGGTGCCACTTGGAAGCGTCATCTCACCATAGCCAATAACTTCATCTGTTTCTGTATAGTGAAGATCAAAATTACCTCTGGTTGAGCGCATAAACTCGGCCCATGACATGCCTTCTTCTGCCCTAACATAGCTGTTAGACAGTATTAAACTAACTAAGATTAAAACTAACACTGATCTGATCTTCATAAGTCTTAGTATAAAAGAAAGATCTAATAATATCCATCAGTTTGAGTATTTTTGCTCTAACCTATCAAGCAATACAAAAATACTAAAACCAGTCAAAAATCCGCACAACAAGGTAAAGAACCGAGAGTAAGGCATTAAAAGATATATTTCCATTACCCTTATAAAAAATAGGAGTAAAAGTATCACAATCGGAACCCAAATTGAACTAATTGCAATTCTGATATCGTGAGCAAGAACTACTCCTATGTAAACACCTAGACACCTACAACAAACAGGCAATTGGCAATCCCAAATAAAAAACGATCTATGTGCCACTTGATGACAAGATCCTGA
>CAYUFH010000016.1:5324-17501 GCA_964444015.1 uncultured Gammaproteobacteria bacterium | reverse complement strand
TTCCTTGCAAAATGGTTTCAACTGCTCTAGTAAATTACGTTCAGTCGCTGTAATCTCAGTCGACGTGTAAGTACCACCTGCAGCCATATTAGCTCTATTCTCGCTAGCATTAGGTTTGCGCAATAAAACACCAGCAATCTCACCATCAAGCAAAATTACACGCTTGTCTCCCTCTGTCTCGATCTCAGGAATATAAGTCTGAGCCATAATAGGACTAACACCATAATTAGTTAACTGCTCAACTATAGATGAGAAATTCTTATCAGCAGTATCGACGGCAAATATTCCTTCACCGCCCTTGCCATTAAGTGGTTTAAGTACTATGCGGCGCTGCTCACGAAGAAAACCTCTAAGCTGTTCTTTATCAGCGCTAACCAAAGTCGACACTATTAAATCTGGAAACTCTAAAATCACTAGTTTCTCGTTAAAACAAAGTAATGAATGTGGGTCGTTGATCACGCGTGCACGTTTCAGAAGAGTAAGCATACGTAATTGCTGAATATATAAATCATCAATTGGCGGGTCTTTGCGCATGAAAACGAAATCGAAATCGTCTAGAAGTTTAAATTTCAGCTCGTCATTGCGAGACGACGAAGTCGTCGAAGCAAGCTCCTCACTTATGGATCGCCACGCCCCTACTCGGCTCGCGATGACGGTAGTATCGACGCTTAGAAACCTAGCCCCTACTTGGACGGTCCCTTGCGCGTAACTAATTAAAGTATCAGCATGAGCGTAAGCAACTTCATGCCCTTGAATAACAGCTTCAACCATCAATGCCCAAGTACTATCATGATCGAACTTGAAGCTTTCTAATTTATCACCGAGGAATGCAAATTTCATCTATAGAACCAGTTTATCTTAGTATTAGCTTTGAACCAGGTAACCTGACGTTTAGCGTAATTACGTGTGCTTTGTTGGATTTTGGCTATAGCATCATCCATATTTAAATCACCTTTAAGGTGCTCAATTATCTCAGAGTAACCAATAGTAGATTTAAGCGTATCTGTCTCTCCATATTGAGCTAGTAGCTCGCGAACTTCATCTACCAGACCCTGATCTATCATAGTTAACACTCGATTATCTATCACCGAATAAAGCTCAGATCGCTCCACATAATTAAGCCCAAGGTAGGTGACATTGTATCTATTATTATCAAGCTTGCGTCTCAACTCAGATAGGGACTTACCTGAAAGTATCACCGACTCAAGCGCGCGCATCACACGAACATGATTTTGAAGATCAACTAAACCACTGGCTTGCGGATCCATCTCTAATAACTCATCTACCAAAGATTTCAGCCCTTGAGTTTCAAATTTGGATTTAATTTGGGCTCTAAGCTCAGGGTTGGCAGGAATACCAGGCATATCTAGATTCTCTAGTGCTGCGCGCAGGTATAATCCTGTGCCGCCAACCACTATGGCACGTGGTTTATGGATTGCTTCGTCACTCCGTCCCTCGCAATGACCAGCTAATGACATAAATACCTTATCGAAATCTCGCTGATATTCAGCAGCTGAATATCTCTGTGCAGGAGATTTAATATTCACAAGATGATGCTTAACCTTAGTTAGCTCTTCATGACTTGGCTTTGCGGTACCAATGTTCATCTCACGATATATCACCCTACTATCAGCATTAATAATCTCTAGTCCCAGTTCAGCAGCCAAGCTTAGAGCCAGGCTAGTTTTACCAGTGGCAGTAGGTCCTACTACTGCTATAAGCTCTGTAGGCTCACGATTAATGTGCTCAAGTGCCTGAGCCAGTATTTGCTTAGTATTAAGTGGAATAATTGGATTCATTAGTCAATCACAGACAGCCCTACTATACTAAAATATTACTAGAGATCAATGCCAAGCATTCAACAAAGCGCAAGAACAATATTAATAAGCCTGATCCTAGTGGTTGGCATACTCATATTAACTGCTTTACTAAGCGTTAGATCTTGGTACAAACCTAGTATTAATCTTGGAGAAATTAGCCCTATAAGCATAAATGTAGAGAAAGACAGCAAGGTCGTTGACTATGTTTTAACCAGAGAGAAACGCGAAGCTGTACGTAAGCTAGTACTACAAAACTTAAGCGGCATGGAAACTCTCAAAAAAGATAGGGCTGCCACCAGAGAAAGTATTAATAATCTTGAGTTCTTAATCGGCTTATCGCGTGAAGCAATAACAGGCAAACGACTAGTTAGCCATTTACTTAATGAAAAAGTTAGCAGAGCTACTCAAGAGCGTATATTGCATATGCCTGACAAAGAGTACTTGGAGTTCAGCATTCTTCTACGCAAAAATAGACAGCGAGCCTTAGATAGCTACGCTTTTAAAGAACTTAATAAACTTGCTGGCATTGAACTAGACATCTTTATTAGCCAAGTCGCAGCAATAAGAGAAGAGGAACGCCATGCAAACATGGAAAGAGATTTTCTAGGGGAGACGTTTTTCAATACCCTCAATCGCAATAATCCAGAGAAAATATTCACCACTGCTACCGATGTACAGAAGAAATTACTAGCGCTAGGCATAGTACATGGCACTCCTCGCTCTAAAATCCAAGAGAACATACAGATACTTTATCCGGAACTTAATAACCAAGAATTGTACCTAGTCAGTAAATTATTAGAGCGCAGCACCCTCTCTAATATGCGTATCAACTGGAAGAAGGTAGATGAGATCGAGACTCAAGCAATGGCATCAGTGCCAAAAGTAGTAACCAAAGTTAAAGCTGGGCAGACACTGGCTATTAAGGGTGAAAAAGTAGATGCTCGTGAATACTATCTAATGAAGGAGTTGAACCTACTGCATCCCAAAACTGATTGGCAGCAAATCTATCACAATTTATATTTAATCGCAGCATGCGTACTACTACTTAGTTTGTTTTTTAAATTAACTAAAGCCCGTAAATTCTTAGTTCAAGAAGTGCATATGTTCTTTATTGTTACTACTGGAATAATTGCTGTTATAGATTTAATTTCCCTTTGGGGCACTGACAAACTACCCCTCTCACCATTAGCCAGTATTACCATCATCTTAACTGTATTTTACGCACCTTATATTGCAGCAGTAGCCGTAACCATGATCGCGTTCTTCTTAGCTAACAGCTTCGATCTCAATCTCTGGCAAGTATTACCTCTCTATGTGGGCAGTGTCTACGCTATAACCTTAACGCGTAAAGCTCATCAACGCGAAGATCTCAGTAATGCAGGCATCAAAGTTGCAATCGTTCAAGTAATGGTTTTTGCTCTAACATTATTATTAGCTGTAGGTGAGTACAAAACCTTATCGGCTCTTAGTATCGCTGCAATGTACGCTATAAGTGGCTGGACATCAGGGTTCATAGCACTGGCATTATTACCTTACCTAGAATCTATATTAGGATTACTAACCCCCTTTAAACTCGCTGAACTAGGCAACCCCAATCAACCACTATTACGCAAATTACGCGAAGAAGCTCCTGGCACCTATGAGCACTCATTAAGAGTTTCTAGGCTTTCAGAAGAAGCAAGTAATGCTATCGGTGCTAATACTGCTCTAATACGCACCGGTCTTCTCTATCATGATATTGGTAAAACTTATAAGCCTAATTATTTTATAGAAAATCTTTTCGGTAGACCTAATCCTCACACTACACTTGACGATCCCGAGGAGTCAGCTCGCATCATTATTGCTCACGTACCCGAAGGCATCAAACTAGCTCAGAAAGGACGTTTACCCCAAGCCATTATTGATTTCATCCCCATGCATCAGGGTACTACTGTTACTAATTATTTCTACATTAAAGCCGTTAATCGTTATGGTCAGAACTCAGTAAACCGAGAAGTCTTCAGGTATCCAGGCCCCAAACCACATTCTCGCGAAACTGGAATTGCCATGATGGCAGACTCAGCTGAAGCCGCTCTTAAAAGCATGACGGATATACGCGATGAATCTAGTGCTAAGGCACTCATAGATAAAATTATCCAAGCACGCATCGACGAAGGTGAACTTAGTAATGCTGGTTTTAGCAGCGATGAACTAGAAAAAATCTCAGATGCTTTCGTAGTTGCATGGCGAGCAATGAACCATGAGCGTATTAAATACCCGGATAAGATTGGGGGGACACGTTAAGTTCCAAACCATTCTGCAAGTTTAGACTTAATGCGCTTTAGACGCTCATGACCAATAGCACCTATTGAACCCGGCAGAATCGCATCATCAATAACTGCAAGACGCGTAACCCTAATTAAACTTTTGTATCTAAGTCCGGATTGAGCAAAATCGTTATCAGTCTCTGTGAGCATTTCATCTAGACCTTCGACTATATTATGCAATTTAGTAGAAATTAGACAAACCAACCAGTCGTGCTGGACACCCGAAAGCGCCTTAAGCAAAAGCGCTGGTCTAAGTTTAGCTGGCGACCCATCAGTACTTGGGAAGCGTATAAGAGTAATTTGTCCCTCTTGCATTATTAGTATCTTGTCTTTATATCATCTAGTGTATAAACATCAGGCTCACTCAAAAAGTCAGCTTTCACACATTCCAGAGAAAACTTAGACCACTCTTGATTTTCATCATTAAGTGGAACCTCATAGTTTTTATTATCAATCAGAGAATCAACGAAATTCAAAACTTTAGCCTGCTTATCCTTAGAAAGCAGCTCCAACCTATTAAGGATGGTTTTTTTTAAAGTCCATAAGTCAATTATACCACAAATATGTAATAATATTATCTACAGCCTTTAAGGCTACAATCTAGTCCATGTGCGGCATCATTTCATATATAGGATACAAGCCAGCCAGCGAAGTACTGTTCCAAGGTCTACGCTCACTAGAGTACCGCGGCTATGACTCTGCAGGTATCGCCGTACTGAGCAGCCAAGGTGAAATAAGTGTCGCCAAAAGCACAGGTAAAATCTCTGAACTCGAGGCTTTGATTAAAGCTGAACAACTAATCAGCACTATTAAAACTGCTGAAGCTAATAAACAAGTATTTAGTAGCGGCGATAACACTGAACTAGAAACCGCCAGCTGCGGTATCGGTCATACCCGCTGGGCAACTCACGGGCAAGCAACTGTAAAAAACGCACATCCACATAGCAGCACTGATATCACTCTAGTGCACAATGGCATCATCAAAAACTATTTAGAGCTTAAGCGCGAGCTGGAAGCTAAGGGCGTGAAGTTCAGTAGCGATACTGATAGTGAAGTTATCGCTCATCTCTACGCTGAGTATCGCCGTGAATCTAAGACAGACATGGAGGCATTAAGCAAAACCACTCGGAGACTAGAGGGTAGCTACGCACTGGCTATACTCACGAAAGGACTACCACGCAAAATACTAGTCGCCAAGAATGAATCTCCATTAGTTATAGGCATCGGCACAGATGAGAACTATATAGCTAGTGACAGCAGTACCGCTCTACAATTCACCGACAAGATACTTAAACTTAAAGACAAACAATTAGCTGAAGTTACGGAAAGCACTGTAACTGTAACTGATTTAGATGGCAATCCAGTTAAATCAGAGATACAACAACTTAGCCAAACATCATCGATATTAGATAAAGGTGCTTACAAACATTATCTGCTTAAAGAAATCCACGAGCAACCTGCAGTCATCGGGCGCATGCTTGCCGATTACGAACACGACGAAAGACTCGGCATCCAAAAACTAGTCAAAGGACTAGACACCAAAAAACTAGGGCGCATAGTTTTCGTCGCCTGCGGATCCGCTTATCATGCGACTCTAGCTGGCAAATACCTTATCGAGCTCTGGGCTAAGATCCCAGTAGAAGTCGCGCTAGCAAGTGAGTACGCTAGTAGCCCAGCTCTACTAAACAAAAACGATCTAGTTATCGGCATTAGCCAGTCTGGTGAAACTGCCGACACACTCGCTGCGATTCGCAATGCTAGTAGTAGCGGCGCACAAATCGCAGCCATAACAAATAAAGCAGACTCAGCTTTATTTGAACTAGCGAAACCTAATACCTATGTAACTCCAGCGGGCATAGAAGTATCAGTAGCCTCGACTAAAGCTTACAGCTCTCAAGTGATGTCATTATATCTACTCGCGCTAAGCCTAGCTGAATCTCGTGAAATGCTCACAGCCACTGAGATTAGCAAGATCAAATCCGAATTACACCAATTACCTCAATTGATGGATCAATGCATAGAAAGATCTGAAAGCTACCACGATAGATTTATCAAATACTCTGGCTACCGTGATTTCTTATTCCTCAGTCGCGGACTTAATTACGCTACAGCCCTAGAAGGTGCTCTTAAACTTAAAGAACTAAGTTATATACACGCAACTGGCTACGCTGCTGGCGAGATGAAACATGGACCGATCGCGATATTAGATCAAAACGTACCGGTACTAAGTATCGCCATCTCTGGAGAGACTGACTACGAGCAAAACATCTATCTCAAAACCCTGCACAATGCTGAAGAAGCGCGAGCACGCAAATCACCAAGCCTAGTGGTTGCTTGTGATGGTAATAACGATGTCGAAGGTATTTTCGATGAAGTCTTGCGTATCCCGAATGTTAGTCAGATCTACAGCCCACTTATAGCAATAGTTCCATTGCAGTTTTTGGCTTATGCTATCGCTGAAGATTTAGGTAAAGATGTGGATCAGCCGCGTAATTTAGCTAAGTCGGTGACAGTAGAGTAATTTATAAAGCTCACATTCTAGGTTGAGAAATAGTAGGTTTAGATGCCTCAAACATTGCATCACGTCTTTTATGCGGGCAAGCTGGTTGGTCTCCATCATTAGAAGCAGCATGCCCTCTAATCCAGCGTCTTAAATGCGGCTTAGCTTCATCACCATTTAACGAAAGTATTCGACTAGCCGTCGCAGGCTGTGGGCGCTTAGCTCCAGCGGCAGACAACTGTTGCTGAGGACGTCTTTTAGTAAATATATCGTTCACAAAAACAATACTAATCCGTCTAAGACATTTTTTGCTTTAAGACAAAGTTAACTAAGCTTTCCTTAATATAGTTCGTAGTGGATTGCTTCGCTTGCAATGACCATATTAGTTACTTAGGATTGTACTGCTTCTTATAAACATCAGAAACATTAGACAGGCTCTTAATCGTGTTCTCAAGAGCTTTTGCTTGGTTCTTGATAGCCTTAGCCATATCGTCGTTCTTAGTCGGATCAAGCTCAGTATTGCGAATTTGATGATTAAGTGTACGCACTTCATTCTCTACATCTTTCTTAACCGTTCCATATTCAACACTGGTAATAGCATTCTTAACTTGGTTACTTAAATCCGACTTGAAGTTATCAGCCTGAGGACTACTCATCGCTTGCATGGTTTCAACGGCAAAATCTTTAGTAAGCTGGAAAGTATCAAGCATCAAGCGACCCAAATATGCCGCAGTTAATGGTGAGACACTTTGCATGCTCAATCTCTGACTTTCTATCGTTTGAGTCATGTTCTGGAGTTCAATAACCTTACCACCACCAGTCTCAATACTAGTAATAATGCGAGCTTCAGCATAACTAGGAATAGGCAACTTCCTATCCGTGATTAAAACCTTCACGCTAACCGAATTACTATTAAGTGTTGGCGTCATATGAATGACTTTGCCGACTCGCACACCATGCACGTAAACTGGTGCGCCTTTAGTTAACCCATCTACATTATGAAAACTCAGAGCCAAAGTACGCGCTTCACGACGTTCACGAAAAACAGTCCAACCAAACAACACCAGCGCAACAAATATGGTCGCAGGTAAAACTATGCGAAATAAAAATGCTTTGATAGCTTCAATTAAGGCGACAATCATAACTAACTATATTAAAGCTTGCTATTAAGGTCTTGTCATGGTAGGACTGAGCCGCCGCTAGTCTTTGCATTAACCAGGTATGATACTTCAAGCCCTCGTATCATACCCATAAAAGAGTATGATACTCCAAGATTATAAAGAAATAATATTGTTATCTTGACAGACTGGAGGTGTATCACGTATTATTTGCCTTATGTCAACACACTTAATTTCATCTTTAACAACAGCAGCAGCAGCACCTGCTCCAAAAGATGCTGAAGCCTCAATAAATTTAAGACTAATAGGGCTTGCATTAAACAAGATACGATTGCAACAAGGAAAATTAACAGAACCTGAAACAGAAGCGGTGAACTTTGCGCTTAGAGATTATCAATTTATTGCTGCTGAATCTACACTGAAATCACTAGCTAGGATGGATCTGATAGCAAAACTCCAATCAATTATAGATTTAAACGCCTCAGCTCCAGCCACTGCAGCAAAACCAACTCCCCCTCCTTCCACGGATCATGGTCCATTACATGCAAGAGTCATACCTCAAGCAGGACCTGGTGAAGAACCGCAAGTGCGATAAATATATAAGCTATGCTCGATGCCAGCACCAAACTTACATTACCGACAGATAAACCTTTCCTGGCAATAATGCAAAGACTCCAAGAGAAGTCTGATCTAACTATAAAAAGGGCTCTTACTGAAATTCAACAAGGAAGCATCGCTTCATTACTAGGTGTTGAAAGAAAAGTCTTAGTAGATTGCAATGCTGGAAAAATTAGAGGGGTACTGATTGCCCTAAGTAACCCTAGATCTAGAGTTGAGACAGAGGCAGAGCGACTAGCAAGAATAGCTGGAACCAAAAATGCTAAACGACAAGATTTTCTTCTAGGCAAGCCTGCTCACCAACGAAGTCGATTCTTCAGTCATCAATCAGTATAGAATTAATCCACCGACGTCGCTTTAAACTCAGCATCTATAACATCATCATTAGAACCTGATGATGGAGGCGCATCTGCTCCTGCATCTGAAGAGCCAGCTGCTTGTTCATGCGGTGATGAGGCTTTAGATAGCTCCATCAACGCGTTCTGAAGATCTATAGATTTCTGTTTAAGTGCTTCAGCATCAGAGTTAGATTTAATCATCTCACGCAGCTCAGCAGCTAAGGCTTCAAGCTTAGTAATCTCAGGCTGCACTTGGCTAGCATAAGGCTTCTCGCTAGTTTCTTTAGCGGCTTTTTCAGCAGCATAAACTAGAGAATCGGCTTTATTCTTCTCTTCGATTTCAGCTTTGAACTTAGCATCAGCACTAGCATTCTGCTCGGCTTCTTTGACCATGCGATCTATATCAGCATCACTAAGATTAGTAGAAGCAGTAATAGAGATCTTCTGTTCTTTACCAGTCGCTTGGTCTTTAGCAGAAACGTTGAGAATACCATTAGCATCAATATCGAAAGTAACTTCGATTTTCGGCATGCCACGAGGAGCAGAACCGATACCCTCTAAATGACAATCACCTAGGAGCTTATTCTCGGCAGCGCGCGCGCGCTCACCTTGGTAGATCTTAATATCTACGCGGGTTTGGTTGTCTTCCGCCGTACTGAATACTTCTGATTTTTTGGTAGGGATAGTAGTGTTGCGCTCAATCAGCACAGTCATCACGCCACCTAAAGTCTCGATACCTAGGCTTAGCGGAGTTACATCTAAGAGCACTACGTCTTTGACGTCACCAGCAAGCACACCACCTTGAATAGCAGCACCGACAGCAACCACTTCATCTGGGTTTACACCTTGATGCGGTTCTTTACCTGTGATGTCTTTAACTAGTTTCTGAACAGCAGGGATACGAATAGATCCACCCACCAATATCACTTCATCAAGATCTGAGATTTTTACACCAGCATCTTTGATTGCTTGGTTCAAAGGACCTTTGAGTTTATCGAATAAGTGCGAGCAAAGATTCTCGAAAGTCGCTCTATTGATGCGCATCTCCAAGTGTTTAGGACCACTGGCATCAGCAGTAATAAATGGCAAACTAATAGTAGTCTCTGTTAGCGTAGATAGTTCGACTTTAGCTTTCTCAGCTGCTTCAGTTAGACGTTGAAGTGCTTGAGCGTCACTACGAAGATCTATACCATTATCCTTCTTAAATTGATCAGCAATATGATCAACAAGAACTTGATCGAAGTCATCTCCACCCAAGCGAGAATCACCAGCTGTAGATTTAACCTCGAAGACACCATCTCCAAGCTCAAGAATACTAACGTCAAAAGTACCGCCACCAAGGTCGAATACTAAAATAGTCGAATCTTGTTTTTTATCAAGACCGTAAGCTAGCGCAGCAGCCGTCGGCTCGTTAATAATGCGCAGAACTTCAAGTCCAGCGATTTTGCCAGCGTCCTTGGTTGCCTGTCTCTGAGAGTCATTGAAGTAAGCTGGAACAGTCACGACTGCATATTTAATTTCTTGACCGAGATATTTCTCAGCGTCTTCTTTAAGTTTACGCAACACTAGTGCTGAAACTTCTTGAGGCGCATATTCTTTATCAGCAACTTTAATGTTCACTGAACCGTTCTTGCCCTGGATAGTCTCGTATGGTAAATTCTTGCGATCAAGCTCAGTCTCAGCCCAGCTGTGACCAATAAGACGTTTAGCGCTATAAACTGTGTCGCGCGGTTTAAGCACACGCTGGCGTTTGGCGATCTGACCTACTGACCTATCTTGCCCGAGGTAAACCACCGATGGAGTAGTGCGCGCACCCTCAGCATTAGGAATAACCACTGGGTCGCCAGCCTCCATAATTGCCATACACGAGTTGGTAGTACCTAAGTCTATACCTAATACTTTGCCTTGAACTTTCTTTTCTGCCATAACGCTGATGATTATAGCACCCGCAAATCCCTTGCTGGGGGCAGGTTCACAAAGTTTTAGCACTAGCTCTAATTGCGAAAAATTTGCAAAAACTCTTAGTGGAGATTTGCTAGAATTGAGAGCCTAATAAAGGGGGGACATAATTATGTCACGTAAAGAAGTAAATCAAGTAGTACTAGTAGGTAGAGTCGGTAGAGATCCAGAAATTAGATATTTCGAATCTGGAACTAGCATGGCGACTTTCTCGCTAGCAGTCAATCGTCCAACTAAAGACAAAAAAACAGATTGGTTCGATATTAAACTTTGGGGCCGTCAAGCTGAAATCGCTGGAGAGTATGTGCGCAAAGGTTCGCTTATTGGTATTGAAGGTAGTTTAGATTTCGATACTTGGAATGATAAAACTAGCGGTGAATTACAAGTCAAACCGATGATCATGGGTAGCAGTCTAAGACTATTAGGCAGCCGTAATGATGAAGCGGCGATGGCGAATAATTAGTTAAGTAACTAGGGGACAACATGAAATCAAATGATCAAGTGAAATTTGAGGCAGAGACCTGCAGATTTCTTGCATTTGTCGTGGGGGCGCCAGCTCGCAAAACCTTGTTTGCAGGTTGGCAATTGTTTGAACAGAATAATCAATCACCCAAACAACCAAAATACAAAAACTTTTGGGATTTCTGGTTGACTAAAAAAGCAAAAATACCGTATTATCTGACTTATGTCTAATTTGGAAAACGCGATAAGTCTAAGAAAAATACTAAATGGAGCCCAACATTCAGCTAACGATGGTTATGTTAACCCCAATCAAGTGCTTGGACTGGGTATCACTGGAGCTGCTAATGAAATCTTAGGAACTAACAATGAAGAACAAGCTAAAAAACTGGCAGCAGCACTCACAGAAACAGATCTAAAGATTAATGGTGAGCGACTAGAACTTAGTCAACGCAATATGGTCAGAACAAGACCAATCACTCAACGAACAGAAGAAGAGCCTTTTCTTGGACAAACAGGCAACGCCCTAGCTCATTACTTTAGTGACCTTACTTTACTAACAGAACAAGTAAGAAAAATCCTAGCGCCAGCATATGAGAAATTAAAACAAATTTCTACAGGCAGCACCAACAATCCTCGATTAGAAGAGATTGTCGGCTTCCTCAAAGATAAATTACAAATCAAGTTCGCTTAACTAGCAATAACCATCGCAATAACCATAGTCTCTTCATGACTAACAGATATAGCCCAATGCTTGAGGCTTAATTCTTCTGCACGCTTAAGAGCTGTGCCAGTGAGCTGAATACTAGGAGCATCATTAGCATCACGCAATATTTCTATATCTTGGAAGCTGACATGTTTGCCGATACCAGTACCTAGTAATTTAGAAACAGCTTCTTTAGCAGCATAGCGACCAGTAAGTCTATAGAGAAATAATTTTTTGGAGCTAGTGACGTATTCTTTTTCGCGAGGGGTAAGGATACGATTAAGAAACTTCTCGCCAAACTCTTTATAGACTTTGGCGATGCGCTTAGGGTTACAAAGATCAGTTCCGACGCG
>CAYUFH010000016.1:0-5224 GCA_964444015.1 uncultured Gammaproteobacteria bacterium | reverse complement strand
GATGCTTAAGCCCTAGTTTAATAGCAGTCTCATCAAGCACTGTAGTATTCTCATAAATAGTGATTAGCTCAACACCGAAGCGCTCCGCATTACGCATTGGTACTCCATCGCAAGCATCATAAGGAACTATTAGATGCTTTAAATCACGAACATGAATATGGATTGCTTCGTCGTGCTCATGCACTCCTCGCAATGACAGCGCTATACTCGGCATAGCAGCTAAACACTTAAACACCGATGGCAAATAGCTTAACCCTAAATGCTCAGCTGCAACTCGCGGGTGCACAACACCTTGATGCTGAAAGACCTTTTTAAATACAGGCGCGTGCGCTGATGGGATCATTAGAGTACCAGAGACCAAATGCGAAATTTTAGCTTCTACAAGACCTATAGGATCCGCTCCCTGACCAGCCTTGTAATCAGATTCTGCCTGCATCTTAGCTTCCGGCAATAAACATACAAGCGCTAGAGCAGTAGCACCAGAGTCAATTGCTCTGCGAGCAGCAGCTAAAAGAGTGTCAGGATTAGCAATTTCACTTAGTGAAGCTCCAACAGCTTCTTCAGTATAAAAAGGTTTAGTGATGATATCTAGGTCATAAAAATATTTAGCTGCGTTAATTGCATTAGTAGTGATTTCTCTTTGAACAAGCGGCGCAGCTTTATCTACAATGACCGCGATTTTGTGATTCACTCTCACCGGATTGAAGCTTAATTGCCCCAAGAAAAACATATCAAGCAGCGCACCTTCAAGCACAAAAACATTATTCGGAATATCCGTAAACATCGCACCATTCACGACATTAGGATGAGTAATTAATATATCCGAGACTGCTGCAAGGCGTTTTAACACGGGATTAGCGTCACCAGCGTAGCCGCCGATACTAGCGCCAATGCCGGTAGGGATTATTAGGCAATTAATATCAGCCAAATAATTTCGTCTCTTTAATATCAAAAGCCTTAACTACAGCAAAGAGCAAAGTCTTAGTTACATAAAGCGAACTAACTAAACTCATCGCCACACCAATTAATAGAGTGATAGCGAAGCCCTTCACCACGCCTGTTCCGAAGATTATAAGAACCAAACAAACAATAGCCGTGTTCATATTGCTATCAAAAATACTAGAATAAGCTCTATCAAAACCATCTTTAATAGATACATAAACAGATTTACCTTGACGCATTTCTTCTTTGGCACGCTCAAAAATAAGTATATTAGCGTCAACCGCCATACCAATGCTAAGAATAAAACCAGCTATACCAGCAAGAGTCAAAGTAACCGTACTCTGGAATAATGCTAGTGAAAACAAAACATAGATAGCAAGTGCTATAGAAGCAATAACTCCAGGCAATCTATAAAGCAAGAGCATAAATATTACTATGCTAACAAAACCCCAAGCCCCAGCTTTAAGACTCTTGTTAATAGATTCTTGACCAAGAGTTGCACCAATAGAACGTTCTTGCAATATGCTAACTGGAACCGGCAAGGCACCAGCATTAAGCTGCACCGCAAGATCTTGTGCTTCTTCTGCTCCAAAATTACCACTAATCTCACCAGTCCCACCAGTAATAGCTGATCTAACTATAGGTGCTGAGATCTTATTACCATCCAAGAAAATACCAAGTGGTTTACCGATCAGTCTAGAAGTAAGCTCGCCAAAAGCACGTGCCGCATCAGGCTGCAATTCAAAAGCTATAGACCAGTTGCCAGGAGTAGTTCCAGCCGCTACGTTAGCGCGCTTCAAGTTAGCACCAGTGATACCTGTCTCCACCCAAGTATCATTCTCCACATCAGTCAATTCTTTAAACTCTAAGTTTGCAGTTGCAAGTAGCCTACGCTTAACCACTTCAGGATTAGCACCTGGCACTTCAACTAAAATACGATCTTTGCCAACTTGCTGTACTATCGCTTCAGTAGTACCAGAAGCATTAACACGATTCTCGAAAACTTTAACTAGTCCGCGCATTACATCTGGACTCATCTCTTGTACTTGTTTAGTTGGTTGCGCTTGAAACTCAAACTGTGCTCCACCAATCAAATCTAAACCTAGCTTCAAGTGAGAATAGATATCAAAACTACTCAAAGACGCTACCAATTGTTTGCCGCGTCTATCCTCTAAACCCTTAAGAACTTTTTCTACCTCTTCAAGGCTGGCGTTCTCATCCACTGTGACAATTTCATCACTAAGCTGAGCTTTTTGGACTATATCTGGCAGCTTTGGCTTAAATTCAAACAAGTTGAAAAAAGCAATAAGCACCATGCCTATAAGTATCAGTATCCTACTATTCTCTTTAATGAAGTTCATATTTAATTACCAAGGACTATTATATATGGATAAGCTTAAGTCAGCATTTTGGCGCTAAAAACCTTAGTATTAGGCAAATGATTTAGTACGTCTTGATAGATCGGTGCTGGATCAGTAGTCGAATCAAGGAAACCAATGATAGTCGAACCTGAACCGCTGAGCATAGCCTGAGAGCAACCAAGCTGCAACAATGTCTCCTGAATCTTCTTAAGTTCAGGGTATTTACCAAAAACCACTTCTTCAAAACGATTAAAATATGCTTGCTTCATGGTTGCGCCTGGCTTTAATGTCGGTGATAAAGCTGCATAAGCCTCAGCAGTATTAACACCAAAACTAGGTTTAACCAAAATCAATTGTGTATCGTAATTAAAATCAAGAAGAGCATCTTGCTTAAAAATCTCACCGCGTCCTTCAGCATAAACTCTAGGCTGCTCTAATGAACTAAGACAGAAAGGCACATCGGAGCCCAGTTCCAGAGCAACTTCAGCTAGCTGCTCGCTAGAAACTTCACAGTTAAAATTCTCAGCGATAAATTTATTAAGTGCTCTAAGCGTGGCTGCTGCGTTAGCACTACCACCAGCTAGCCCAGCATCTAGTGGGATCTGCTTATCGATATAGATACTAATCTCTACTCTAGAAACCTGCTCCACCACCGGCTCAGGCAATCTCATAAAAAAACTTTCAACTGCTTTTACGCAAGAATTGTTCACAGCAAGATCGCGCACAGCATCATTATTAGAATCTAGAGTAATAGAGAAATCCACTTCCTCAGAATCATTCCCCTCACTAGATTCCATCAGAATCTCGAAGGTAAGAAAATCTCTTAAATCAATAGCTTGAAATACTGTAGTTATATTATGAAACTTAGCTTCAGGGTCTTTGGCGAGAACTTCTAGATAAAGATTAATCTTGGCAGGGGCAGTTTCTAGGTAGACGGCTTTTTTGATCACGTGAATATTGTAGCGGTGAATCAGCTCCGTGTTATTATTTTAAATAGAGGTGCTGGATTGATAAACATAATAGTAAGAAGTGGCGGCGATGTGCAACATCAAGGCTTTTTTGCCTATTGTTTGGGCTAGACCTTGAGAAAATTAGGGTACGAACATAAACCGGATGATAGTACTTGGACTAATGTTAGTGGAACAGGTAAACACCAACCTAAAGAACTTACTCTTAACTATCTTCCACACCGGCATGATAACCCTCGCGCTTGCGCTGAAGCCCTAGCTGCTACGGTTAGCAAAAAACAAGCAAGTGATACTGTTCTAGTGATATCTCCAAAAGTTGGCGAGGGTATGAGACCACCAACTTTAAGCTGCATTATGCCAACCTTAGTAAATTTAGCTCGCAGACCTGAAGCTCCACAAATTTTCATGGCACAATACGATACTCCGCGTAATGAAACATTCTTACCTCCACATGGAGAAACATTTGTAGATCAATTAGCAAAACCTCTTAATGCTGTAGATCATGCGGAACTTAATCAATATGAGACAGAGGGAGTACAAAAGGGAAATTCCATGCCCTTGGGTGCTAGTCAATATGTAGGGAATCTTGAAGGCTTATATCCTGTCGATGATCCTGGTGGCCATTCAGAAGTATTACTCAAACTTCTAAACAAGGTTTTTCAGCTAGCAGCCAAAGTATCTAGTACAGATCCTCAAGCTCATCCAATTCCTTAGGATCAATACCTACGTCTTCTAAATCTTGATCTAGATCATCAGCGTAAGTATTCTGCGGAGCAGCTGCGCGAGCTTGATTAATACGAGCATCAGCGGCTTTAGCTGAACTGAATCTGCCCATATCCACTGCTGGCTCTGAGCTGAGCCTAGAGCGCGGATAATCACCATGACTAGCTTTGAAATTTACTTTCTCCACTTTCATGCCGAATTGATTACCAACTACTACTAGCTCACCTTGAGCGATAGGTTTATCACCTGGCGCCATCAGCACTAACTTACTATCGAGTAGTAAACCCAGCGGTAATACACCGCCTGCTTCTAGCTCCATAAGTTTCTGCAAAGGCATGTTCACCGATTTGAATTGTGCGACCAATTCTACCGGCAAATCTGTTAGCAGATCATTACTACGTTTACTTTCTTCTACCATATCCATTATCTCCACATCATCATAATAAAACTGAGGTCTTTCATTCTCACCTGGTAACTGCACCGCAATATCCAGCGAAAATAAACTATCTTTGGTCCAGGTGAGGCGATCAACACTACTCATTTCAAAAACCAATAAATCACCATTCTCAAGGTGCTTAAGATCAGCCACACTCAGCTTAGTGCGCCCGACACTAAGATCGACTGGAACCCGCACAGCGAACTGGTGAGCGAGCTCATAGACATCTAAACTTTGTTTATGCTCAACTTTAGTACTAGGACCTATACCTGGCGGCACAGCAACTGCCATATAGCTAACTAGTTCATCAGCGAAATCAAAAGCCCAAATCAAATAAGTATAATTACCACTAGCATTAGCTTCATGCACGCGCCAGTAATCACGCCAATGATTCTCTAGTTCAATAAAGAAATTTTCAAATACAGCAAGTTCAAGCTCACTAAGTGTCTGCAAACGAAACTGCGGAGCACGTAATGCTGCAGCCGTCTCACCAAGGGCATTCTGGAGCAAGTTTTCTACTAAAGATTTATTGAGACGAAACTGTCCAGGTGCTTGCCCAAAACTATCCCACTCAGATACTAGTCCGCGCCAAGCATTATCATCTACATCCTGGCTAATCGCTACTAGGCGCGCACGTGTACTTAAACCCCAGAAATCATTAAATAATTGCTCGAATTTATAATTCTGCGTAGCCCAAGCGGCAAACTCCGCTCCAAGCGGATAGCGCGATTTATTCGCCTCAAGGCCAAAAGCCTCGGTTATTTTTTGCGGTTGGTCAAGCATGGCACACCCCT
>CAYUFH010000015.1:6718-21577 GCA_964444015.1 uncultured Gammaproteobacteria bacterium | reverse complement strand
TAAGATGTCCGTCCTTGCTGTGATACTGCTCCCTTTAATGGCTATTGTATTTTTGCCATTAAAGAAAAGTAGTAGACTGCTTTATTACTCAATAATTTGTGCTTTAGGCTTAGTCAACATTATCATTCTAAGCTTTATGCAAACTCATTTAAGCCAAATAGATCTGGGTTTTAATATAGTTTTTCTAGTAGATAAATATTCTTGGTTTTTTGCTTTCCTAATTAACCTAGCGTGGTTGATAACAACTATTTATAGTTTTTCATTTGTAAGTTATGATTTTCAGCAAAAAGCAGGCAAATTTAATTTTTATATTGCTTTGGTTATTAGTACGGCTTTAGCGACTGGTTTTGCGGGTAATTTATTTACGCTGTTTATTTTTTACTTATTGAGTATACCTTTTATATATCCTTTAATTACTTTGCGTAGCTCAGAGGAGGCGATAGAAGCAGGTAAGTTCTATTTGTGGCAGACATTGGCACCAGCTTTATTGATCTTTTTACCGGCAATAATTATTGTCTACAGCTTGGAAGGTAATTTTAATTTTATAAAGGCAGAGCCAGGTTTATTATCGTCAAAGCCAATCTTAGCGTCAGTTGTATTAGCAATGTTTGTTATTGGCATGTCAAAGAACTGTGTTGTCCCGTTTAACACTTGGCTGCCCAGAACAATGCTTGCACCCGCTCCTGTTAGTGCTTTGATACATTCAGTGGCTGCAGTTAAATCTGGACCAATTGCTTTGATGAAAATAGCTGTTTATGTCTATGGTTTGGATTTTTTACAACAATTATCGTCTAAGTTCTATTACGTGGGCTGGCTTACCTATCTTTGTGGCTTTACAGCTCTTTATGCGGCTTATAAGGCTTATAGGGTGCAGAACCTCAAGCAGAGGTTTTCATATTCTACTGTTAGTCAGCTCTCATATATAATCACTGCTATTTTAGTTGCAACCAAAACAGCCATTCTTGCAGCTATGCTTCATGTGATTACTCATTCAATTGCAAAAATCTGCTTATTTTTTATTGCAGGAGTCTATAACTGCCTTTATCACACTGTTGATGTAAAAGAAATCTCAAGAATTGCACCTAGAACAAAGCTACTAGTTATTAGTGTTGCTCTATGTGGCTTGTCGATAGCAGGATTCCCCTTCTTGGCTGGATACTTAAGCAAGGATCTAATGTTATTAGAAGAATTGCATTCTGGTAATTATGCTGCCGTAATATTTCTTTTGCTGGGCAGTATTCTTAATTTTTGTTATATAGTGCCAATTGTTAGAGCGGCTTTTCAGAAAGAAGTACCCGAATCTATACAATCTGAAAGAGTACCCGTATCAATGCGAATCGCAATCATAGCTTGCTTCTTATTGATGATTTTATTATCACTTTATACCTATTATATAATCAGGGCTTTTGAAAATTTTTGAGAATTTGATATTGGGATTTATCCCAGTTTCAATTCACCATAACCTTATCTAAATGTGGAAACAAAAACTTATCCATCACAGCCATCCACCAGTCGAAAAATACTTTCATCATTGTTCTATCATCTGAGAAAGTCACAGACGAAGCTGGGCAGCCAATAGCTGGTCCTTGTGTTTTAACTTCAGCAGGTAGTGCTTGATATAGATCAATAGTTTCGCTTAGTAGCTGTGCGGTGGGGACTAGTGCTAGTTTTTTATCAATTTCTTTTACGCCAACATATTGATTTAGGGCTTTCTCGCTCGGCTCTTTATTAGCTTCAAGTAATAGAGAAGCAACTACGTTGAAAAGGTCAAATCTCATTAATGAAAACTCGTGTATAAGCTGGAAGTTGCGCTGGCAAAGCTCTCTGATTTTCTCTGGAGACCGTATGCCCAGATCTTTTGCTTTGCGCAGAGCAATAGTGGTAATGAGGTTTAATTTATCAATAAGATTTTGGAAGCCATCGCTAAATCTTTCAGCTATGTCCTCTATAAGTTTTTGTATTTTCCCTTGCTCTGCTACTTTAGTTGGATCATTAAATAATGTTGTTAGATCTACTCTGTATGCAGCTTGCGCGAACTGCTCTGCTACAGCCATTTGTACTGTGGTCATGATTGGTTGCATATACCGTTGTAGTAATTGATGTAGACTGTTAGTTACTAGTTGGACTGAGTCTTGAATATTTGATTTTGGTATTTTATTACTTAGCTCAGTAGCTTGACTTGGCTTGAGGGATAAATTCCCTCCCTGGTTGTATTGCACAAAACTAAATAAGCCCTTATCTATAGCAGCTTGCAAGCTATCTATAAAAAGCTTGTATTTAACCATCCGCACGTCATGTGGTACCCCCCCCGGTCTTAACTTAACTGTTTCAATCTCAAATGCCGTATTAATGGCCCTTCTGAACAGCATGGGGTGCTTGGCGAATATTTCTAAGGCTGTGGCTTTAGCAGCATTCATAAGTAAGGCAAGATAATAGCTTATCATAATCTTGCTTGATGATAAGGCTGAGCAAGCTTGGGCTAATATAGGCAGGGTGTTCTGTAAGATCTGTAATCGCCCCATAGCCCAGCGAACGCTGCTTAGGAGCGGCAAGGTATATCATCATTGTGATTATTGTGATTTTACACACTTAGATCCGCAATTTCATCTCAGTTTAGAGGAAGAAAAACTCAGATATGACCAGCACCAGAATACTAGTGAGAACAGACAATACACGGAAATTTTCAAACGCTTTATTGACACAACTGTAATGGATTGCTTCGCTCCTATGGGGCTCGCAATGACTATAGAGGTTCTAGACTATGGCTGCGGACCTAATCCTGTACTTGCAACTATGCTCCAAGAACTTGGATTCATCACCGATATCTATGATCCTTACTATGCCCCGCAAGAACTAGCACCAAAGTCCTATGATCTTGTAACATCTACAGAAGTATTCGAGCATTTAAGAGAGCCGCTGGAGACTTTAAGGCATATACGAGAACTACTAAAGCCCAATGCTTACCTTGCGATAATGACCAAATTTATCTGCCTGCTTGATGAATTTCCAAGCTGGCGTTATAAAGACGATATCACGCATATTTCTTTTTATAGTCCTAAAACTTTTAGTGTGATCGCTCAAACCCTAGAGCTAGACTTGATCAAGCATAATAGCCAAGACATAGTGGTGCTGCGTAAGAAAGCCTAGTATGCTTAATATATAGTGTTAGAGAGTAAAAAATCCTTAATAAGCACTTTAGTAATAACCTTACTTCTAGCTTTATTGGTTGAACATCGTATCTTCACTGATCCAATGGCGATCAATGACGACCTGCGCAATCAACTTTATTGGATAGCCAAGTTGATAAATCCAAATTATTTCGCTAATGATTATTTAGCAGATTATTTTTCACAGCCAAGTATGATATCCCCAATTTTCAACTTGATTTATGAAATAGGGGTTCAGATTGTAGATCCGAAATTAATATCACAATTTTTACCTTTCCCAATTCTAATAATGACGATTTTTTATCTTTATAAATTCGCTGAACTTCATGCTGGATCTCGTTTCGCATTCTGGCTTTGCTTTGTTTTTAATTTATATATTTGGGCAATGAAATTTATAGTTGGTGGACTGCCAAGATCATGTTTCTATTTGTTATTTTTCAGTTTCCTTTATTTACTGGCTAAACGTCGCTGGCTAGGACTCAATATTTGTGCGGCTTTGAGTGCGCTAATATATCCGACGGCATTTTTTCTTTCCTGGCTAACTTTAGTGCTTGAACTTTTTTGGGATAGAGCTAAACTGGAGCGTGATAAATACCAGGCAGCACTTACTACTCTAACGATTAGTTTGTTTATTCTTTATTTCAGGTATCTTTATAATTCTAATCATAGTTTTGGCTCGCTTTATAATATTCAAGAAGCTATCACGATGCCTGAGTTTTATTATGATCACAGGCATGCGGTTTTTGCTCTGCCTTCTAGCGTTATGGAGCTAGGGTCTAAGCCAAGCCTACTTTTGGAATGGTCTGTCGCCATATTGCCTTCTCTATTACTAGTTGTCATAGCAATCCTATTTGGATACTGGGTGCTAACAAGGCTAATACTTGTTAGAGCTACTGAAGTAAAGCCGCCTAGGCTGTTGTGGTCTAGTGTTATTGCCGCACTATTACTTTTTATCATTGCGCATATTGCTTTATTTTATTTGTATTTGCCGCATAGATTTATTGCTTATGTTTTGCCGCTAATTCCTGTGTTCTTTATAGCAACTTGGTTTTATCAGTTTGAGCAGCTCTATTCTAAGAAAGTCTATTTGCTGGCGCTTTTAGCCTTAGTCCTTATGTTTCCTCGTTTTAATGATGATCTTGTTCGTGTCTATCCTCAGGAACGTAAATTACTCAAATATCTAGCTACCACTCCAAGCGACTCTTTGATAGTGGCTCCTATGGAGCTTGCTAGTCATATCCCTGCTTTTAGCTATAGGTCAGTTTTGATTAGTTCTGAAACAGATTTGTTTTACCATAAACTTTATTACAAGGAAGTGAAGAAGCGACTTGAATTACAAAAAGATATCTATGCTTCTAGTTGTCCTTTCGAATTGCGTAGCTTAATTGAGGAATATGGTATTGATTATATTGTTATTGATCGTAATAAAACTCATAATGCTTTACTAGAGAGCCTACCTAAGAGTTTCTCTAGTAAGGGGTTTGCTGTGATTAACAGCAACGCTGTACTTTATCGTAATCCTTAGCAGATTTTGTTTTAAATATATCTTGACTTTTAATTGGACGATCAGGATTAATAGTGCTTAGCTGGTATTCTGCTTCTAGTGATGTGAATTTCTCACCTCGATGCGCGCGCAAGTAAAGAGAGATAGTACCTATAACTACAATCCAGAGACAAAGCAAGAAAATTATAGTAAGAGCCATGATGGTGTACTGGTTCATCAGCAATTGTTCTTTCATGGGACTTTCTGAGCTCATTAAGCCTTTAAGAGCTGATAGATAGCCAACTCTAGGGTCAGTGCTAGTAAATTTTTCTAAAGCGGCGTAGCTAGTTACTATCACTAGCCAGCTAAGAGGCAGGGCTGTGATCCATAGATAGGCTTGGCGACCAGATTTGATCAGAACTGCTGTGCAGACACAGAGTGCTATTGAAGCTAGCATTTGATTAGCTATGCCGAATAATGGCCAGAGCATGTTTACACCACCATTAGGATCCATCACGCCAGCATATAGGAAATATCCCCAAGCACTAACAACTAGGGCGCTAGCAAAAATATTAGCTGAGTATGATGATGTACGTCCAAGAGCTTGCCAAATATTGCCGAGTAAATCCTGCAACATAAATCTTGCAACCCTGGTTCCTGCATCTAGTGTTGTTAGTATGAACACAGCTTCAAACATAATGGCGAAATGGTACCAAAGCCCGAGCATAGAGCTGCCGAATACTTTACTGAAGATTTGTGCCATGCCTATAGCTAGTGATGGAGCGCCTCCGGTGCGAGCTAATAGACTATTCTCGCCAACAGCAGCAGCTAGATTGTTCATGGTCTCTGGCGTCACGATAAAGCCCCAAGAGCTAATAGTGGCGCAAGCTTGACTGATGTCACTGCCTACTAAGGCTGCTGGACTATTGATAGCGAAATAAACCCCGGGATCTAAGACACAAGCAGCTAGCATTGCCATTAGTGCGACTAATGATTCTAGTAACATGCTGCCATAGCCGATTAACCTAATGTCGCGTTCACTAGCTAGTATTTTAGGTGTTGTGCCAGATGATACTAATGAATGAAAGCCTGATATGGCACCGCAAGCAATAGTGATAAACATAAAAGGGAAAACCTTACCACCAAATATAGGTCCTGTTCCATCTATAAATTTAGTAAGAGCTGGCATTTTAATTTCTGGTCCAAGAATTAAAATTGCAATTAATAATAGAAATATAGTTCCTAGCTTCAGGTAAGTAGAAAGATAGTCGCGCGGAGCTAGTAATAGCCATACCGGTAGTGTCGCAGCTAGGAAGCCATAGACTATTACTGCAAGAGCCAAGGTTTCAGCGCTTAAATCGAAATATTGAGCGAAATTGCTATGCGCAATATAGTCACCGCCAACTACGCCAGCAAGTATTAGACCTAGACCTAGTAATGAAGCTTCTACGACGCGCCCTGGGCGTATATATTGCATATATAGTCCGACTATTAGAGCTGTAGGGATAGTAGATGCTACCGTGAAAGTTGCCCAGGGACTGTTTTTCATAGCCTTGACTACTACTAGTCCAAGTACTGATATTAATATTATTACTATCATCAAAGTGCCAATTAGAGCGGTGAAGCCTACTATTGGTCCTAATTCTTCTTTGGCGATTTGTCCTAGGCTGCGACCATTGCGCCTAGTAGAGAAAAAAAGCACCAGCATGTCTTGCACGGCGCCACCTATAACTGAACCTGCTAGTATCCACAGCGTTCCAGGTAGATAGCCGAACTGAGCCGCTAGTGTAGGCCCTATTAATGGACCGGGTCCAGCTATCGCAGCGAAATGATGTCCGAATACCACCCATTTATTGGTGGGTAAATAATCTTTAGCATCATTAAGTCTTTCGCTAGGACAAGCGCGGCTTGGATCTAAGATTAATACTTTGGCGCAGATCCAGGCGGCATAGAACCTATAGCCTATAACGTAGCAGCAGAGTGCTGCGAAAATAAACCAAATAGCATTGATGGTCTCGTGACGCCCTAGTGCTATAAAACCAATTAAGCAGCTTGCTGCAATCGAGGCAAATAGTACGCGTTTGGAGAAAAATTTACTGCGATTTAGGTAACTCATAATTAGCGGACTAAAGCTCTAGAACTTTCAGTAAGCACTATATTGCAAATACGTTGGCTACTACCATTAATGCTACGTAATATATCTAAAACTTCAAGGTTAATACGATCATGTTCAAGATTATTGTCGCTATGTATTTGTTCTATGGCTGTCGCTCTAAACTGTTCCGCGAATTTAGCCATAGATTCTATCTCGCGTGAAACTTTAATTGCGGACTCGCGAGAATTGCGCAGGAAGGCTTCAATAGAATAATTGAAGCATCTGACACTGCGAAAAAAATATTGATCTAAGCCGGCGAAGCGCTTGTCGAAATGAGGTATCTGCCGATCCATCTCTTCAAGTGTGTAACCTAGCCTATGGACTATATGTTCCATCTCATTAATTACCGCTGATTGGTTAAGTATGTCTGAGGTCTCGGCGATACCAAGTTTAAAATTGCCTCTAGCGTTGAGTTTACTTAGGAATCTAAGTAAATCTCTTCTTAAATCAAAATGATCTCGCTTAAGATCCTCGATGCGTGAAAATTCTAAATTGCGTTGATTGAGGAAGTATTTACCGGCAACACAGAGCATCTCGCGAACTATGCTGCGCATGCAGCGTATCGCTTCACGTGACTGAGCTAAAGCTATATCTGGGTTTTGTGAAAAATTACCAACACTAGGTATTGTATATTTCTTATGGCTAGAAATATCATCGGCTGGCACGCAAATAGCACTTAACCACACCAACTGTTTAATAAAAGGAATGGCTATCGCTACAGTTAGTACGTTAAATACAGTTTGTGAATTGGCAATAAACTGGGCTACATTGCCCGCTGGCGTAAAACTATTAACGAGACTAGTAAATTGAGGTATAAAGAAGGCAAAGGGTAATACCCCAAGTATATTGAAAATAATATGTGCTGCTGCGACGCGTTTTGCCTGGTACGAGGTTTTAAGTGAAACGATAACAGCAGTTACACAAGTACCGATATTAGCCCCCAGCATCAATGGTACCGCCGCTTCTACTGTCAGCAAGCCCTGCATGCCTAGTCCTATCATCACACCCAAAGCCCCAGCACTGGAATGTATAAGTGCAGTGAAGGCCGCGCCAACGAGTATCCCCACTAAGGGACTCTCGAAGTTTTGCATCATATCTAGAAAGATCTGAGAATGTCTAAGAGGTTTCATCGCTTCAGACATTAGTTGTAAGCCGAAGAGCATGATGCCACTAGCCATAACGGCATTACCTATATAGATAGTGCGATTACGCTTGGCTAAGGTTTGAACCATAAAGCCAATAAAGACTACGGCTAGTGACCATTTCACAATGTTGACTGCCATGATATGAGCCGTAACTGTGGTTCCGATATTAGCTCCGAGCATTACTGCTACGGTGCGCTCGAAGTTGATTAATCCAGATTGAACAAAGGAGACTAGTATGGAAGTTACAGCAGTGCTACTTTGAACTACACCAGTAATGATGGTGCCAAGTATAATCCCCATCCAAGTATTTTCGGTGGCTTTTTCGATGGCGCGTTTAAACGCAGGACCGGCTGCATTACGCAGATTAAGATCCATAACATCGAGTCCGTAGAGTAGTAGTGCAGTCCCTCCCAGTAAAGTTACAACCGAAAGGAGACTAAAGCTTTCTTGAGACATGCTCAGAGTGGGATTCTAGCACAGCGAAAACAACCCTGACGGGTCATTTCGCGCTTTCAACTTCGAGTGCAAAATCTCAGCGCTTGCTAATACGTCTTTCGATAAATTCAGCGAGGACAAACCCTAAAATACTAGCTATAAGTCCAACTATAAGTCCTGGAAACCTAATTCCAGCTAACACCACTCCATAGTTATCTGTATAGATTAAGCCCAATATCCCGAACCAAATTGAAAACTGGGCACCCAGTTCACTTTTAGTCTCAGTCCATAAAGCCATCACTAGGGGTACAAAAAGAGATACTAAGCTGACAATAGAAGCACCACCAACTAATTCATAGATAGTTTTATTACCATGAGAGATGATTAGTGCAGCTATGGCAATTAGAATAACTGATCCGCGAAGTATAGCTAATAATTGTTTATCATTGATTTTTTCTTTAAGAGCTGGCTTGATAATATTCTCAGCTAGTACAGTTGCTGGTGCCAGCATTGCGCCGCTAGCGGTACTCATAACTGCTGAGAGGAAGGCGCCAAAGAACATAATTTGCAGCCAGATATCATCTTTGCCAACAACTGTCAGTAGCAATGTCTGTCTATTAAGATGTTCTGGATCTATAAGTCCATTAGCTTTAGCTAGTATTGCTATAACTAGGGGTAATACTCCAACTGTCATATAAAGTGCGCAAGCTATATATGATGAGCGCTGTGCGTTATCCTCAGAATCTGAAGTCATAACCCTCTGAAACACATCTTGTTGAGCTATAGACCCCAAGCCGATTACCATCCAGGCTGCAATATAATCTAACCAAGCTTGTCCGCTAGGCGGAGGGATGAACCTAAAGAAGCCATTAGGATAGTTCTCAAAGACAGCGCTTAAATCTGGGGTCATGAGTACTAATTTGCTAGTAATAAAAACTAGTCCAATGATAATAACTACTGTTTGAATAAAATCAGTAATCGAAATAGCGAACATGCCACCAGCATAAGTGTAAGCAAGTACTACTAAGGTCGCCACCCAAATGCCGATGTTTTGCGGCAGTCCAGTCACTGTCTCTAAGACAGTTGCTACCGCTATAAGCTGTGCAGCTACCCAGCCTATATATGAAAGCACCATAAAAACACTGGCGACTACTTCTACTCTGCGTCCAAATTTGCGAGCGAAGAGATCATTGATAGTGAGCATATCGAGACGATACATTTTGCGAGCAAAGAATGCTCCAACTAGAAACAAACATAAAGCAGCACCGAAGGGATCTTCGATAACTCCAAGCAGTCCGTGTTGCATAAACTCTACTGGAGCTCCCAGCATGGTTTCAGCACCGAACCAAGTAGCAAATATTGCTGCCGTACTAACCATTAGTGGCATTTTTTTATTAGCAGTGGCAAAATCTTTAGCGCTTTTGATGTACTTGGTGGCACCAACGCCAACGACTACTGTTAGCACTAAATAAGCAAAAATAAAAGCTAGTAGAACCATGGACCACTAGGAATTATAAAACCTTATGGCGCTGGGCGCTAGTTCTATTCCCAGTCTATTTGAGCTACGCTGCTTTCGCCTTGAGTGCTCATGATTTCTTGTTTAATTAAAGGGATTATATTTGAAGGTAATTCAGTATTACCAGCAAGCTCCTCTACTATATTGTTGAGGATTGCATCGAAATCTTCTTGACTATTAGAGCTTAATGCCTCGTTAACAGCATCTGTTATTGCAGCACTTAATGCAGGATTTGGCGCAGCCTCAACGTTAACTTGAGTAGAAGCACTTAGGTGCATAGCAGTGGCAGGTAGTTGCATGACTGCTACTAGAGCTGGGATTATTGCTAGTTGTAGTGCTTTGAACATAATACTGACCCTTGTGTTAGTTACTTTCCCTCGGTAGGTTAAACTAGAGTTAAGAGATGATAGATTCTTTACTAATTCTAGTGTTTTTTTTGCATGTGATCCCGATGAACATAGCATTGGCTGGGGGTTTTTACTCAGCAGCCCTGCTCCTGGGCAAGCGTGATCAGCCTGGCTATCAGCTAGGCAAACTACTAGCGGCAGAATTGCCGCTGATTTCTATATCGGCAATTCTTTTGGGTTTCTTAGCTTTTATTATTAAGCAACAAATCGAACCTGGTGATTATATTCCACTGGGCTTGAATTATTGGTTGAAAATTATTCCTGCTTTGATTTTAGGTTCTGGTCTTTTGTATCTTGCTCGCTCTAAGCGTTTCAGCGAATCTAAATCCGCTTGGTTGCTTTTACTTAGTGCTTTGACTTTCACTGTGCTCGGCTATGTTTTTAGCCGTACCATTAGCCAATCAGCACTAATTGGTAATGGTCTTGCACGTTTCTTACATTTTTTTGTTTCGGCTTTTGCTATTAGTGGTCTTTATATAGGTTATATAGGACTGCGCTCTAAGGATGAACTAGTTAGCAAATATGCAGTGCAATTAGCTTCACTGACTTATGCTGTTACCACCCTTAGTCAATTCATCTGGGGTTCTTGGTATTTAGTCTCTCTGCCTCGCGAGAAAATACTAATGTATATGGGGCATTATTTACCCGCTACCATTGCCTTTGGTCTTTCGTTTTTGTTTACATTGGCTTCGCTAGTTACAGCGATGATAGCGCAGCGGGATGGTTCTAAACTAATGTTCAAAGTGACTTTAGTACTAGCTTTGATTGTAGTTTTAGCTATGCTAGTGATGAGACAAGCGTTAGTATAGTACTCTTGCTAGAATAGCTAGTTATGAACGAATTAGAGCCTAATAGTTTTGCAAAGCGACAAAGCATAGAACAGGTAGAAGAAGGTCATGAACTGGCGCCTAAGTTCGATGCTGCTGGTCTTATACCAGTGGTTTGTACTGATTACCAATCTGGCGAGCTCTTAATGCATGGTTATATGAACGAAGAGGCTTTCCGCAAGTCTATTGAGACCGGCGAAGCTCATTATTACAGTCGTAGCCGCAAAGTACTATGGCATAAAGGCGCCACTAGTGGTCTAGTGCAAAAAATCAAAGAGTTTCGTATTGATGATGATCAAGACTGCGTCTGGATTAGAGTTGAAGTGCAATCAACTGGTGCAAGTTGTCATGTTGGTTATAGATCTTGTTTTTATAGAGCAGTTCCTCTGGGTCTTTCAAGTACTAAGAAATTTTCAGAAATCAAACTTGAGTACCTAGAAAGTGATAAAGTCTTTGATCCTAAAGATGTTTATGGCGATGCACCTAATCCGACTATTCTTTGATTTTAGTTGCAGTGTCCGCGTTTAATACTTTCTTTGTTGATACTTTGCAGGGTTTCATAGAACTCTATAGACCAATTACCTCTGTATCTGCGAGCTGCGTCACGATACTTCAACCTTACTCGTTCAAGAAAAGCATCAGGCCATTCTAGAACTGGTCCTTTGGCCTTAATTGTTTTTTTATACTCCTCTATAAGTTTAAGCAGTGGCTTAGCGATTGCTTGGTCTTCTTGGGTAGGCATATCTCTCTGGGATATATTAGCAAACGACAAGAACCAGCTCAGGATAATTGCATTAATACACAATACGTATTGTGATAACATGAGCCATAAGTCGATGTCTGCGACCGTACCGACTAATTCGACTCAAGCTGAAAAACCGCCAAAGGCGGGCCATATCCCGCCGCCAGGCCAAACTAATTCTAATCAAGCTGCAGCAATTAATACTCAAGAATTCAAACCTAATCTTCCTCCAGTCGGAGCAAATTTAGCCCAAGTAAATCAAGTTAATCCCGAACTTGAGCAGAAGGGTTTTGCTGAGTCTATAGATAGTGTCAATAAAGGACTTTTTTATTGGGCTAATATAGGTCAGGTTTTTGGTAACATAGCTTCGTTTGTTACTAAGTTTCCATTCTTCTCTAAATTTAAAGATATAGGAGATAAGCTTGGACAGTGGACTAGTAAATTATTTTTCTTAGTTAATGGTGCTACTAATGCTTTAAAGCAAATAGCATTTAGGAATTACACTTCGTTTTTGGGTTATTTAGTTTATGTAATTAATGGACTCTTTGTTCCACAGAATAAAGCCTATATGGTGAACGGCTTTGGTGTGGGTCTTACTCAGCTCGCAAACCAGGTTAATAATATCAATGGTAAGAGTTCTTTCAAGGACGTACAGGATCATTTCTCTAACTTATTTTCGGGTTTGGCTAAATTATTTAGGGAATGCAAAAACCCAATTAAAGCTCTTAAAGATGGTAAACCGGTTCTTGGTGTCGCTGGTGGTATCGCTGCTTTAATAGGTTCAACTATGTGGGCTATGACTGGTGATGAAAAAGCTGCAGCGGTAGTTAGAGATACTGGTGGTGCTACTCTAGATCTAGAGCAAATATCTAAGCATCAGTGGAAATACAAGCGCTTCAACTATATTAAGTCAGGGGCTTACTATATTGTTGGTACAGTCTTTGATTTACTCTCCAAATTTGTTAAGCCACTTGAACCATTCTTTAGACCTTTATGTTTCTTATTTGATGGTTTAGGGCGTTATTATCAAGCTGTCTCTGAGCGCAAGAAAGAACTATCTAATGAACACTTAAGTGCTTCGCAGCTCGCTGAAATTGAAGCCAGACACAGCAGTAAAAATGCTAATATCGTAGGCGATGCCGGTGCTAGAGGAGCAAAGGAGCTTACATTTGCAGCAGCTTAAGCGAGAGCTAATAGAGCTAGGTGCTTATGCCGCCTCACGTAATTGGGTACCCGCTACTAGTGGTAATTTTTCGCAGCGTATTGATAATAGTTATTTTCTAATCACTGCCTCGGGTGGCGATAAAGGATCTCTTAGTGAGGATAACTTTGTTATCCTGGATGTCGCTGCTGATGATCTGAGCAAAGCTCACCCCAAGCCCTCAGCCGAAACTTTATTACATTCTTACCTCTATAGATTTAATCCAGAAATTAAAGCAGTAGCGCACGTACATTCTAGGTTTAGTGTTTTATTATCCTTATATTATCCTAGAGAAGAAATTTTACTTAGTGGTTATGAACTACTTAAGGCTCTTGCTGATAACAAGACCCATACAGTTAAAGAACGTTTACCGATATTTAATAATACTCAGCAGATTGATGAATTAGCGCGCGAAGTAGAATCTTATATGCGCGAAGAAAATCCTGAGCTTCGTGCTTACTTAATTAGCGGACACGGTTTATACACCTGGGGGCGTAGCATGCCTGAATTACGCAGACACCTAGAAGCTTTGGATATGATTCTTGATTTTGAGTGGGCTAAATTAGGGAGGGTGAACTAATGTCGAGATTGTTGATATATAGAGACAATGGTGATATTTTTCTTGATACTGAAGATGCGGTGCGTATTAGTAACGAATTAGCTCTAATTGGTATAGGCTTTAGGCGCTGGGCTACTGGAGTAACTTTAGGACAGGATGCTACTCAAGAAGATGTTCTTGGCGCTTATGCTAGTGATATTGAATTCGTGCAAAATCAATATGCTTTTAAGAGCGTAGATCTAGTAACCATGAACTCTAAATTACTTGCTCAAATGGGCATAGAGAAATTTAATACTGCTCGTAATAAGTTTCTAGCCGAGCATATTCATGCTGATGATGAAGTTCGGTTTTTTATTGAAGGTGAGGGCTTGTTCTGCTTGCATGTAGAATCTAAGGTCTATCAAATACTATGCTGCCAGGGTGATTTTATTAGCGTGCCCGCTAATACTAAGCACTGGTTTGATATGGGTTCTAGACCTGGTTTCAAATGTATTAGATTCTTCTCTGATGAAGCTGGTTGGGTAGCTAACTACACTGGTAGTAATATTGCTGAAAGTTTTCCTTTCTTAGATGATTTAGTGGCGGTAGCAGCTTAATGCAAGGTATTACTCATATAGTTACAGATATAGAAGGTACGACCTCGTCTATTAGTTTCGTTAAAGAGACTTTATTTCCTTATGCGCGCACGCATATAGCTGAGTTCCTTTCTGGTATTGAAGGAGCTAGCGTTGAAGTGCAAAATATACTAGCTGAAGTTCCAGGTTCTAGCCTGGCTGAGAAAACCAAATTACTTATTCAATATATTGATGAAGATCGCAAGTTTACTCCGCTTAAAGAGCTTCAAGGTTTGATTTGGCGCCAAGGTTATGAATGCGGGGATTACAAAGGACACATCTACGAAGATGCATATAAGATGTTA
This sequence comes from uncultured Gammaproteobacteria bacterium, assembly GCA_964444015.1. Taxonomy (GTDB): domain Bacteria; phylum Cyanobacteriota; class Vampirovibrionia; order LMEP-6097; family LMEP-6097; genus CAYUFH01. Next base: position 7,021 of record CAYUFH010000015.1, on the reverse strand, counting down.
TTAGAGTGGTATAGATCTGGTCTTAATCTTTCGGTCTATTCATCTGGTTCTGTTGCTGCTCAAAAGCTGATTTTTGCCTATACGCAGTTTGGTGATTTGAATTATTTATTCAAGTCTAATTATGATACTCGCATCGGAGCCAAGGTCTCTAAGTCTTCTTACCAGAGTATTGCTCGTGAATTAGCTGTAGATGCAAGTAAGATTCTCTTTCTTTCAGACATGGAAGGAGAGTTGGATGCTGCTAAAGCTGCTGGTATGCAAGTGATTAAACTTAGTCGGGAATTGGGTTTTGAGCAATCAGGA
>CAYUFH010000015.1:0-6618 GCA_964444015.1 uncultured Gammaproteobacteria bacterium | reverse complement strand
TAAGCTAATAGTCTGCTTACACTAGCTTCGCCTTCAAGTAAGCGCATACATAAATTTACAAACCAAATATTTTGTTGCCAAGGTGAAAGCGCGGCGAACCACATCTGCCAGTCGAGGCGAGGTTGGTGGGGAGCGACTTGTGGTGGCATACGATATAAGCTACCAGGCTTATATCGAAACTCGTAATCTAACCATTTTTGAGCATCATTAGAGCCTTGAATAATTATTTCACGGCGCTCCTTGGTCATAACAGCGAAAAGTCCATAAGGGCTAGCCAGATGATTGCGAAATATAAGATTGAGCGGTGTTAATAAAGGACTATTATTTTTGATATCGAAAATTAATGGCACTTTAAATAGACTAGTGACTGGTCTATTAATAAATATTAGGTTGATATAAAGTAGTAAGCTGGCTATTACTATTAAGACTGGAGTGAAGATTAGAGTGCTGAGTTTGAGGTTTTTGCCTCTGCTCATATTACAAGATTGATGGATTGCTTTGCTGCGATTTGTTATTGCGAGGACTGCGTTAGCAGGACGAAGCAATCCATTAACTTTACTTAGGCGCTCCCAAGCAGGGCTATCAATTAGCAATGTCGATAATAATATTGTTAGAATATTGAAAAAGCAATAATTTCCAGTGCTAATAATAATAAATTGCAGGATAATAAGGCCTAAAGCTGCACTATGACGAAGATAAGCGCGTATTCTAGAGAGCTTGGAGTCACTGCGCAAATCTCCACCTAGGAAAATAAAAAACGGCAAAATTAATTCTATGCCGAACATTATTAAACAAGAGAGCCAATTAAAAGCAGCTGGCAGTTGATGCATGAAATAACTTATAAGATTGGGTATAGGTTGAGTTTGATAATGGTAATTCAGTGCGGTGAGTGAGGTCCAACTGCTATCACTGCTGGCAAGTTTAACTATTCCAGAAAGGAACATTAGTTTGAACAAGACTATTAGTAGTAAGCCGTAGCAAATATTAGCGGCTAGATCGTATCGTTGTTTCTGAAAGAAACTAAGTAACATAGTAAGAAAACCAGTTTCTAATAGTAGAGCATCCCACTGAAAGCTCATAAATGGTTCTCCAAAACTAACTAAGAAGTGATAAAGAATAAAAACTATCACTAGGTTTAGACTGGTCCAGCGCCTGAATATTATTGCAGTGCCGCTAAGTATCCCTAGTAGGCAAATACTGATCAAGACTGGAACGGCACGGTCACTGCTAATCCAGTTGTAGCCAATGGCTGTCCAAGCTATTGGCATAATACCGCGAGGTCCAAACAATGCTTCAATCTGCGGTAGTAATGAAGCGAAAGATAGTAAATAGCAAAACCCTATACCGCGAATAAAAATATCTATGCTGTTTTGATTGCAGATCTGTGAACCGAGCTTGGAAAGTAATGGGCGCATTAGAGCTACTAGAGCGTAAATAAACTCAGATATATATTTAAATCCAGGCATTTTTTCATAGAGCCATAAGCTTAGTTTAGCGATAGGAGCTTCGTGATAGCTTAAAGCGCGAAATGCAGCGTGAGCGGCTTCGTAGGCCTTGCCGCTGTTTGGTTCATATAATTTAATAGAACGCTTACAATCCTCTCTCGTGAAACCATTCCAAGTACCACTACTTAAGACTGTTTGATAAGGCTTGCATTCTAGTTTGCTGGCGACTAGTTTCTTGAGCTGTTCTACCCAGTAGATGCAAAAGCCACAGTCGCCGTCATAAATTAGTGTTGGCTTGCTATTCATGTCATGTCATTGCGAGCCTAGTAGGGGCGCGGCAATCCATCCATCAACTTACACTGATAAACTAGGTCCAAGATCCTTGTGAGTCACCTGGCAAGCATTGGCTACTTTGACTAGGTCTTTAAGTGAACCATTGCACTGATGTAACTTGATGAAATTCGCAGCAGCTCTAGCTGCAATAGGTAGACCACCGGTGATAATGATGGTTTCACCTTCGCGTACTAGACCATTTTTGATTAGGAATTCTTCCATGTTGATTATGGTTTTAGTGGTGTGTTCGACTTCATCGAAAAATACAGGAGTTACACCCCAAACCATAGATAGGTAATTGTAAGTATGTCTGTAGGTGGTAGCCGCAATAATCCTGGCGTTAGGTCTAAGCTTGGACATAAGTTGTACACTGCGACCTGAACAAGAGAAAGCAACTATAGTGCGTATGTGCGGCAGCTGCGCTAAATCATAGACAGCCTGAGCGATAGCGAAATTATCAGTTTCAAGATAGCTAAGTCCATGTTTGGAGAGATCTTTTAGGTCTAATCTTTCGCTTTGAATAGTATCGCTGCATTCTACTTCTAGAGCTATCTTGCGCATATATTCTACTGCTTGAATAGGATATTTGCCCGAAGCTGTTTCACCAGAAAGCATAATAGCGTCAGTGCCATCGAGGATAGCATTGGCAACATCTGATACTTCTGCGCGAGTTGGGAATGGATTGCGAATCATCGAATCCATCATCTGAGTAGCGGTAATTACAAATTTCTTCTTGTAGTTTGCTTTGCGAATAATGTCTTTTTGGGCGAGTGGCACTTTCTCTGGCTCTAGCTCTACGCCTAAATCTCCGCGCGCAACCATTACACCATCCACTTCATCCAGAATTTCATCTATGCAATTTAATGCCTGGGGCTTCTCTATTTTGGCTATGGTTTTAATTGGTGATCTGCCATTAAGCTTGGTCTTAGCGTCTTGTATCAGTTCTTTAAGTGTGACTATATCTTCAGCGCGGCGCACAAAAGATAAAGCAATAAAATCAGCCTCTACGCGTATTGCTTCAACTATATCTTCGCGATCTTTAGCGGTGATAGCTTCAACTAAAAGTTGTTTAGACTCAGGAAGGTTAACACCCTTGTTGGATTTAAGTGTGCCACCAAATACCACTTTGCACTCAACTTCATCGCCTTTGATTGCAAGTACCGATAGTCTTAGTAAGCCATCATCCAGTAATATGCGCTGCCCAGGGCTAAGATCTGAAGCCAGCTGTGGATAGTTGCGAATATAAATCACCATAGGTGAGCTTGTATAATTTGCTTTACTTTCATTAGAAGTAAGTATTAGTTTTTGGTCACTGATCAGCTCAACACCATCGTCCGGTAGAGTGCCGGTGCGGATTTTAGGTCCTTGAAGATCTACTAATATACCAACAGGGCGCCCTAATTCGCGAGCGACCTTGCGTACTGTTGCTATGCGCTCGGCGCGCTCAGTCCAATTGCCGTGAGAGCAGTTGATGCGAGCAACGTTAATACCAGCTTCTATAAGCTCACGTATTGTAGCTTCATCTTCTGAGGTTGGACCTAGGGTCGCAACGATTTTGGTTAGAGAGTATTTAATATCATGCATAAGCGAGACTACCTAATATTGTAGCCTTGCTAGCACCAGTAGAGCCAGCTACGTTGTTAGGTATGCGGTAGAAACTAGTGAAGGCTAATAATGAGAAGAGCATAGCTTCTTTGTATTGATCATCAATATTCAGTTCTTCATGAGATAAGAATTGTATAGATGGATTAAGGTGCTTTAAATTGTCCATAATATATTTATTTTTGCGTCCACCGCCCGAGACATAAACTTTCGCTAGGGGATACTTTGATAATTCCCTACTAATGGTTAATACTGTGAGCCAGCTAGCTGAGCTTATGATTATTTCTTTGTTGCCCAGATCTAGTAACTTATCTGCAAATTTTTCATTGAATAATTCGCGGCCAGTAGTTTTAGGTAATGGCTTAGCGAAATATTCAGTGCGAGATATTAGAGATTCTACGAAAGTTTCGTTTACTTTAGCTGAGTAGGCGACGGCTCCGCCATCATCATAGTTTTGATGAAATAGTTTTTTCATCAAAGTATCTATTAATGTGTTGCCAGGTCCAATATCATAAGCTATGGTAAAACGCCCAGGTTGCATGACAGTGATATTAGAGATACCACCAATATTGAGAGTGGCTATACATTCACTGGAGTGTTTATTGCGAATTAATTTTTCGTCGAGATAGCTAGTTAATGGTGCCCCGCCACCACCTAAAGCCATATCAGCTGGACGAAAGTCATAAAAAGTATCTATGTCTGTTAGCTTAGCTACTATGCTGCCGGAACCCAGTTGCCAGGTGCTATTGAGCCCGTGATATATAGTCTGTCCGTGCATACCAATAAGTTCTATTTCTGGACGTGGATTGCCATCATCGTCATAATCTATAATCCTAGCTTTTACTGCTGGACTTTTAGTGTTCTTGAATTGATTGATAATACCAGCGAGCCATTTACTGTAAGCGAAGTTCAGGTTAGATATTTCTTCAAGAGTCGCTACTTGCAGGTTTATAAACTTCTCTATGTTTTGTTGTATGGTCTCATCGAAGGGATAAGATGCTGAGCGAATGATTTTATAGTTACTGAGATCTTCTAAGTTCCATTCAACTAGACATAGGTCTACACCGTCGACTGAGGTTCCAGTATTAACTCCTAGTACTCTCACGCTTTTAAAAAATTCTCCAGCATTTTATGTCCATACTCAGAGAGTATCGACTCGGGGTGATACTGCACCCCATAGAGTCCTGGTACTGACTGGTGTGAAACTGCCATCACCAGACCATCTTCAGTCTCAGCATCTATATTTAGGGTCTGAGCTGGAATACTGGATCTATCTATGATTAGCGAATGATAACGAGTAGCAGTAAACTCTTCTGGTATATCTTTAAACAAGTCACCACCATGATGCTTAATGCGACTAGTTTTGCCATGCATTAAATATGGTGCTTTGTTTACTGTGGCGCCGTAAGCTTCGCCTATTGCTTGGTGACCGAGGCAAACACCGAGTATCGGAATCTTACCAGCATAGCGCTTAATAATTTCAATGCAAATACCAGCGTCAGCAGGCTTGCCTGGACCAGGTGAGAGTAATATATGACTTGGTTGAGTGGACTCAACTATAGCTATGGGCTCATCGTTGCGTACGACTACAGTCTCAGCTCCTAGCTCAGATAAATACTGCACCAGGTTATAAACGAAACTATCGTAATTATCGATAACTAGGACTTTAGGCACAATTGCGATTGTATCAAGTCATCAGCAGTTTTTAAGCAACAATGATAAGATAATACCTTGTTTTAATGCTAACCGAATTAAGCCCAGATCAAGTCCATACTCAAGCCAGCCGCTTGATATATTGTCCTTGTCCATTTAGCCGTGCTGATGTGCATCCAGCTACTGCTGTTGAGACATTTCAGAAGAATGCTAATTGGTCTTCGCGGGCAGCCCTCAAAAGTCTAAAAGTAAAATCTGGAGATAAAACCCTTGGTACTATGAAATTGCTTACGGCTTTGCACTCTGATAGAGAATTTCAAAATAGGGATACCTATATTTTCGTTCATGGGCGTGGTGGTGGTTTAGGGTCAGTAATTGATCTTGCGAATCATGTTTACAAGCTAGGTGCTAACGTCGCGTTGTTCAACTATGTAGGCGAGCAAGCCAATGCTGGGTATTTAACTCAGGAGTCGGCAGTTGCTTCTATGCAGGCAGCTTTGCTGCATCTTGAGAAAGTTATAGGACTTAGTCCTGAGAGAATTAAAATAGTAGCTGCTTCTATGGGCGCTGATACTGCAGCTGTTGCCCTTGGTAAACTATGTCAGGCAGATCCAAATAGAAAATATGCAGAGCTTAATTTTGTTGCACCACCAATTTTAGATGAGATGGTGCAAACTTTCCTGACTTTCGATAAGGCAATGATTGAGCTTAATCAAAGACTTCAGGGTGGTTTTTTAAAAGCTTTGAAATTAGAGAACTCACTTAGCTGGTTGAAGGAAATTCGTGCAAGAAAGGTCAATGTTCATCATGGGCGTCTTGATCAAGAAATACCTTATCGTATGGGCGAGAAATGGTTTCAGGCACTGAATGCAGCTCAAAATATTGATGTACTAACTATGAAAGAATACCCGGATTGCGGGCATCATCAGCCACAATACCGAATATTCGGATTATTAAGTCCTTTGGAGCGTAAGGCTTTAGCAACAGCTTAACGCGCCGCTACACTAGCTCTAGCTTTAGTAACTTCAGCAGCTATATTAGGTGGCACTTCTTCGTATGCAGCGAACTCCATAGTGAAGGTACCTTGACCTTTGGTTTTGTTACGAATATCAGTCGCGTAACCGAACATATTAGCTAGTGGTACGTAGGTGCTAACAAATGAAATACCATTGTTGGTACTCATTTTCTCAACACGGCCGCGACGTGAGCTGATATCACCGATAACATCACCCATAAACGCTTCAGGCACTTCGATATCTACTTTCATCACTGGCTCAAGCAGGCAAGGAGATGCTTTATGCATACCTTCTTTGAATGCCATAGATGCGGCTATACCGAACGCCATCTCAGATGAGTCGACGTCGTGGTAAGAACCGTGTACTAGAGTAGCATTGACACCGATTACTTCGTAGCCAGCAAGTACACCGCTACCGATAGCTTGCTTAAGACCTTTCTCAACAGCTGGAATAAATTCACGAGGAATTACACCACCGACTATCTTATTAACGAACTCGAAGCTTGGTAGATCGTTACCTTCTTCATCTTTGCCGAATGGAGGTGGTTCGAAATCAATCACTACGTGAGC
>CAYUFH010000014.1:0-22251 GCA_964444015.1 uncultured Gammaproteobacteria bacterium | reverse complement strand
TTTAGCAGCATCCAACATCGCTGTAGTCTTGGAGACTATAAGCTCAGGCGAACCTAGCAAGAAACAAGGGTCTAGATTACCTTGCAGAGATATAGTTCTTGAGCCACTTAATTGCTTAAGCTGCCTAAAGGCTTCAGCTAAATCCATACGCCAATCTATACTCAGCAGATCAGCGCCAGAAGCCACCATTAGATCAAATATATTACTAACTCCGTTAACATAGAGAGTGATTTTAGTTTCTGGGTGACGCTTATGCAACTCTGAGATAATTTGCTGTTGGTAAGGTAGAGCGAACTTAGTATAATCATCACGATCCAAAGCTGAAGCCCAAGTATCGAAGATCTGCACCAAGGCAGCACCATGTTCTATCTTAAGGCTGAGATACTCAATAACCGCACTAGTAATTCTAGAGAGTAAAGTGTGCATCAGAACTGGATTCTGGTACATCATAGATTTAATATTCTCGAAGTTCTTCGAGCCGCCTCCTTCTATCATATAGCTCGCTAGAGTCCAAGGCGCGCCAGCGAAGCCCAAGACTGGAACCTTATTATCAACTTGCTTTTGGATTAGATCTAAAGTTTCAAAAACAAAATCACAGCTACTTGCAATTTCTGTTTTGTTTAGATCCTTGAGCTCATTTATTTGACCTACAGTTCTAATGGGGTTAGTAAACTTAGGTCCGCCATTATCGAAAGTCAATTCAGCACCCATCGCTTCTGGAATCACCAAAATATCAGAGAACATAATGATGGCATCAACACCTAAAATCTCATAAGGTTGAATCGATACTTCAGCAGCCAGCTTAGGGTTCTTGCACAGATTGAGGAAGCTCCCCGCTTGTGCACGCACCGCTTGATACTCTGGCAAATAACGCCCAGCCTGACGCATCATCCATACTGGTGGTCTTGAGACAGGTTTAGCAGCTGCAGCTTGAAGAATAAGGTCGTTAGTTAGAGTTGGGGGCACGTATCTTATGGTAGCAGAGCAAAATAAGCTAGTTTAAGGATTTCTAGCAATTATGCGCCAAATTTCTCTAGTAAAACGGAGCTAAATAACACACTTCGCGTGATAAGATAACACCCGTGTATGTTTACGGGGCAGCAGTGGCAATAACAGACGACCCTGAGTCACCTACTTTGAATTGCAATTTCATCAAAGCAAAAAAAGGGAAAGCAGCAATAAATTTAGGTGAACCAAAAAGTTTTAAAACGAAGAATTTAAAATTAAATGACCGCAATAATACTAAGCTTGAATTTCAAAGATTTATTTCAACACTCTATGAAGTAATTCAACTACAAGCAGAAGAGGCGAAAAGAGCCAAAAAAGCTAAACCTCTAATTCCAGTATTACTAGGAGTAAATGGACAAAACAAATATCCGATTGAAACCATATTACCTATATTTTTTGAAGCCTGCCGTGATTTCGTTAAAGAGAGAGGAATTAAAATAGAAGATTTACTAAGTAAGATACAGATACATAAGGGATACTATACTAATAAATTTCACAATAAAGGTACTACTCACATTCCAAGCAGAGAGGAAGCAATTGAACATCTTATAAAAAAACAAGAAGAACCTAAAATGCAAGAGCTAAATAAAGAATTAAGCTTAATTAAAGCCGATGTTCTAAAGCGTAAACCTAAAGCTCTGCGCAAAGCAGAAAGACTAGCAGCCAGCTATGTCTTCGATGTTCTTTATGATCTCGTTAGCCTACCGGGAGGCGACCCTTATCATTCATTTGTTATATTTGCACCCAACGATGAGAGATTAAAAGCAATACCCTCATTAAATTTTTTAAGATGGCATCCCCGTATTGAACAAGCCTTTAGACGTTCTTATGCCTTGCAATCTGGAGTCCCGAATCATATTGTGTTTAAATGTGCCTGTGACCAGCGAGGAGAACCGTTCACTGATGTTGTTCATGCTCGGATCCAAGATATACACGCAAGAATTCCTGTAAGGCAAGGCGCTGAGACTAAAGAAGCTATAGAAGCTAAAGTCTTAGAATTAATTCAAAGCTGCAATTAAGCCTCTGCAATAATCCCGAACGAAGCGATTAGCAGTAATGACACGAAGAATATAACGTAAAAAACTATATTATCAAACAAAACATCTACATTGTTTTTAGTACCTTTAGCTTCAGCCATTATTTAGCCTCCTTAGCCAGCTCACCAGCTACATGAACTTTAAACTCTTCTATACGTTCCTTAAACTCAGAAACTTGAACTTCAGACATCCACAAACCTCTTAGGCGTTTCTTAGGGACTGACTTCTTTATTACTGGTGGGCGCTTACCTAGTAGGCGCTCGCGGCAAAACTTATTACCTTCACGGAAATGACAGTCACCGATCTGACAACCCATCACTATAGTACCGTCAGCACCCGCCTTGAAAGCTGATTCGATCATGCGCGGCTGAATCATACCACTGCATGGAACTTGCACCACTTGGCAATTAGTCACGCCCTTCAGATGAGTTTTGTTCTCAAGTTCGTTCTCGAGATTAACACTGCGCTTGCAGGCTATCACTACGATTTGCACTTGGTCTGCTGATTTAGCTGTCGCATTCTCTGCCATAAATCTCCTATGCTTTTTGCAAAGCTATCCTTATATCATCCATTACTACTGGTGAAGTTAAAGCTGGTATCTCAATAGCGTCGAAGTTACAAGCACCAACACAGAGTCCGCACTCTGAACAACGATCACTTATTACTACGGCAATTTCTTTATAGCGACTGCCATCAGTGCGCGGAGCCATGTAAATAGCTTCATATGGACAATCTATAGAACATAGTTTGCAACCTACGCAATGATCCGCATCTACATATGCTGGGTCTCTATCACCACCATCAACAAAATTAGGCAATAAAACAAAGAAAGCGGTTAAACCTAAGAGTACTAACCATGTTAAGCCATTGCCAAGAGAGTCTATCACTGGAAATAACCATAGATAGAACCAATCCATAGCAAAATACTGAGGCACCGTAGTAGTAATAGCTTCAGGACCTGAAGTCGCTGGATATAAACCAGCAGCAATTAAAACTACGCCCATTAATAAAGCACCAATACCCCAGGTTACGTTGACCACTGGTCTTGAGATACGCATATAGTGTATCCAAAGTACTACCAAGAGCGCAAAAGACATTCCTGTATGCAAGAAGAACGCCATGCTCATCGTGTAATTAGAAATCACATCATCATTAATAAAAGCATGAGCCATCCCAGGACCTATTAGAGGAACTGTATTAAGCAAGTCCGCAAGCTTCATTACTATAATGTATGAACGCTCGTCCCAGACTAGGATATAGCCTGATATACCAATAATGGTCATCATTATAAATAAAGCAATACCAGAATACCAAGCGATAATACGATATTGACGATATCGATCTGTAAAATAAACTCTAATTGCATGCAGAATCACCGAGATCAACATGCCATCTGCAGCATATCTGTGGATACCACGAATCATATCTCCGAAAGCAACCTTACCAGTAATATACTCAACAGACAGGTAAGCACCTTCAAGAGTTGGCATATAGTAAACGAAAAGTAATAAACCCGAGAGTAATAAAACCCAAAGGAAGAAATTTGGCAAAGCACCGTGATAGTAAAGAATGTTCTGCTCAGAGCCAAAGACCTTGTTGAAGAGATCCTCTATCTTGAGAAATATTTTTTGACCTTGTCTTACTACTGCACTAAACATTATCTCTCCTCATTAAACCGCTTCACTTACCTCATATTCTGTCCTAGGCTTTCTTGTCGCAATAAATATACTTAGCCCAGCCGAAACTAGAGCGATACCAAAACAAACTGCATACATTAAAGTACTAATCTTATGATTAGACATAGGATCTATACTAAAACCAAACAAAGCTAGAACTGAGTTTATTATCTTAATATTATTAATACTGCCGTCATCAAAATAAGACTTGTCGGCGCCCATCAGCTCGTAATAAGCCATTAACTTAAACATCAAGCCAAAAAGGGCTAAATTAGCTAATGCTACTAAGGTTCCGATTAGAATAAAATTATTATCACAATTTTTCTTGTTCATGCTACTAAACTCCCTATACCTATGGATTGCTTCGGCGACTTTGTCGCCTCGCAATGACGAGCCGATGACCTTGCATATAACCACTCAAACGGCGCAAACTCTACTTTAAGATTAGAGTTAGCTTTCTCATCAGCGTAGATGCGAAATGCCATATAAACTAAAGACGCAAGAAAGAGAATTAAAGAAGATAGGGCTACTATATAACCTTCCATATCTCTATGCTGCTCGAAATAGCTATCAGCATTAAAGAAGCCAGATAAAGCCAAAGTCGAAATGACAAAAACCAAAGCATAGCTAATTGAGAATTTCTTCACTAGGCTTTAGCCTCCTCTTTTTTGGCAGTGCAGCACTTAAGTTCAGTTAAGTAAGTCAACACCAGTAGGACGAAGAAGCCGCCGTAAAATATCCACATACGCCCCCATGATCCATCCTCGAAGAAAGTACCTTTGAGATCGAGTGGTAGTCCGAAATAAGGAACCGTATGCACGCGACTTAAATAGAGTATTTGGAATAGAGTATAAAGCGCAAAAAGCTTCCAGCGATTACGACCTGATTGTAGCTCCGAGAAATACACACCAATAGCAACTATCATAGTGCTACCAAATATCCAGAATGGTGGGTCGGTATTGATATTAGCGATATTCAGAATAATAAGTCCTGAAAATGCAATTGTATTAAGAGCGCCCATAATACACAAGGACATAATCACAGGACGTCTCCAGATCTTAGTTTCTTTACTGGTATCGAAGAACGGTGTAAATAGTACCGTAGCAGGTATTAGCATTGTTATAAAGGTTGCTAGTACTGGCTCAATATATTTGTACATCTGATAAAGAGCTAAGAAATACCAATCTGAAAGTATAGGCAGTGGAGTAACAGATGGATTCGCGCGTGCACCCATTTCGGCAGGGAATATAGTTGCAGCTGCTGCAATCATTGCTATCACCAAGAAACCTTCAGACCAAGGAATATTAAAACGTTTTTTCTTATTGCTATAGAAATACAACTCGGTAACAATCAAGCCAAGAGTAGAAAGTGCCATATGCATTGAATAGAACCTAGTAATAGTCGCTTGCCCAATTGCACTACCACCTAGCAAAATCTGCTGGGTTACCATACCTAAGTTAAGATTTACATACTGATTAAGCAGTTTCATATCCCAAAGCACCGCAACTCCAGGCAATGAAGTTGGTACCCCAAGTTCTAGAAGCTTCTTAACTACGGTATCTCCCAGAAAAGCTAAATTAAGACCAAACTGATCCATGTAGCCTGGGAAAGTAGCAAATACTTTAGTAGCCCAAAATGCACGCTGGTTCCAGATCAATAAATAACCAGATAGTCCAGAATAAAAACCAAGCAGTAGTAAGAAGAAGCAAATCCAAAGATTTAACTCACGATTACCTTTATAGTCAGCACAAATAAACATACGGTACATTTTAAGCGTACAAACTACAATAAAAGCATCAGCTGCATATTTATGCATGCCACGAAATAACCAACCGAACGGTATATGCTCTTGGATAATAATGATACTGTCATAAGCTTCATCCATAGTAGGGATGTACCACATCACCAGAATAAGACCTGATGCAATAGTTACTATCCAAGTAAGCCATTGCAAGGGACCTAATTTATACCAAACATTATCACGTTGTTTGTCAACAAAAGTCTCGTCAAAGAAATCAATATTCTTGACCTTAGACTCTAAAAATTTAACTGCACTTTCAACTAGGGCTAACATGCTTAGGATATACCTCCTGACTCTAGACTGCTAATAGAAACAACCCCATCTTTAAGTTCAAAATTAAACTTAAATGGTGATCTTGGCGCTGGTCCAGAAACTACCTTACCTCTACCCTTAGTATCTTCTTGCATTGGATCGTAAACTGACAAGTGACAAGGGCAAGCAAAAACTTTTTGACCTGGATTTGGTGTGTAGTTATAACCAGCTGCAACTTCAGCCTCCACGGGTACGAAATTAAAAACACATCCCAAGTGCGGGCAGACACGGCTAAAAACCACGAAATCAGGCATACCATTAGTGCTGGAAGTCAGGCGAACCACTGCTCCAGGTATGGCTTTGATTTGTTCGCCGACTGCCGTATACTCGCGGTTAGTCTCCTCGAACATAAAATATTTGAATGACCATGGCTCTGGAAAATCACTAAGAGGGAAAGTAATAATCTGTACTGGAGATGGTTTATCAGGACGCTTAAAAACCTCGGCAGTAGCCAAAGGACCGGAAGTTGGTTTAAGGTAGCGCACGAATGGCGACATCAAAAACGCAGCAAAAGAACCAACGATTGGAACTGCAAGTATACCTTTAATGAAATCTCTTCTATCTAGTTTCATAATTCTATTTCTTTGCTGCCTCCGCCACTTTAGCTTTGTATTCAGCTATACGCTGACGACCTTGGTCTAACCTAAAAATCTCTTGTGAAAAACCAAACTGGCGAACGTAGTTCACAAGTTTCCATCTAAGTTCATCATCAAAAGCATAGTGCAAGTCATAGTCATAACGATCTTTCCAAGCTGGCATTGCTGTCCAAGGAATACCATTAGTAATCTCATCGAAAATCTTCTCATCAGAGCGAGTATATAATCTACTGAACATATTAAAATCAGCAGGTTTAGGTTCTATTGATTTATGCAAAGGACCATCGCCATCACCTCTAGTACCATGGCATACAGCGCAGTTAGCCCCAAAGATTTTATCCATATTAGACAACTCTTCAGAGTTCAAAGGGAAATATCCTAAAACTTCAGCTCTAATATACATCAGTGCATCCCAACGCTGCTCCCTAGTAAGACTATGTCTAAAACTAGGCATACCTTTATCATTACCTCTAACAATAGTTAGATACTGATCTTGCGGAGATTTACTGCGTAGAAACTCTTTAGTAAGAATACGATCTGGACTTCCAGCAGCATTGGCGTGGCAGCCCGCACAATTATTCTTATAAACTTCTTTACCTTTGATGATAGAAGGGTCATAAGCTGGGTATTCTAAGTCATCAGCACTGGATTTTTCATCCAATAACACTTGCTGCAACTGTTTAGTACGACCAGTAGCATTCGGGTCATAATTGCCGCATGCAGACAAGGTCAACGCAAGAAGCAGAGCCGACGCACTATATTTAAATTTACCAATCATTTTAATAGCCATAAAAAGGTATCCAACTAATTGCCGCCCAAACAATAACTAAGATATAAAGAACAACCAAAACAAGAGGTGGTTTATGATGACCGACTTTATATTCATCAGTAGGCAAGGCACCACGAATGAACTCCTTCGGAACTCCCGTGCCTTTGTCTAAATCTACTGGTGACATTTCATCTACTTTATCAGACATATTTATAACTCCAACATCTCCATTTTGCTCTCTTCAAGATTACTAAGCTGACCATGGTCAAATGCCCATTTAGCAAAAACAGTAGCAATAGCAAAGAAAAATACACAAGAAAGAGAGAATGCAGCCAAAGCTTCTTTATTAAAAGTAGCCATTATCCAGCTGTGTAATATCTCTCTATCTATCATTAATGACCGCCTCCTGCTGGAGCTACTGCTGGTGACTTAGATTTAGCCTCAGCAAGCTTCTTATAGTTCTCAAGTATACGCGGGTCAATCTCTGACTGCTTGTTCCACTCTTCAAGATCAATGCTTTGATAAGGCTCAATAATAGGACCATTATCACGAGGCAAAGTTTTCAAGTAGGCAACTAGATACCACATTTGTTGAGGCTCAAGTTTAAGCTTCCAGCGCGGCATACGTGTACCAGGAACACCTTCTGCTACTTTGTAGTACCAAGTCTCATTACTATATTTCTTGAAGAATGGATTTGAGAAGTTTGCTGGTTTTTTGTTCATCGCAAGAGCGTTAGGACCATTACCCAAACCATTCAAACCATGACAAACAGCACAATTCTGTCTAAAAATTCCAGAACCAGCATTAGCAGCCGCAGCACTATCTACGTTAGGTTTGTGCTTCTTAGAAGCTTCCCAGAACGCCGTATCTGCTTCTGGATAATATGCTTCGTAGATATGTTGATTAGATGGATCTTGCATGCGCTTAATACCAAGAGTTTGCAAGTATGCAACTAGCAAGTCTAGATCTTCATCACTTAGATAACTAAATGAAGGCATGATAGAACCTGGAGTATAGTTGCGTGGTGATCTGAGGTGACCTTTATGCCAAGCATCAGGCAGTTTACCACCTTCGTTGCTTAAATCCGGACCAGTACGCGAAGTACCTAAAACGTTAGGAGTCTCATTAGCATAGTCACCAGCAGCAACTTTAGATCCGAAGTCTCTATCTTGAGGACGGACAAACTGTGAGTGGCAATAAAAACAACCTTCACGAACATAAATCTCACGACCAAGTCCTGCTTTGTTTTTGACTGGTTTACCTTTAGCATCAAGAACTATTTCACCCTTATCATCAGTAAGTACGTACTGAGTAGCGTAATTACTAGGCTCAGCTTTAAACACAGCCATATCAGGGATTACTACTGTAACTGTATAAATAGTGAAGAAAGACACCGCAACTACAAGTGCTGGCAGTATGTAACCTTTAGCGCCAATTTTATTATTATCAGTCATTACTTAGTCTCCTCCACTGGTACAGCGATCTGCAGCTCGGTTTCATCAGCCAGCGAAGCGTTACGCATTGTCATATAAATATTGTAGGCAAACAAGCAGCTTGATAAGAACATCATCACTCCACCAATGGCTCTTGCAAACCACATTGGAGGCAGTATCACCGACCACTGAGCAACCGGATAACCCAAAGCCCAACCTACACTTTGCTGAAGTCCAGCAATAGTAAGCACTAGATAGAATATAGAGAAGCCTATAAACAGCAACCAATAGTGCCATTTAACCAAGCGTACGCTATATATACGTCTACCAGTAAAACGTTGAACGGCATAATAAACTGAACCGATCACGAAGAAAGTAAAAGTACCCAAGAGTGCAGCATGTGCGTGACCAACTACCCACTGAGTGAAGTGAATGTACCAATTGATACCACGAGTAGCTTGGAAAGGTCCTTGAATACAAGTAAAGAAATAGAATAAACCACCAGTCATAACAAACCTGAGTGGCATGTTAGTAGTAATCATCCACCAGCTACCTTTCATAGTCATATAGAAGTTGGTAAGTACAGAGATTACTGGAATAACCAAAGCCGCTGAGAAAATTACAGCAAGAGCTTTAAGCCATTCTGGAACTGGGGATTGTAATAAGTGGTGAGTTCCGGTAGGAGCATAGAAGAAAGCTATAGTCCAGAAACCAACCATGGAAAGCGAATGACTCCAAACTGGCTTACCACTCATCTTTGGAAGCATGTAGTATGCAATACCCACGCCTAGCACTGTAAACCACATACCTAGAATGTTGTGACCATAAAACCAGTTCATGATGCCATCGTTAAGACCATCCATCGCAACAAAAGTACGGTTACCTAATATATATACAAAAGGCATCCAGAAGAATGCACCCATAATGTACCAAACAGAAACATATAGTTTCTTGACTTGACGGTTCAGTACTGTTCTAAAAAGATTATATGAAAGTAGAAGCAGACCAACTACAACTAAAATATCGAAAGGCTCACGAAGCTCAGCATACTCGCGACCCTCGGTGTAACCATTAAGTAGAGTTAACGCACCAGCACCAACAACAAAGTTCCAAACATAGCAAACAAAATTAGCAAGCTTCTCTGAGTAAAGTTTAGTTTTACAGAGTGCTGGAATCATATACAAGGCTGAACCTATGTTGGCCATAGACAACCAACCAAAAGCAACAATATTAACGTGAGCAGGACGTACGCGAGTGAAAGACAACTGAGCGATTCCCTTAGTTAAATCTGGGGCCGAGAACTCTAGGGCTCCAAGAAGCCCGAGCCCCATACCGACTACCAGCCAAACTATTGCAGAAAACAGGAAAAACTTCGCTGAACTGTTTTCTTCATTACTTAGAAATTTTTGAACCATTATAAATAGAGGTCTCTATCAAGACCTTAAACATCATAAACAATAAAATCTTGGCTGTCTATGAGGCTTTTACAAAAGCTATAGTTTAGATTATCATCAAGATTAATGGAAAAATTAATTCAAGGGATTACTAAAGTCTTTAGCAATTTTAAGGAACTCTTTCTTATGATTCTGCGACTTACTTTGGCTTATGGTTTTTTTGAACCAGCAATCAAAAAAATCAATCATTTCGACAACATAATCAACTGGTTTAGAGATGGCTTGCATCTGCCAATGCCAGAACTACTTGCCTTCCTTGCTACCACCAGTGAGGCTCTAGGAGTGGTTTTGCTCACACTAGGTTTAGGTACTAGGTTCATTGCTTTTCCATTGATGGTGGTTATGCTAGTTGCAATTTTCTTAGTTCATGGCACCCAAGTATTTGCTGCCAAAGATGGTGGCTTTGAAATTGCACTATACTATTTCGTCATGTTAGGTGTATTACTAACTCAAGGTGCTGGTAGATTAAGCCTAGATGAAACCTTCCTTAAAAAATATTTTGGGTCACGTATAGCAAAATAATGACTTACGTCACTATGATGACCAGCTAGATATTTAACATTAAATTCGAATGCTCACCTAATCTTTGATTAAGTATTGCTTTAAATCTAAAAGCATTCATGGTGTTTCTATAAATCAGCGGGCTATGTTTATCTTGAGGTTCATGCAAGACAAGAACAAAAGAAAAAACACAAAGTGACAAACCTAAAACTAGATAGAAAATCCCCAATAAACGTTTCATTGAGCTGATTATAGCAATACTTCAAGTAAAACAAAGAAAAATATCAAAACGGAAATCCAACTGTTAATGGTGAAAAATGCTGTTTCAATTTTGCCAGCCTTAACTAGCTTCTGCTCGTAGAATAGAGCTGCTATCACAGCTAATATGCCAAATCTATAAATCAAGCCTAAATCAAGAGCCTCAGCAGTTAAATACAAGAAAAATGGACATAAGAAATGAGCTAATCTAGCTATTCTTAGCGCCATATCAAGACCAAAACGCTGAGGTATGGAATGCAAACCCTGTAAGCGATCAAAATCAATATCTTGAGTCGCGTAGATAATATCAAAACCACTAACCCAAAAACAAACGGCGAGAGCCAAGTACACTGGTGCGGCATTATCAACAGTGCCTGTAATTGCAATCCAAGCACCAAGAGTGGCTCCTGCCAAAGTAGTACCCAAGAAAAAATGAGCAAGAAAACTAATACGCTTAAGATAGGGATAAACTAAGACCCAAATCAAGGGTATTGGTGAAAGCAATAAACATAGTCTCGGTAATTGTGTGGCTGCAAAAATATATATAATTACAGAAACCAGAACTAGTAGCCAAGCACTAAAAAGGCTAAGCTTGGCAGCTGGTATCTCACGTTCAGCGGTTCGAGGATTAAGAGCATCTATATCCTTATCTATAATGCGGTTCAGCGCCATGCCAGCAGCACGCGCGCCCAAAAGCGCTAAGCAAATATAGAAAAAACGCCATAGAAGCAAACTAAAAGCAAGATGTTTTGCTTGACTATCTAAGTAATCTAAGGCTAGAGTCGCAGAGCTAAGAGCGAAGGGTAAAGAGAACAAAGTATGTTCAATTTTGATCATCGAACAACAAAGTTTGAATTTATCATTAAAACTTGAAAGAATTGTCAAGATTAAGGTAGAATGTTAAAGGAACCGCTCTTAAATAAATATAGCAGAAAGAGACAATGAAGATAACAGCCAATGAAGAATATGGACTAAGAGTGATACTACAGCTCTATAAAATAATTCAGCAAAAATCTTCCAAGTGCGATGCTATTGAGCCAGAAATTAATCTAGTTACTTTAAACGAAATTGCAGCAGCAGAACATATCAGTGCTGATTATGCCGCGCAAATACTACTTAAACTTAGAAGAGGCAATATCGTAGAGAGCGTACGTGGTAAAAAAGGCGGCTATAAACTAAGTAGAGTCGCTAGCGAAATAACTTTATTTGAAGTCATGCAAGCACTTTCTGATGAAGCTTTCGCTGATGATTTTTGCCAAAATCATACTGGCAACGATAAAATTTGCATTCACAATAGCGAGTGCTCAATTAGACCAGTATGGTCAACCATCTCAAGTATGGTGAATGATTATTTCAAATCAATAAAACTTGAAGACCTCTTAGATACTGAGCTTGGGGTCAAAGACTTAATAAAGGTGAGGACCCATTGTCATCAATAATGGAATTAAATCTTGAAAAACTAAACAATCAAGAATATAAGTATGGTTTTCACACGGAGCTTGAAACAGACAGCTTCCCCAAAGGACTATCTGAGGATGTAGTGCGTCGTATTTCAGCTATCAAGCAAGAGCCTGATTTCGTTCTTGACTTCAGGCTTAAAGCTTATAAACAATTCTTAGAACTCAAGGAGCCCAAATGGGCAAATGTCAGCTATCCAGAAATAAATTTCCAAGAGATCATCTACTATTCAGCACCAAAACAAAGACTAAAAAAAGAAAGCTTAGATGAAGTAGATCCAGAGATACTACGCACCTACGAAAAGCTAGGCATACCACTAATTGAGCAGCAAAGACTCGAAGGCGTAGCAGTTGATGCAATTTTTGATAGTGTATCAATTGGCAATACTCACAAAAAAGCTTTGGCTGAAATTGGAATTATATTTTGCTCTATTTCGGAAGCCTTGCAAGAACACCCTGAATTAGTACGTAAATATTTAGGCACAGTGGTTCCAAGCTCTGACAATTTCTATGCTTGTCTTAATGCTGCTGTATTTAGTGATGGTACGTTCGTATACATTCCACCTAATACCAAATGTCCACTCGAACTATCAACTAACTTCAGAATTAACACCGAAGGTTCTGGACAGTTCGAGCGTACATTAATCATCTGCGACGAGAACAGTTATGTCTCGTACCTTGAAGGCTGCACAGCACCAGCGTTCGACTCCAATCAATTACACGCAGCAGTGGTTGAATTAGTTACTCATGACAATGCAGAAATTAAATACTCTACAGTGCAGAATTGGTATGCTGGTGACGAAAATGGCAAAGGTGGTGTTTACAACTTCGTTACTAAGCGCGGCAAATGTGCAGGAGTCAATTCTAAAATATCTTGGACTCAAGTGGAAACCGGATCAGCCATCACTTGGAAATATCCCAGCTGCATATTACTGGGCGATAATAGTATTGGCGAATTTTACTCAGTAGCTCTGACTAATAATTATCAGCAAGCAGACACTGGCACTAAAATGATCCACATCGGACGTAACACTCGCTCAACTATAATCAGCAAGGGTATCTCAGCTGGCAAATCACAAAACTGCTATCGTGGTCTAGTGCGCATTGGAGCCAATGCTGAGGGTGCACGTAATTATACTCAATGCGACTCCATGCTTATCGGCAGTAAATCTAGCGCTAACACCACACCCTATATTGAAATTAATAACAATAGTGCCGTGGTTGAACATGAGGCTTCTACTTCAAAGATCTCTGAAGATCAATTATTTTATTTACAGCAACGCGGCATCTCAGCCGAGGATGCAGTGAGCACCATTATTGGTGGTTTTTGCAAAGAAGTTTTTGCGGAGCTGCCTGGTGAATTTGCCGCAGAAGCCAATCAATTAATATCACTTAAACTGGAGAATAGCGTTGGATAAAAACATACTAGAAATCAAAGACCTACATGCAAGCTTGGCTAATGGTGAAGGCACAGAAATTATCAAAGGACTCAACCTAAGTATCGGTGCCGGCGAAGTGCATGCGATCATGGGACCTAATGGCTCCGGTAAAAGTACACTATCTAAAGTCTTGGCTGGACATCCCGGCTACACAATTAATTCTGGTTCGATAGTTTTTAAAGGTAAAGATATCTCAGAGCTAGAACCTAGCGAGCGAGCTAATCTTGGACTATTTCTCTCCTTTCAATATCCAGTAGAGATTCCAGGCGTTAACAATGCTAATTTCCTGAGAATGGCATATAACTCTAAGCGCAAATATTTAGCTGAAGCTGAGATGGATCCATTAGATTTCGATGACTACCTAGAAAGCAAAATCAAAAGTCTGGAAATGGACTCTAAATTCCTCAGCAGAGATCTCAATGAAGGTTTCTCTGGTGGCGAAAAGAAAAAAAATGAGATTTTACAGTTACTCGTTCTCAATCCTAGCCTTGCAATTCTAGATGAAACTGACTCAGGACTAGATATTGACGCCCTCAGGATAGTAGCTTCAGGTATCAATAGCTACAAAAACTCTGAAAATGCAGTGCTAATGATTACTCACTATCAACGATTATTAGACTATGTAGAACCTGATTATGTACACGTACTCAGTTCTGGTCGCATCATCAAGACTGGGGATAAAAAATTAGCACTTGAACTAGAAGCTAAAGGATACGAACTTGTCTAAAACACTAGAATTCATGGAAGATGTGTTTAGAGCGCTAAGTGACTACCGCTCTAAGGTTCCTACCGTAGCTAGCAAACAAAAAATAGCAGCCGCATTACTAGAGCAAAGTCAATTCCCCACTAATAAAGATGAGGATTGGAAATATTTTGACTTTGGTGACATGCTTAGCAGCAACTACAAAATTAAAAACAACTCTGGACTAAATGACCAGGAGTTAAATTCTTTGCGCGAGCTTATTGCCAAGCACGTGTTTCCAGAAACAGTAAAGAATCTTCTTGTCACTTTTAATGGTGCTTTTAATTCCGAACTCTCTACTCTTGAGAATCACAAAGGTCTTAGTGTCATTAACTTTAATAATCCTGAACAAATTAAACCCAGCCTAGAAAAATTAATAGAAGATCACTTCGCTTCTAATATCAAACAAGAGAATAATCTATTCAAGATTATCAACACTTGTCTTATGCAAAATGGCTTTCTACTCTATGTAGAAAATGACACCGTGGTTGAAGCACCATTGCAAATATTGCATATCTCAAATCAAAACAGCTTCAATCAAATGCGCTCACTAATATTCCTGGGCAAGAACTCTCAACTCAAGATTTCAGTGGCTGACGCGGGACTTGAAGGCGAATCCTATCTCAGCAACACCGTTGTTGAAGCCTATTTAAGCCCTAATTCTAGACTCAAGCTCGACAAAATCCAAGATGAATCAAAACAAGCCACAAGATTCTACGATCTAAGTGTTAATCAAGAAAGAGATAGCTATTTCGAATTTAACGGATTTAGCTTCGGCGCCAAAAGTTCACGTGACGATATAGAAGTGAAGTTACTTGACAGTGGAGCTGAGTCCTACATCTCCGGACTTTATGTAGTGAATGGTAAGCGCAAATCACATCATAAAGTTACCGTATGGCACCAGCACGCAAACACCAAAAGCGAACAATTATTTAAAGGCTTGCTTGATGATAATGCTAGCGCTGAGTTTAACGGCTTGATAGATATTGGATTAAATTGCCCGAAAGTAAGTGCAGCCCAGCTAAATAGTAATTTACTTCTATCAAGCCAAGCTCACATAGATTCAAGACCGCAGTTAAATATTCTTTCTGATGATGTTAAAGCTAACCATGGCTCTAGCACTGGACAGCTTGACGAAGATCAACTCTTCTATTTGCAAAGCCGTGGACTCAACCTTGATGAAGCCAAGATAGTACTTACATACAGCTTTTGCCGTGAAATTATTAGTAAGGTCGAACTTGAATCTGCCCGTGACTACATAAGTAAACTAGCAGTCAAAAACCTAAGCGCTAGCCTTAAAGCGGATTTGGACAATCGGTCTGTGATAAAACAATGTTTGGTCGAGTCGCAACAGTAAGCAATCCAGCAAATAATAAAATGCCAATAACCAAAACCCTAGACCTAAAAAAAATCCGTACTGACTTTCCTATATTGGACTCTAAAATTAATGGCAAGCCTTTAACTTACCTAGATAGCGCTGCCACCAGCCAAAAACCACTCTCAGTTATTAGACGTATAGAAAAGTTCATGCGCGAAGAGAACGCAACTGTTCGTCGTGGACTATACAGCCTTAGCGCCCGCTCCACTAAAGCTTTTGACGATGTACGTAGCCAGGTTGCAAGATTCATCAATGCCAGCTCCAGTGATGAAATAATATTTACTCGTGGCACTACTGAAGCTATCAATCTAGTGGCATCCTGTCTTAGCAGAGCCGTGCTTAAAGCTGGAGATGAAATATTAATATCTGAGCTTGAGCATCATGCAAATATAGTACCTTGGCAAATAGTCACAAGTGATATCGGCATTCACCAACTAGAACCCGAGCAAAGAGTTGAGCTAGCTAAAAAGACTAAGACTCAAGCCATTAAGGTTATACCTGTATTAGATAATGGGGAGCTTGATCTTCAAGCTTACGACACATTAATTAGCTCAGGCAAGGTTAAGATACTAGCTCTTACCCATATTGCCAACTCTACTGGAACAATAGTCCCGGTAAAAGCAATGATCGCTAAAGCTCACGAGCACGGCGTCATAGTACTCATCGATGGTGCTCAAGCCATCCAGCATTTAGCTGTTGACGTGCAAGAGCTTGATGCTGATTTCTATGTTTTTAGCGGACATAAACTATACGGACCTACTGGTATTGGCGTACTCTACGGCAAGCGCAAGCTACTAGAAATGATGCCTCCTTACCATGGTGGCGGCGAAATGATAGACAAAGTCAGCACAGAAGAAACTAGCTATGCTGCCATTCCTTATAAGTTTGAAGCTGGCACTCCTGCGATAGCTGAGGTTATCGGGCTTGGTGAAGCAATTAGATACATACAAGAGCTGGGACTAGCTAATATAAGTAGCTACGAAAATGAACTAGCTGAATATGCCTTAGCCAAACTACTTGAGATTAACGGTCTGCAAGTAATAAGCCAAACCAAGCCTGGTGATTTCAGAACAGCTAAAAAAGCCTCACTAATAAGTTTTATTATTGATGGAGTCGAGTCTTTTGATCTAGGTACTTTACTAAACGAACATGGTGTAGCGATTCGCGTCGGGCATCACTGCGCTCAACCTCTAATGAAGCGTTATGCCGTAATCGCAACAGCCAGATTATCAGTCGCCTTCTACAATACTAAAGAAGACATAGACAGGTTTATAGAGGCTCTCAAAAAGGTAATAGCTATACTTAAAGGATAATCGTTATGACAATGGTACTTACAGCTGAAGACATAGAAAACACCTTGCGCGAAAGACTAAAAGATCTTCGTTCTGTAACAGCAATAGACCTCAAAGGAGGCAATCACTGGCAAGTAGAAATCGAAGCCAGCGATTTTAATGGTCTAAATCGAGTGAAGCAACAGCAACTAGTCTATGCAGCACTGGCTGAATATCTAGCTGATGAAACCATACACGCCTTAGTTATCAAGGCAAAAACTACTAACTAAGCAAAAGGAGCAAACAATGCAAATCAATGAACAACTAGCCCCAGAACTCAAAGAAGAAATAGACGCTATTGTCAAAAAAGACAAAATCGTAGTGTTTATGAAAGGCAATAAGGATTTCCCACAATGTGGATTCTCTGATGCTGTTGTCAAAATACTTAAATTCTACGAAGTAGATTTCACTACTTATGACATACTTAGTCGCCCAGACCTGCGCTCAGGTATGAAGATTTACTCTCAATGGCCGACTTTCCCACAACTATACATCAATGGTGAATTCGTTGGTGGTTGTGATATCACTATGGAAATGCACCAGAATGGTGAATTACAAGCATTAGTAAAAGCCTAATACAAGCTTGGTTGCTATAATGCAACTTTGTGTCATCAGTTAAACCCGCATCATTACTAGACTATATTCGCTGCTTTGATATTGATGAGCGGCATATTTGGCACCCTTTCACTCAAGCTAAAACTAGTGACGCTCCATTAATGCTTGAACGCGCAGAAGCAGAGTTCCTCTATGTCAAAGATAAATACGGCAATGAGAAAAAAATCATCGATGGTGTTTCTTCTTGGTGGGTAAATATTCACGGGCATTCTCATCCTTATATAAATGCTCGCATTAAAGAACAATTAGATAAGTATGAGCACGTAATGTTCGCTAATTTCACGCACAAGGCAGCCACCGACTTCATCGGCAAACTAATCCCACTACTTCCACAACCAATATTCAACGCTAAGCAACGATTACGCAAACTAAATAGAGCATTTTTCTCGGACAACGGTTCTACCGCCACTGAAGTTGCTATTAAAATGGCAGTACAGTATTTTTACAACCAAGGACACTACAATAAGAATCGCATACTTGCGTTTCAGGAAAGTTATCACGGTGATACCATTGGAGCCATGTCAGCAAGTGGCACTCCGCAGTTTCAACAAGCCTTCAAAAGTCTAAAAGTACCAATGGATTTTGCTCGCAGTCCTAGCCCTAAGCTAAAGGAAGCAGAAACTTATACCAGTGCCAGCGAAGAAACTTTAGCTCAGGTCAATAAATTACTAAATCTACATCCTAATAAATATGCAGCAATTATTATCGAGCCCATGGTTCAAGGTGCTGGTGGTATGAAGTTTCATAGTGCTGATTTTTTGCGCGAACTAAGATTAATTGCGGATAGACACGAAGTTCTGCTTATTGCTGATGAAGTTTTCGTCGGCTTCGGGCGTACTGGTCAAAATTTCGCTTGCCAGCACGCTGGTATAGTTCCAGATCTGATTTGTCTCTCAAAAGGTATCACTGGCGGTTATCTGCCGATGGGGCTCACCGTAAGTACTGACGAAATCTATAGTGCATTCTACGATGATGCTAGTAATAAAACCTTCTTCCACGGACATTCATACACTGCCAATCCGCTAGCTTGCGCTGCCGCTTCAGCGAGCTTAGATCTTTATATCAATGAAAATAGGCTGGGCGACGTCTCTTTAATAAACCGTAATATGCACGATATTCTGGATCGCGAGGAATTCAAAGCCCACAAATCAATTCTAGATATAAGAATAATTGGCGCCCTAGCTGTCATAGAGTTTCGCGATCAAGCCGATCCTCATTTCAACCAAAACTTACAGCGCGAATTTCTGCGCAGACATATTTATCTAAGACCACTAGGTAATGTTTTATATTTCCTACCGCCATACACTATTTCAAGCAAGTCATTAGATTATGTATTAAATAATATAGTAGAAGTAATTAGTCAAAACTAACTATAATTAAAGAATGCAAGAACTGCTCAGCACTTTCACCAAACAAGCAAGCTCGCAGCCTCTCGCCTTCATTATTGCTACCTTACTAGCTTTTATCATTACGCCGATAGTTCGTGAACGTGCTGAGAAACTAGAGCTCGAACGCAACGAAACAAGAAAACTTCATTCAACAAGTAGCAATAAACCTAGACTAGGTGGTGTTGCAATATTATTAACCTTAGTTTTTACGACTGCTATCTATATAGCAATTTATGGTCGTTATACACCCGTTGGTATTAAACATCTAGAATTGGAAGGTATGGCAATGGGAGCATTTGTCATATTTCTGGTTGGACTACTGGATGATATTAAACCTTTAAATCCATTTAGCAAACTAGCTGGTCAAATCATTGCAGCAAGCTTCGCTTGGCTACTTAACGTACGCATAGATTTCCTGGCTAATCCTATATTCTATATAGATCATGCTCGCACCGCTACAGTACCCTTAGATGATCTTAGTAGCTATATAGTAACGGTAATATTTTTAGTAGCTATTAGTAATGCTGTAAATCTTATAGATGGTATAGATGGACTAGCTGTTGGGGTTGCGATCATTGCTTCTGTAGCCAGCTGGGCTATTACCATGAGTCCTCTACTTAATCAACCAGCTGGTGCCGTACTAGCCGCAACCATGGCTGGAGCTTGTTTTGGCTTCTTACGTTACAACTTCAATCCAGCTAGAATTTTCTTAGGTGATAATGGTGCTTATTTAATTGGTTTTCTTCTAGGTTGCATCTCCTGCATTGGCTTAGTTAAGAAAGTAACAGTGGTAGTAATCTCACCAATATTATTACTGGTTTTTGCAGTACCTATCTTCGATACTCTACTTGCCATCTTTAGGCGCGCACTTAAACAGCAAGCAATAATGCGACCAGACCTAGAACATTTACACCATAAACTCTTGGATCTCGGCTTCAGCCAAAAACAAGTTAATTATTTACTCTACGGCATAACCTTTATTTCTGCATTAATTGGCTGTTCAATTTTGGGTAGAGACATCGCCATGGATTTTCTAAAATACAGTTCTACAATATTTGGGGTTTGGTTGTTCTTTAGTTTAGTTATTAACGCTAAGCAACAGAAGAAGGGCTAAGGCTTTGCGGACTCATACTTGCTATCAACTCAGCGAACTTCGTTTGCAAGTAACAATAAGTTACATAAGCTTTATCACGCATATAAGCTAGCCCCAAACCGATACTAGGCGTTAACCTGCCATCCTTATCCTTAGTTACAGGAATAACAACACTACGATCTTTAGGTATCTGTGCAAAAGCCTGATCAATATGGGCAACGTTACTAGCATAATCCTTATCACTTAAATAAGCATCAACATCATCATATGGGGTGCGCATTGCTGGCAGAGCTATAGCATTAGGCTCGCCACGCATCTCAGCAGCCTGCGAACCGTAACCATCCATCATTAAATTATCAGCATACAGATAAACTCGATCAGGATGTTTGCGTAAATCTTCACGCATAATTTTTTCTTGAAGTATGATCTCAGGTTTCTTCGCTAAAGTCACGGCATCCAACTGTGTTTTAGTACCAGTCTTATAACTGACCTCATTTTCCTGTGTACGCTGTATAGTTCGGTTCAAATGCAGCATTGAACCCATTAAACCAAAAGAACCTGTAAGAGCATCTAATACTGAACTGCGCGCAAAAAGAAAAGATTTCAAGGCACCAGTAATAGCACTAAAGCCAAGAGACATGCCAGCGACACTGCGCTTAGTATCTGGGTGCCCAAAGATACTTGCCGCCGTAAACAAATTAGCAGCGAAATCAACTAAAGCTGCTAGCTTCTTCTGCGCACCAGAGAAAATAGTAGTAAAAATTGAAGATCCCAATAAAGCCAAACTAGATAAATAATGAGTATGCCCTCTATCACGCTGGCTATCACCTGCAAAAATTTCCTGCAATCTAAATAAACCAGTGCGGCGCATAAACATCAAATATGCTTCGCGGGTTGGACTACTAGAGCTTCTATTAAAAATTAGCTTAAAAGCCTCCCAGGCACCGTAAATATTAAAACCAGACGCTATGCGCTTGAGTTTTTCTTTAATAAAAGTGGGCGTCATACCAGTAAAGAAACGGCGCTTAGAACCAAGTCCACCACTAAGTAACTCTGAGCATATGCGCTTGAAGGCTTGAGCATTATTATTAAGATCATTTTTAAAATCTTTCGCTTGCAGTTTTTGACCAGCAAAGAGCCTAGGGACATAACCTTCATTAGCTACTATCATCTGTGATATAGCTAGGGCAATATTATTACCAACATCAATATCACTTTTTCTAAATAGAAAATGTAGTACTGGTTCAAGAAAAAGAGCCATACCATCCCAACTGCGTCCTCCTAGAAGTGCTAGTGAACCATTAAGCATACAAGCAGCTGAAAGAACTAATTTAGTTACTTTAGCGCCGAAATCTTTCATAAGACCAAAGCTAGAAAAAAATCTAAAAACCGAAGCAAGACTAGCTAATGAAAAATTAAAACGAGAAATTTCTTTGCTTAAATTAGTTTCTAATTGATACTTAGCTTGTGAAAAATTAGCTTGATCCTTACGCTTAATATTATCTACATCATTATCTTTAGAACGATTTATCAACTGCAAATTGCGCAGTAAAAGCGGCCCCGAGCTTGTCTCTAAAGATAAATCAGCCATTGAAAAATCAGCGCAGTACTTAAGATAATTATATATTATCCTTAAGTAAAGCCATCAGAGTCAGACATTATGATCTCTGGGCTAAACTGGTACTTTGATGCTTCATAGAGAACTAGAGATTAGGTTAAAAGACCCTCGCATAATATTAAACGAATTTTTTGGCTACAGCTCATTTATAACTGGATTAATAACTGCTGGATTGGTCATCAGTGGTAGAGAAGAGCTCTACCATATATTCAATCAAATCATGCTTGCTTCCTGTGGTCTACAGAACCTACCTCTATTAATGGTTTACCTTCCTCAATACCGAGCTTTGATTTGCTCAGGAATATTAGGGATAGTGATAACCAATTATTTCGCAACCAATCCTAT
>CAYUFH010000013.1:0-23087 GCA_964444015.1 uncultured Gammaproteobacteria bacterium | reverse complement strand
ATCCTAGGTTTCAACTGGTATCCAGGGCATATAGCCAAGGCAGAGCGCGAGCTTAAAGAAATTCTCAAATTAGCTGATTTGATTATTGAGGTTCGTGATGCTAGGGCTCCTTTTTCTACTGCTCATAGGGAACTTAGATCTTGGTTGGGTACTAAGCCTAGTCTAGTGGTGCTTAATAAAGCTGATATGGCTGATCCTAAGCGGCTTACTCTTGCTATGCAAGAAATAATCGAGAGTGCTAAATATGTAAGAGATCCTTTTGCACTTAACACTAAGACCCAAAAAGGTTTTAATGGTTCTAGTTTCCAACAGCTAGAGAAGGCTGTCTTCGATTACGCTAAGCAAATGCAAGTAAAGATGCAAGCTAAGGGAATCAAAACTTACCCTCTTAAAGTTGTTATAGTTGGTTTCCCTAACGTTGGTAAATCTACTTTGATTAACCACTTAAGCAAAACTAGAAAAGCGAAAGTAGAAAATAAGGCGGGTGTAACTCGCCAGCAACGATGGATAGAGATGCATGGGCAAGGTGGGATTTTAGTTAAACTGCTAGACACCCCAGGTATTATTCCACCTAAGCTCTATTCGAAAGATCAAGCACTTAAACTTGCTTTATCATCTTGTGTTAGTAATAAAGCTTTTGATCATTTGCTGGTTGCTAACGCGGCTCTAGAAATTTTTAGTCCAGAAGAGATAGCTAGAATGGCTAAGTTTTATTCGATAGCTAAGGGACTTGAAGATCTAGATTTAATTAGTCAATTGTCCCAGCAGCGTAATATGGACATGGAGCATGCAGCGCAGATTTTTATATCTGATATACAGTCTGCCGCCTTCGGGGCGATGTCATTTGACTAAGCTGAATTATAATAGAGTTGATGAAAAAGCTCAATTTTGCTTATTTGTTGCTCGCATTAGCGATTAGTGCTTATGTGTCATGGCAGGTCATAGGGCCTGTGCTTACTGATGATACTGTTATCCAAGATGATTTTCGCCAAAGTTTGTTTTGGCTATGGCGCAACTGGCAGCCTGATTTATTTCCGAATGATTTTATAGCTGATATTTATGATAGTGGCTTATTGCGTTTACCTTTACTAGCTTTAGCTTATGGTTTGGCTCCTTTGATAACTGACAATCTAGTGTTCTTCACTAAACTTTTTGCTTTTTTAATTGCACTTATATCTGCTGCTTTTGCTTATCTGTATATGGAGCAAGCTTCAAAGGACAAATTTCTAGCTCTATCTTTTACCCTTGCAATGTCTGCTATTTTTTGGTCTACCGATCATATTTCTGCAGCGGTTGCTAGGTCTTTTATTATCCCTTTTATTTTTGCTTACATGTACTATAAAGACCAATCTAGAGATCTGGTTTGCACAGTACTTTGTTTTGTTTCTTTATTTATTAGTCCAATAGTATTTTTAATATGTTTGGGTATGGAGTTCTTTTATTTGTTGTTTAATAATAGATCTGATCTCCTGAACCCTAAAAGTAAGGGTTTTTTAGGTTTGGCTCTTAATGCTCTTTCGGCTTTGGTCTTTTATAAACTTGTCTGTCCTATGAGTGCGGATTATAGTGGACAGTATTCTAGTTCTCCACTATATACTCTTGCTGAAATGAAGCAGTTGCCTGAGTTCTTGCCTGGTGGCAGGCATCCTATTTTTGGCTCAAATCTTTTTGACGGTTCTTGGTGGACTAATGAGCATTGGGGTTTGGGTATAGGATTTTTGGCTGTTAGTAAAGTTATTATTGTCGCGGCAATAATACTGCCTATTTATTATTTATTGCGCTTGTTTATTATGAAAGAATCCATGACTCAGGCTAATAGTATTTTTACTAAAACTAGTTTGTATTTATTTCTTAGTAGCATCTCTCTTTATTTTGCTGCTCAAATAACTTTTCCTATGCTTTATATGCCAAGTCGATATATTAGTTTGTCCTTGCTTTTGCTGTCGGTAATTTATATTTTTCAGATTCTACAGTTTTTTTTCGTTACTAGCTTTAGCTCATATGTATCTGAAATTGTAAGCAAGATCCCAGTAGCTAGAATTAAACTCTTTGCTAGTAGTCTTATATTTCTACTTGCTTTTAGTTTTTGTTCATATATTAAGCCCCATTATTTTACTCGTTTTGTAAATATGAACCCTTTGGTGAAAGCCGCTATTGATGCTCTGCCAGTAGATTCTTTAATCGCGGCTCATCCTTTATTGGGTGACCTTAGCCTTGTACCGGTTATTTCTAAACGTAGTATTTTTATGAGTTACGAGCATGCAACTCCATCTATGAACAAAGATATTTTGGCTGAAGTTCGTAGGCGCAACATGGTATCTATGCAGTTAACTTACGCTTCTAGTCTTGATGAGGTGATATCACTAATGAAGGCTAATCATATTAGTCATTTTATGGCGAGCAAAGCTTTTTATGATCCGCGCTATCTATCCAAGCCTTTTTATATTGAGCCTTATGTTAGATTTCAAATAGATCTTATTAACTCCAAGCAAGGTAAGTTTTTCTTCAATGATTACTTGAATGCTCATAAAGGCGGCTATATGATTATTTCATTGGAGACTTTGCTTAAGCAATAAGTTCTTGGTTTAATTCTTGACTGCGCCTGTCCCAGCTTAAGTCCTGGTTTGCAGGCTTGGGTTCTTGGTCTCTTAGGTTGACTATTTCTCTGATAATTTCGACGTAGCTTGAAGCTGATTGATTTTGAGCTATGCGACCTTGTTTATAATCTTTAAGGAAGTAAATGTTGTCAGGTATCGCACTTGCTATCACCCAAATGCCAGTTGATATCCCTTCAAGTAGCACATTAGACACTCCTTCAAAGAAACTCGGGAAAATAAGAATATCAGAATCAATATACTGCTGTTCTAGTGAATCTCTATCGAGCCAACCAGTGTAATTTATATTATTTAAGCCCAGTTTTTTTGCTTTATCTTGAAATTTCTTAAGATCAGGACCCTCTCCTACTATAGTTAAGCTGCTCTCTATGTCTTTAAGCTCAGAGAGTATGTCAGCTAGTATCATTATGTTTTTTTGATTCTGTACTATGCGCCCAGCATAAAGCAGTCTTAGAGGTTTGTGTTGACCAGATCTTGGCTGCAAGCAGGGTTTGATGCCATTAGGTATATTAATAACTTTTTTGCTGTATAGTAGAGGGTCCCGAGATTCTCTCAGCAGTTTTTCTGTTAGTTCTTGCAGGCAAATACCGTTGCTAAATATGTGGCTGGCATTTTTAAGAATGGTTTTGGTTAGTGGCTTGAGTAAGCAGTGACTGAGTTGCATTTCTGGGACAAACTCAGGTACGTCACCACCTCTAATAAAGACGCTGTAGTTTATTCCTGATATTTGCCTGGCAAATAGACCCAGTAATCCAAAGGGGCTGGCGAAGAATATTAGTATATGTTCTGGTCTCTCGGCTTTAAGTAATTTCGGTAAAACCAGCATGGCAGAACAAATAAAACTAAGCATCTCTAAAAAATTAGATTGCCCTTTTTTAGTCCTTAGACTTTTAATTCTAATGATTTTGAGTCTAGATTTTTCTTCAATTGAAGGCAGCCCCTTGAAATGACTAGTTAAGACTATAACGTCTTGAGATTTTGCAAGTCTAGTAGCGTACTCGGCTGTAGCACTGGCAGCACCACCACCAATGGGAGGATATTCGTAATTAATTATGAGGAGTTTTTTCATTCCTAAAAATAAACTCATTGCAGCCTGTAGGAGTTTCTGAGGCGATAATTTTTATAGCCTTAAAGCCTGCTGCTTCAACGAAGTTTGTTATTTCTGAAATAGAGGCATATTCATATGGGTAACCGCCAAGCCAATCAATGACATCATAGTAGAAGTTCATGCCCCGATTTTTAATTAGTGGATTTTTGAATGTAACCAAGAACTTGGCTACATAGATAATGACATAGAAGACTTTTATCATCAGATATTGAATTAACTTAGGTGCTATATTGTAAAACCATTTAATTAATAACCAGGCTGGCGAAGACCAGTGTTTGTTATAGATTGATAGTATAAATAAACCACCAGGCTTAACTAAGCTTAAACTGTTATTGATAGCGGTTTGCATGTCGCCAGTGTGATGTAAGACTCCCCAAGAATGAACAATGTCATAGCTGCTATTAATGGCTTTAATCTGATCTAAGGTTTTTTGCTCTAATATAGATCCAATAACGATAGGGATATTTTTATTTTGGAGTTCTTCAAAATGTACCCTATTGGCGCTAATAACATCTCCGCATTTAGGATTTATGTCGCAGCCGACTGTGCTGGCTCCAAGAGCAGTTGCGGTAAGTAAACTTAAACCCTGTCCGAAACCTATATCCAGAAAACTTTTATTCTTGATGTCTAGATTATCAATTAGAGCAAGAAAATCTGATTTAGCTTGTTTAATGCCCTCGGGACTTAGTATATTGATTGAAAATTGTTTCCAGTTTTCCCCGAAATCAAATTGCATATTATCAGTGTTGTTCTTGCGGTTTGGCACTTAAATGATTATATATAATATTTGAGATCTTGGAACAATTCTAAGGTGTATAATACCAGTATAGATAAGGTGAGTCCTTGTTTGATTGATTAACAATGTGTGGTATAGCAGGCTTTTCTACATTTAAGCGGGACCTCGATAATAAAGATCGAATTATCACTGCAATGTGTGATGCTATTGCTCATCGTGGACCTGATGAATGGGGTCATAGTGTCAATCAATCTGTAGTTTTTGGTCACAGGAGACTAAGCATAGTAGGTCTTTCTGATGGTAAGCAGCCAATGTCGATAGCTGGCGGCTACGAGATTACGTTTAATGGTGAAATTTATAACTTCCGTGAACTAAAAGAAGAGCTACTTCAAGATGGTGTCAAATTTAAGACTAGTACTGATACAGAAATAGTTCTTCATATGTACGTTAAATATGGTCTTAAGTGTTTTGAGTATTTTAATGGTATGTTCGCTATTGCGATTTGGGATCCGAAAAATGAACAGCTAATACTTGCTCGTGATCGTATTGGTAAAAAACCGCTATTCTATTCCTATAAAGATTCAGAAATTATATTCGCTTCTGAGCTTAAAGCCTTAGTTAAGCATCCTTGTTTCGATAAGAAGCTCTCTGTCTCTGGCTTAGATAAGTTTTTAACTTTTGAGTATGTGCCAAGTCCTCATACTATTTTTGAGAATACTTGGAAGGTTGAAGCTGGTGAGTACGTAATCTTGTCCAAAGATTCTATCCATAAAGGTTTTTATTGGAATTATCCAAGTGCTGATCCTTTAGCTAACCCTTATAGTAGTAGCGAAGATGAAGTAATGTCTCAAATCGAAGAGATTTTACATAGTGCTGTTGATCTGCGTCTTCAGGCTGATGTTCCTGTTGGTGTTTTTCTGAGTGGAGGCGTAGACTCTAGCCTGGTTACAGCAATTGCTCATCAGCGCAACAGATCTGAGCATAAATTGAAGAGCTTTTCTATTTATTTTAATGAGAAGTCATATGATGAATCGGATTACGTTAAACAGATAGTCAAAAAATTTGATCTTGAGCATTATAGTGAAACGGTTAGTGCTAAAGATATGCTAGGTCTTTTTGATAGGCTGGGTTCTATTATGGATGAACCTATGGCTGATCCCAGCCTAGTTCCAACTTATTTCCTTTCTAAAATCGCAGCATCTAAAGTTAAAACAGTACTTGGTGGTGATGGTGCTGATGAGATGTTTGCTGGTTACCCTACTTATATCGCTAATAAATTAGTCAATCTTTATAATATAGTTCCTTATGATCTAAGAACTTTTATTACTAGCTCGTTTAGAGATAGCAAGCACTCTATATTACCAGTTTCTGCCAAAAACATGAGCCTGGATCATTTGGTTAAGCAGTTCTTTCGCGGAGCTGGGACAGCTGGTGAGATTAGATTCTTTAGATGGATGGGTGGATTACTCGAAGCAGAGAAAGACGCGTTATATCAGGGTGATATTAGGTCCGCACTGCAAGGCTCTTTGCCCTATGCAGATTTAAGCCGTTATCTATCGAGGGTCAATATTTATTCGGAGCTCAATAGACTCCTTTACTTGAGCCAGAAGCTCTACATGATGGATGATATTCTCGTTAAAGTAGATAGAGCTAGCATGATGAATTCGTTAGAAGTAAGGGCGCCATTCCTAGATTATAGATTAGTCGAATACGCGGCTTCCATACCTGAGCGCTTCAAGCTCAAAGGCTTTAAGAGTAAGTACATACTTAAAAAACTCGCGGCTAAATATCTACCTAAAGATATTGTTTATAGACCGAAGAAGGGCTTTGGTATTCCAATTACAGAATGGCTCTCTTCTGAGTTGAAACCTACTATGCTTGAACTACTATCTAAAGAGAGATTAGATAAGCAAGGAATATTTCAGCATGATGCTGTTAAAGAATTGGTTGATGGTCATTTATCTATGCGTAGTAATAATCGCAAGCAATTATGGCCGCTATTGTGCTTTCAGCTTTGGGCAGAAGAGTTTAAGATTTCTTAGTTACACCCCATTTGAGGTCTACTAGGTAGGCTATTAAGCTATCAATAATTATTCTGCCGTATACGGCAATCGAAAAAGCCAAAGCTTGCTCGGTGCTTAGTCCAAGCATTGCAAACATAGTTGTTAAGCTAGCTTCACGCAGACCAATGCCACCCACGGTAATTGGTAGTATCAAAGCAATGGTAAGTAGAGTCATAATCCAGAACCACTCAAGCAAATTAATCTCTATGCCAAGACTGTAAGCTATAACCCAGCTACTATAGGCATTGACAGTTTGAAAAATAATTCCTAGCACTAAGGCTGCAGCTAGCCTTGAATAATTATTACTAAGTCCTTTAAAGCTAAGAGCAAGAGGTTCTATGTAATCTATGGTGCGCTTAATAATTCCCTGGCTATGTAGTATTGTAAAAATCTTATGATTAGCTATAGTGTTAAGTAATCTTAGTATGAGTGCTATTTGAAATATGGCAAAAACACCAATAATAGCCATGACAAGTAATACGACTGATAAGCCACTTAACTTGCTTCCCAGGCTAGAATAATATGCACCTAATGATCCTACGAGCAGTAATGAGATTAAACCAATAGCTTTATCAATTAATATTGAGCTGATTACGACAGTGCTTTTGTTTTTGTCATTGACTAATCTATAGGCTTTTACACCCTCGGCGGCTAGTTGTCCTGGCACGAAGACAGAATAGTAAGCTGCCACTAAGTTGGATTTAAATTGTTCAGTGAAACTTAGTTGAGGTTGAATCAAGTGCCACTTATATGAGGTTATCCATGTTGATATTAAGAAAAGTATTACTGCTGAAAGGTATATGGGGATATTGATATTACCAAATATTGCTAAGAGTTCGTTTAACTGAGCATTAAAAGCTATAAAGCTAATTAATGCAATGCCAATTATAGATTTGACGTATATACTCTTGTTCACGCCTGTATTCTACTCCTAAAACTTGAACTTAGTGTGCCTTTGCTAAGGTATTGTTTAAGGTCTTTATAGAAGGTTTCTGCAACATTCGTGCCTGAGAATTTTGCTCGGACTTTATCGTAGCCAGAGTTGGCTATAGTTTCAAGTTGATCCTGGTTCTCTTGATAATATTTAATTCTAAGCAGTAAATCGTCTAGGCTTCCATCATAGCTCACATAATCTTTATTGGCTTCGAGCCCTAGTTCATGGTAAATATCACTTTTAAGTCCAATATAAGCGCAGCCACAACTCATCGCTTCTATAAAGTTTATAGAAGGTAGTCCTATAACTTCTTCTGGGCTAATAACC
The DNA here is from genome assembly GCA_964444015.1 of uncultured Gammaproteobacteria bacterium. Taxonomy (GTDB): domain Bacteria; phylum Cyanobacteriota; class Vampirovibrionia; order LMEP-6097; family LMEP-6097; genus CAYUFH01. The sequence goes on along the minus strand of CAYUFH010000013.1, from coordinate 15,304 downwards.
ATACGATAGTCATTAAATTGCTCTACTATGTCTAGACTTAGGTATTTTTTCTGTTCTTTATTGAATATTTTTAGTAAATAAAACTCTAATTTCGATGCTTTTGCTGCTTTTTGATTTTTTTCTTCATCATCTTCAAAGGGTTGTTTGGAGATGATTGAATCGATTTGTTCTGTAATTTGCTTGCGTTCTTGGTAGATTTTTTTGCGCATCGGGTGCAGGGCTGTAATATTGAAATAACCAATGAAATCTTGATAATTCTTATCATCAGGACTAATCTCTATATAAGTACCTAATGCTAGGGCTTTGTTCTTGCGCTCTAAGAAACTTTTACGCTTATTGAATCTTGAAGCAAAAGCAAATGGTAAAACATAAAGCTCTTGGTAATCCGGGAAATATTTCTGGAAGTAATTATTAGAGCTTAGTGTTAAATCCGCTTCTGCGGCGATATTAGTGCAGCCCAAGATTTTCAGATTACTAGCAATAGCTCTGGTATTAGTATAGTAATGGCTTAGGTGAAAGATTTTTTTGCCTTGAAATTGTCTCAGCGGGCTAATTTGGCTTAATTTATCATCTTCGCAGATTGAGTTGACAGTGCCCCAGCCATAGACTAGATCAGTATCAGGATTGAGTTTTTTGATTTTAAGTTCTATTTTGGTCCAGGAGACCTTATTTAGTGAGCACCATAACAATAGATCGAAGAGTGAGACTGTGCGTCTTAGCCATAAAGGTACATTAAATGCTCTTAAGGGAAAATAAGTAGCAAGTAAGTCTGAATATATTTTTACGTCAGGTTTTTTGAGAAGATCTAGAAAATAATAGAGATTCTTGCATGCTCTTTTTTTGAAAAAAAAGGAAAGGGAATTCTCTGCGATGGGTATTACGTGAGGATTATATAGATATATGCTCATGTATTTCTTTCCTCAACTTAAATATATATGCCCAAGTTCGTTTAATTAGCTTAATTTTGGTTTTGAAACTGCCTCCACCCTTGGCTTCACCATACAGTCGTTTCTTAAAATAGACTGGGATGCTAATGATGCTACCTTGCTTAGTTGCTAGGTAAAGGGCATACAGATCTAGAGAAAAGTCCCAAGGAGCATCTTTAACTAGTAACTCTTCGTAGAAATAGCGGCTAAAAAGTTTGGGCTGAGCGTTGATCTCGCTAAGAGCTGTACCAAGCGCCAACGATGAAATTATCTGCATCCCCCAGCTAAAAAACGCCTCTGTGATTTTACGTTTGCAGCGATGTCCTTTGACTAAGAGATATTTGTTTTGTTTGTCATAAGTTTGGTAGGCTCTAATCACATCCATCGGATCTGTTTGCAAGTCCGCGTGAGTCCAGCCCAGTATGTCGGCACTTGCGTCTTTTAAGCCAGCGAGTATTCCGTATCCATAACCTTGGTTTAGTTCTACTTTGCAGATCTTGTATCTAGGATCATTATATTTGCTAAGCTCCTGTCGAAAAACCTCTGCAGAATTATCAGTCGAACCATTATTAACAAATATTATTTCAGTTTCAGCTTCTGCTTGAAGTACGGGCAAAAATGCTGCAAACAAATGAGGAATATTTGCAGCTTCGTTGTAGCAAGGTACAACTACAGATAGTTTAGGCATGGAAGAATGACCTCCAATACTCATAAGTTTTTAGATCATTTGGTGTGCCCCAGCAGATATAATAATCAACCTCAAAACATCTAACTTTAAGTCCCATCGCTATAGCATCGTTAATACACTCATCTACGTAGAACTCATTATTGATGCGACGATTAGCCTTAATCATAGTTTCTGCTGCTTGCACGAAATCCGCCCCACGTTTGAACCAGAAGGTTCCTACTATTGCCTGATCTTGCACTGGGTTAGAGCTAATAGCTTTTTTTACAGAAATGTTTAGAACCTGCCCTTGCTCATTGGCCTGAATCCAACCATACTGTTCAGGCTTATATTTTACTGTTACATTATTGCGAAAGCCAAACACTATAACATCGGCATCAGCTTTTAATTGCTGAAATTTAGCTTGATCGTAGATTATGCCATTATCACTAGCACCGATAATCAACTCTTCATTATTGTTGATGTATTCTTTAGCGAGCAAACAAGTTGAGGCTTGCCCTGCAGTTAGCTCAGCAACGCTGATGAATTTCGCTTCAGGGTAATAGTTTCTGATAGTCCTGTCTACTTGATAGTCTTTAAGTTGAAAATCTCTGCATATAAATATATTTGTGCTTGCTTCTGGAAGCATGCGCGCCGCATGTACTACCATTGGCTCCCCTTCAAGCTCTATAAGTGGTTTAGGTAGCTGATAACCAGCTTCTGCGAAGCGTGAGCCCGCTCCAGCCATAGGAATTAGCTTGATCATTTAAGAGCCACTCCTTTAAATATTCCAGCCCAATATAGATACTCTTGGAAATCTTCTGGAGTCCCCCACTGGCAGAACTGTTTAATGTCAGTGTAAACCAGGGTGCGCAGTTGATCTTGGCATAGTAAGTTATAAACCAAACTGATGTAATATTCTCCATTGATTGAATATTCAGGTCTTTGCATTATCTCTCTAAAATATTTTTTGATGTAGCTTCCTTTCTTGAAGTAGTAGGTTCCGGCTGAATGTTTAGCTTGAGTTTTATCATCAGCGAAGGAGTATTTTTCTTTTATTTCAAGTAAGTAATTTTCACTATCAGTTTTGCAGCTGGCGTATACATTGTGCGGGTGTAATAGATGTGGATGAAACCCTGTATAGCAAGGTATCGCGCCATCACAGCCAGTCTCAGTGACGGTTTTAAGGAAATGTTGGTAATCCCAGTTCATATAGAAATCACAGTAATTACAGATCACTGGTTCATCGTCATTAAGCTCGTCCAATGCTTGAGCTACAGCATACACTGGACCAAGTTTGTGAGCTTTAATAAATATAATTTTGGATTTAGGGGCTATGCGGTTGAGCTCAGCTCTTTCATCTTCTCCAAGATCTTCGCGACAAATAAATAATATATTATCCTCGCCTGGAAAAAGTCTAACTACATGCTCGACTATTGTCCTGCCGTTAACCTTGATAAAAGGCTTAAGCTCCTTGTAGCCTGCTGCTACGAAGCGTGAGCCAGTGCCAGTCATGGGGATAACAATTTTCATGACTGTATTATCCCTTGGCGATATTTCTCGCTTTCCATGTTATTTAACTGATCTATTTTATTATCCTCAATATAGAGTGGCTGCCAGCCCATAGATAATATATTATCCAATATATAGTCATAGGCAATTATAGTCTGCTCTATGGCGCGTTTTTCTTTAGGACTATTGCTGATAATTTCTCCACTGCTGCCAAGTTTAGTTTGAGTGATATAAATACTTTGGTCTGGAAACAATACTTTAGTAATTAACTCTTCTGGGCTTCTTGATTTTTTGATTTGCGGAAAGCTACTCAGTTTGAGGCTTTCATTAATTTGGGCTTTGAGCTTGGCTTCAAGCTTGAAGACTAGTTCTAATTCGCTCGCTGAAATTATCAGTCCATGATTAGCCAAGAAAATTAATTGAGGTTTAGAACCCCGCCTCTCTATATATTGTTGAAGATGCTGGTATATAGTTTTGGATACTGAAAAACCCGGATTAGTATAAGGAACTAATAGTGCGGGCTGGTCATTAAGATCATAGATCTTAGTTTTGATTAGCTCTTGTCCTTGACTGCTGCAATTAAGTATATTGGCATAGACGCTATGACTGTGTATTACACAGCGATCCAGAATCGCATGGAAACCAGTCTCCATTGAAGGTCTGAGCTTGCTTTGGTTACTTGCTTCTAAGCAAGCATTATAGTTTTTATCGCTATCGAGGCTTAATTGTTCATTTGTAATAAAATTATTTATGCTCAAATAATTAACGCTGGTGTAGCCGTCATCTGCGCAAACTTCAGCTAGCTCATAACCAGAAGCTTTGATTAACATTTGCTGGTCATTGATTTTAATAGAGCTGTTGCCGCCACCCCCTTGCACTTGATCCGGGCTTGAGAAAGCTTGTGAGAGTTCTATGAATTCTTCTAGATCTTTAGACATTGGTTTTTAAATCTATGCGCATCTTAGCGAAAATATAATAGATGCTAAAAAGCTGCAATAGTCCAGCGTAGTCGCTATGCCACTTAGCTTGATCTTGCACTATCTCATCAAGCTCATCTATTAATTCATAAGCCGCATATTCTATATATGATTTATCTATTTGACCTTCTATTTCTAGTATTTGCTTATCATTGTTGTAGTCATGGCTTATTTCAAGCTCTTCGCGGCTAGAGAGCATCTCTAGGAGCCTATCTATATGAATATCATTACTAAACTCTAAGCGTAATTTTAATTGCCTAGGGTCTTTATCGCTAGCTTTGAATTTGATACTTATATCAGCATGCTGTTCTTGTGATTGTATGTATTTGAGAGAATCTTCTTCTCTATCTTTAATTTGCTGCAAGACTTGGGTTTCACTGTGTCCTCTTTTACCGGTGTCGCGATTAAGCTTCCAATCTAGTCTAAGTGCTTCTTCTGGTTGTATAAAAACCTTGAGATCATAAATGGCACGCATTCTAGCTAAGTAGTAGGGTAATAAACCTTCAAGGATAATTACGCGATTCGATTTGATTTGTTTAGGTAGCGTGAATTTGCCGATACTATGATCGTACTGGCGGCGGGAGATGCCCTTGCCCTGTTTAAGCTCTAGAGCCTGTTGCATCTCATCATGGAGATCGTTGGCCTTGGGGTTAAGGTGAGTGTAGATCTGCCACATTTCATCTCCGCGCTCATATTTATGCATATCATCACCACGAATGACAGTTGTGTTTTTCTCTGAAAATACATCCCTAAGTAGATTAGAGTATGTAGTCTTGCCAGCACCGGAATCTCCTCCTATGCCAATAAGATATGGCTCGCTTTTGATTTTATACTGTAGATTGCTTTTGATACCATTATGGTAAATCCATAGGCAGTTAATTAGCAGTGAGGCTTGTAATATAGTGAAACTAAGTTTATTGATAAGAGCGATATCAACTAAGAAGTATAAAAAGTAAGCAATATTTAAAACCAGAAAATATAGAGGTGCGTTTTTTTCTTTGATAAAGAAATATATAAAAAACGGCGTTATCCAGAAATACCAACCAGGCATAGGTGGAATGAAGAGAGTTAGTATCCCGAAGCTAAAACCGAGAAACATGATGAAAATATCGCGATTATAAGTTCTAACGCTATAACTTTTGGCTATTAAAGCTATATACAATGCTGGAATTAGATAGAAATAATTATTTGTCCCAAGCTCTATTACCGCATCGAAAATCTTTAACTGCTGACTATTATTGAAAACCATTTCCAGATAGGCTTTGGAGCTTAAATAAGGGAAATTAGAACTTAGGTAGACTAATATAAAAGCTAAGCTCGCTCTAGCTAATTCATAGAGTCTTATTCTGTTTTTAATTGCGTAGAAGAAGAAAAATGGTATCAGCATTAGTATATGAGTTTTGCTGGCTGCTGAAAGAGCAAGTACTATCGCTGAGCAAGTATATTTTTCTTTGAATAGAAAATACATACTAGCGAACAGCAGTGCTATCGGTATAGCATCTAGCTGACCGTGAATATAGCTAATGTAAATTAAAATTGGTGATAGCCAGTAGTAGATTAATACTTTTTTGCTTTGTGTTTTAAGCCAGCGTAGTAACACTAGTAATATACAGAGGTCAGCTACTAGCAACGGTAATCTATATATAAGTAGATCTAGACTAGTAACTAGTTCTGGGTTAATAGCCACGAAGTATTGGCTTACTGCTCTTAAAGAGCTCATAATCCAAAGCATTAGCGTCGGATAAGGAAAAGTATCTAGCTTACCCAGCTCATAGAAATGCTGGTAGGGATTGCTATAGGCGGAACTTATAAAATAATTGAGGAAGGGAGCGAATAATTCTCTAAGGTAAGATGATGCGAAATTAGCGGCAAGTGCTAGCTTGAGTATTAGTCCTAGCCAGAATAGTTTGCTATTCAAGCCCTCTACTTTGATTTTGCCAAATTTATCGTAGAAGAGTTGATTCATTGTTTGAAAACCCAGAATTTAGTTCCGCTAAAATTAGTGATAGTGCTTAGTCCTATTACTAATATATTGGCAAGATTAGCATCAAAACCATAGTTGTTAACTAGTATTTTGAGTACTATTAATCCTAGTAATAGAGAGCCAATATATACCGTTAGATACTTATATATAATCTGGCTCTGCTTAGTGCCGCTATACTGGTAGGTCCAGCTTTTATTTAATAAGTATCCCAAAATTAAACCGCTAATATAGCCCAGTGCTGAAGCGCTAATGTAGTTAAGTTTAATAAGGTTATAAGAGTAGAAAAATAAGCCGTAGTTAAGCGTTGTGCTTAAGAATCCGACTGCGGCAAATTTAGCAAACTGTTTGAGCTCTTTCATTTATCTTCACTCATTTACATAGTACAATAGACTTGTCTTTATCTTATGAACAGTAATTTAGCCTCTAGTTTTACTAAGTTGTTAACGGTCTTATTTATCTTTACTCTGATATTTAGTATTGCTGCCAAATTCGAGTTTCTAAGCGCCTACGGGATGCACCCAGATGTTAATCTGACTTTTACCCCGACTAGGGCGATGCTAGAGGGCAAGGGGCTAAGCGGTGGTGGTATGGCTATACCGATGGTTATAGTTCGCGATGGCAAAATGCCTGCTTATAGCTATAACTACATGGGTCCTATTTTATTTTATGCGCCGTTCATACAGTTATTAGGATCTGGCACTATTAAAGCATTTGCTTTAGGTCAGTTATTTTTGATGTTTATTTTTGCTGGAGTTTTACTGTTTTATAGGTCACCTAGCTCTAAGATTTTATTGGGCTCAGCCTTGCTTTCACTTGCGATGATGTTTACTTTTAATGAGAGCATACTTGATTGCCCTACTCAATTGCAATTATTTATTCTACTAGTTGTGTTTTGGCGATTACGCCAGGAGCTACTTCTTAAGCCATATCTAGCAGGTATTATTCTAGCGATTGCATATCAATTTAGACCTGAATCACTAGCAATTATGCTTGGATTTTTTGTTTATGGGTATTTAAGTTCAGGTAAATCATTTGGCAAAAACATAGTACAGACTTTGGCAGCTTTTATTGCTGTTTATTTATCTTTTAGCGCTTTGCGTTATTTACTAGGTGCTCAGTCTGGAGCTGACCATATACTTTATGTGCTTGGCTCAGATATTATTACTGCACGTGATTCTATGGCTGATCATTTAGATCCTCATAGACTTTCTGATTTATTTAGTTTGGCTGGAGCCCAAGGCTTACTAATGAAAATCTTTAATAGAACTAATCAGTTCTTTAATTACAGGCATGCACTTACTTGGCGCCCAGAGATGCTCTTTACCTGGGTGTTTCTAGCTATATCAGCTTTGTATTGGGCTAAACAGAATCTTAGCGAGCGTAGGGACTCAGTATTTATTAGTGTAACGGCTGTAGCTGTTTTCTTGTTATCTGCGATAGGTTGGAATGATCAACGTTATTTTGATATCTTAGCGGTGCTTGCCATATTAGCTCTAATGGATAACTTTGATTTCTATAAGCGTAATTTTGACTTTGCAAGCTTTAAAGCGACTTGTATTTTGCTTAGTTATTTGCTTCTAGTTATTAATCTTAATAGCTTGACTACTCACAAGAATGCTAAAGCTGTAAAACAAGAAGAGTCTTTTTGCAAAGTTGGGCAGGCTCTTGCCGTTACTATCCCTAACAAGAATGCTAGAGTGATTTCTAACAAGTGTGAACTTTGGAATTGGTATGCTGGCGGCTCCGAGTGTGTTTATTACGGTTCTATGCAAGTTGATAAGCGACTTCTAGCTGCCTATAGACCAGAAGCGGCTATTTTCTTTCCACCATTTAAGTCTAATCAGTTTAATCTTGGCGGCTTGCAGCCTGATCTTAGTTTAATGCAGCAAGGTATTCAAGTGGTGGTCTTTAAGTAGATGATTAAAGTTGCTCACAGGATCAATAGTATAGAGCAGCTCAAGTCAGTTCCAACTAATTATGGTATTGAACTAGATATTAGATCCGAAGGTACGGAATTGATTCTGCAGCATGATCCTTTCGTGACTGGAGAGTGTTTCGAAGATTTGCTTAAAGAATACAAACATCAATTATTGATTCTTAATACTAAGTCCGAAGGTATGGAAGCTAGGATCTTAGATTTGATGCAGAAATATAGTATCGAGAATTATTTTTTCTTAGATTTAAGTTTCCCTTATCTTGTTAAATACGCTAAAGCTGGTACTAGTAGTATTGCTGTGCGTTATTCTGAGTATGAACCCCTAGAGCTTGCTCTTAGTGTGGCTGGGCTGGTGGATTGGGTTTGGGTAGATTGTTTTAGTCGTTTGCCGCTTGATAAAAAGTCCTATACTAAACTTAAAGAGCATTTTAAAATAGCTTTAGTCTCTCCTGAATTGCAGGGACAACCTATCTCGATGATAGAAGAGTATAAGCAAGAACTAAGGGGTATGGAGATTGACGCTGTTTGCACAAAACGCCCTGATTTATGGTAGTAATAGAGTCTATGGTAGAAACTAAGCTGCAATTCCCCAATATTAATCTTCAAGCGCTAGTAGCTAAGGGCTTGCAAGGTGTTTTGCTAGATTTTGATAATACTTTGTATCCTTATGACCCAGCTAACGAGCATGCGCTAACTGATTGCTATAAGCGTTTTAGTGACTTGAACTTGGGTCATAGTGTGGAGCTATTTAAAGAGACATACTTAGTAGCAAGAGCAGAAATACATCATGAGCTACATGGACAAGCTGCTTCCCATTCGCGTCATTTGTATTTTCAGCGTTGTTTTGAGAAGATGTTCTCTGAGACTAATTTTGATTTGAGCGTAGAGTTCGAAGAGCTATACTGGCGTAGTTTTATTCCACATATGAGCCCTTGCCCTGAAGCTATTGCTTTTTTAGAGCTTTGCAAGCAGCATGGGCTTAGAACCTGCATCGTTACTGATCTTACGGCTAGGATACAAGCTAAGAAGCTTGTTGCTACTGGACTTGCCCAGTATATTGATTTTCTGGTTAGCTCAGAGGAAGCGGGGATGGAGAAACCTGGAGATAAGATTTTTAAACTTGCGATGCGCAAGCTGGGGTTAAATTCAAATCAAGTAATTATGATAGGTGATAGTCAGGAGCGTGATATCGCTGGTGCTGTTGCCTTAGGTATAGAGGCTTACCAAGTCAAAGTTTTAGACCGCGCTGCAGCATAGTTTTACCAAGGAAATATAATAAGTGACAGTATGGGTAATGATGTAAGCCCGCAATATTTAAATATATTAGTGCAGTCATCGTATAGGTTTTTTTGTAGTCGTAACCAGCTTCAATAATGAAATCTCTAAAATAGTTCTCGCATTCTACTAGTATTTGTTTGCGATGTAGATCGTAATCTACAACTAGTTTCTGGCTTGCTAGTACATCTACATTCTTAGGCTCCTGTCCATTGAACTTAACTGTGTAAAGATCGTGATTGATTATTTCATGTGAGACTATAAGTCCATGATTGAGTTTGCCGAAATCATAATAAATATCACCGTATTCTATGACTCCACCAAACTCTTGGCGCCAATCTAGAAATGCGAACTTGGAGTCCTTGCCCTCTGGATTGTAGATTATGTTTTCGAAATGGAAGTCGCCATGAAAATTACCAGCCTTGCCTTTAGCTAGGCAATCCCAATCCACCTGTTCTAGTAGCTCTTGCATTAGCGGCATTTGATAGCCGTTGACTATTTCGTTGAGATCTTTTTGTTTGAAATCATTATAGTACTTCTCTATGCGCTCTAAAGTTTTGTTTTTATAGAACTTCATGCAAGTCTCTTGAAAGCGTTCTTGCTCTTGAGTGCTTAAAGATCCTGCTTTAATTACTGGGCTAGACCAGAATGCCTGTGAGTGTTTGAGGAAATCTTTGAATATCGGAATATTAACAGTTTCAGAGAGTACTTGTCCTGGCACCTCATTGTAGCGATACATATGCGTAGTTGAAGCGTTGACTTCTGGTACGAAAGCCCCAAGCACTTGAGTGCGCTTAACCCTATCAGATATAAATTTAGTATCTGTAGAAAATTTGATAACAGATCCACTAACAAACCAAATCGCTTCCGTTGCTTTCTCTAATATATTGGGGCTATTGGGTTGTTTTAGTGCTTCTCTAGTTTTGCTTAACTCTTCTGGCACTCCCGTGTCATACCAAGTAAAGGCTTTAGCTTCTATTGTTTTAGCTGATTTAATTAGTTCTCTTAAACCATGACTCTCGCCGGTGCTGATTGCTGCTTGATCTTTAGCCATTGCCTCCCAAAACAACTTATAATCTTTAATTCCAGCAAGCCCAATATATGGTGCAATATTATCCTTTATTATCCCTTTTTCAACTATTTGGATAACATTATTATCCTTAAGTTCAAGAGTTCGATATTGCTTGAGATCATAGCCACCACTATTAGTGTAAGCCATCCAATTACTTTCTGGACCTGGAATTGCTTCAGCAACTATAGTATCGCAAGAACAAAAAACGAAAGGGCATTGTAATTCTTCTTTAGCTAGTAGTAGGCTGAGTCCTAATCCTGATCCTTCTCCTTCATAGGGACTTACCGTAACAAAACTAAATTTGCGCTTCGGGTAGGCTAGGCTGAGAAACTCTTGTACTAAGTCACCTTTATAGCCAATAGGAATAACAAATTCTATATCTTCAGGAAATTTTTCAACAATATGAGAGATGATGGGTTTACCTGCTACAGCGACTAGTGACTTATTAAGATTAGCGCTGATTTTACCTAATCTAGAGCCTGTTCCAGCTGTTGGTATTACTACTTTATATTTGCTCATGCCAGTAGAACCTCCGCTTGAGCATTTAATTCTTTTACTTGTTTTGCCATTTCTTCTTGGTATGGCGAAGCGAAAATCATCACCAGAGGTTTTTTGTAGCTGCTTATATATTCAAATCTTTTACAGATGATATTGGTACCATATAATCTATGATTTTCTTTGGATGGAGAATTGTCTATAACGTAATTTACTGCCTGCATTAAGCTTTTCGAGCATAATAAAGGATACTGAGCTAGGTGCGAGGCTCCAGCAATGAAAACCCCATCGAAACTAGCTTTGCTGGCTTCTTGGAACTGTGACTCCATGCTGCGAATCGAGCTGTTGATGGATGAAACCCATTCTTCTAGTAGTAAAATGCTTTTATTTGGACTGAAGTCTATAGCATTAGGGTTTGCTGCTTTTGTTTTAGTAAATCTAGCGAATACAGAGTGTTTCTCGAAGAGTTGAATATGACTTGTTAACTGAGACCTTAAAGCTAAATACTCCAAATGTTCTAGGAAAGGATAATTATTATGCTCAGGGGTGATAGCGTTCCAGTATTTGTCGCCTATCCAAGTTTCAAAATTAGGAATGCTAATAGTGAAGCTCGCTCCTGGCTTAAGCTTGTCCATGGCTCCTTGATAAAACTCACCCATATTACTTGCGTGCTCAAAAACATGCGAGGCAATTATGCAATCAAAATCTTTCTTAAATTCTAGTGGGAAGGTACTTTGATAGTAGTTTTCATTTGCTTCAAGCTTGAAACTTTGCTTGAGAATATCGCAGTAACTAATACTAGCTGGCTTGTTTTTTACATTACGCAGTAAGGGGTTATTGGAAGGACCTATCTCCAAGCCATCTTCTAGACCTGGTTCTAGGGATTCAGCGATGTAAGCAGCTAGGGATTCTCTATGTCTTTGCCATACTGCACCTACAGCTTCGCTATGTAATAAATCATAGAGCGAATCATCGCTAGTATCTACGTCAGTAGTGATGAGTCCACATTTGGCGCAAACTAGTACCGTGAAACTTATATATCGGTCATTAGTAGCATTGGCTTTCGAGCAACCTAGTAATAGCGGCACATCAGTTAGTTTAAGGACTATAAGCTGTTTCTTCGAATCACAAATAGCGCAAGCCTGCTTGCCGATAATATCTATAGGGCTAGAGTTGGACTCTAATTTCATTAGTTGCGCTTATAATCATCCACTAGGCGCACCACATCATCCATCTCTGGCGTTGAAGCTTCAAGATATACGGCATCTTCATGCTCTGCTTCCATGCGATGCACTTGCCCTGGCACTATGGTTATTGTTTCTCCAGGTAAGAACTCTTCTTTCTGGAGGGTTTCTACTGAACTGCCTAGATAAATATTAAGCCTACCGCTGACCACATAAATAGTTTCTTTCTTTTGATTGTGGTATTGAATGCTGCAGCGATGACCTTTGTGCATGGTGAGTTTTTTCATCATGTATTTATCGTTGATTTCAATTACTTCTTCTTGACCCCAAGGTTTAGGGATAATTTGGTTAATAGTTTTCATGCAAGTTCCTTTTGTCTTTCTAGTATATTAAACTCACTATACTCAGGATAGTGCTTCATAAACTCATCATAGAAGAACTTAGCTGCTGATTGCATGGTCCAGCGATTATTGAAGCCGTATTTGCGTCTCATCCAGAGTTTACCTTCATCATAGCAGCGCTGTAAATTAAGATCATAAGGATCTGTTTTCATAAGATCAGCTTTGGTTCTTAGTCTTGAATCATCTTCTTTTTGCCAAACTTTAGTGGTGATCGCTGCGGCGTAGTCATTAGCATAAGCTTTAATCATCATTTCAAGATCAGCGGCGTAACCTCTAAAATTATTACCATCAAAAAAGAAATTCATCATATCGGGACTCTCTGTCTCCATGATGCTTTCAACGAAATCTCTGCGCACTAGCCATGAGAGGAACTGTAGATCCCAGTAATAACGAGTCTCTTCGGCTGGTATTAATAGCTTCTCGCCCCAAAGCTCAGCGCAAGGCGAAAGTATACCCAGTCTAGGATGTTTCTCCATCTCTTCAACCAATTTTGTAATTATTGCTGTTTGATCAAAACTAATATCATTGCAGCAAAGGAAAAAATAATCATAATTGGCAAATTTACCTTCTTTATATAGCTGCGCCAGACCATAATTAAAACCGCGAGCGTAGCGAAGCCCATTCTGGGTAGTATCAGCGTCATTTACGTGCCAGCTGCAATGTTTAGAAAGTTTAGCAGGGTCAGAACCACTTTCAACAACATAGATATCAGCGATTGAAGCATCATACTTCTCTATCTGCGCGCAAAGAGCGTCAGTTTCTTCGGCGAGATTGCGATTAAGTATAATAACGGCTACTTTTTTGTTCATACTAATCTAAAAGGCTTCATATATCTAAGTATGGCTTTTTTAACCTCATACTTAAGTATCTCATCTATATCTATGCTCTTCAATGCCGCTTGGGCTTTAGCTTTGATCTCAATGAATTCTTTTTTAGCAAAGACATAGTGACCTGCTATAACAGCTCTATCCTCGTCACTAGCTGCTGTATTTGGTAGCATCCATTTGTCCCACTTGCGTGAATCATAAGCGAGTTTGATGAATTCATCAGCGAGTTTGGCTTGGTTATGTTGGCGCATTAGCTCAATGAAAGTTCTTGTCTCAGCTACACCGAACTCAGGAGCTACGTTGGCTGCATGAATACCAAACTTAGGGTGCCAGCTTAGAGCTTCATCGGATAAATAATCTGTGTTGTGCTCTTTCATGTAGATTTGATGTCTATTACAAAGATCAATCATTGTTGGGATTTGAATTTCAGATGGCAGCTCGTTAGCGATACGATATGGTGTATCGAAAGTCCCGACGTTACGAGTCTCCATTACTTTGGTGCCAGTTTGCACTACTATAAAAGTAGGTTTAGGAATATTATGCTTCTCGCAGTAGTTTATTATCGAGCTAATAGCGTATTCCAGTTCCCTAGTGCTATTGAGTCCACCACTTTGCTCTTCAGTGCCAATCTCGAAAGTTATGTCTTTATTCGCTTTGCGTGCAGTTTCAGCACAAAACTCTAGTAGCTCATAGACGCGATCGAGGATATCATCAACACTAGCTTGCCCGAATATATCCTCGCTAGGATCTATATGTATAACTTGAAAGCCGGAAAGTATATCAGCTTCGTAAGAGCGCTTGGCTGATTCCATGGCTTTGCGCAGACTTAGCTTCTGATCTTTTTCTATGGTGTTTTGCCAAGGACCGCCATGATCGCGCGCTAGTATGATTTGACCTTTTTTGTCTTTATCGATTACATATTCTGCGAATTTTTCTGTAGTCCAGTTATTCACATATCCGCCACCGAACTCTGCAGAATCTATTTGCCTGCGGCTGGCAATTAACATTAATGGACTGTTGTAAGTGTTAGCTAATTCTATGGTCGCATCGACACAGTTTTTGCTCATTGGTCCTACCCCGAGCAAGGTGCAACGGCGGCGGTTCATAAGATGTTTAAGTTTATTTGCGATCATTTCTCAAAAAGAGCCTATTATAGTTTTATACCCATTTATATTTGTATTTCTTGGCTAAATGCTCGCAAGCTTCAGCAACGGCTCTATCTCCGCCACTTCTCTTTGTAACATAGTTCGCGTATTTTTTTATGGAATCAAAAGCATTAGCTGGAGCAATCGCATAACCTACTTCTTTAAATACTAGGTGATCAAAAATACCATCACCCATATAGATAACTGTGTCAAGATTATATCTCTCTTTAATCCAATCAATACGCTTGCTAGTGCTAACCAAATCAATTTCAAAATGCATATCTTCTTTTATACGTTTTGAACTTATACTAAAGCCTCTTTTATCACCACTAACAAAACGTATTTCTAGGGACTCTTTGAGTATTTGTAATGCGTCATTATCATCTGCCCCGAAAACCTTGAAGGCTTTGCCTTCTTCATTGTAGTAAAACTGCCCTGTTGTCATTACTCCATCTACATCTAGGATAAAAACACTGGGCTTCATACTAGTTCATATTATCAGTATATTTATTTTCATGCTAGGATGTGACTCGATGTTCAACATACTACTCACAGTTCAAGTACTAAGTGGTATTCTCACTGCTTTTTTCATACTTATACATGAACCTAAATCAGAGGGCTTGGGTTCTATTGGGAGTTCGGCTCATCATTTCCGTGGTGTTCGCACCACCGCTGATGAGAAGCTTGATAGTCTTACTTGGTTTTTTGCAATATTATTCTTAGCTAGCTCTGCTGCTCTTGGTTTTCTCTTCGGTTTAAAGCCAGCTGGTTTTTAGTAGACTTCCTCAGTACTTAGACTATAGAAGCTTGCACTTGAGTTTTGGTTATTAAACTCAGCTAGAATCCACTCAGGACTTAAAGCTGAGCTGCTGACTCTACATTCATCTAATTGACCTGACCAGTTGA
>CAYUFH010000012.1:18318-23236 GCA_964444015.1 uncultured Gammaproteobacteria bacterium | reverse complement strand
TTGCAGCAGCGGTAAATCCCTGTGAACGGGTCAGGTGAGAAATCAAGCAGCCATAAACAAAAGTTTTTAGGCGTTGCTGCACTTTTTTGCAAAACACAGAAACCAGTACTAAAACCTTGGAAGCCATCTATGGTGACGATGTAGATCTTATTAAATCCAAACTTGCTCGCATCGCTGCAATCAAAAAACATCCACTTATTCACAATCGAAAACACAGTCTGGCTCGTGCACCGGGTCGCATTAGTTTTAGTAAGCATTGTGATTACGTGAATAACGATCTGATGTATTTTACTGATGATAGAGATACCTTCGTTGCGGTTAGTTCTCAACCCGGCACAGGCGAGATTAACATTGATAATCTTGATGATAAATATCCAGCTTACTCTTGCAAGAATCTAGATATAACAATAGAAAAAAACTCTTGGCTTAGTTATCCTATCGCTCTACTTAAAATACTAAGAAATAACTACAACATAAGTCTAGAAAAGCTCGATATCAATATTCTAGTTAGCAGTGAAATTCCAGCCGCCGGTGGACTGAGTTCATCGCACGCGCTCTTGCTCGCAATGATTATAGCGATTGCGAGTGAGCTTAATTGTGAGCCGCTGATTCAAGCCTACCGCGACAAAAGTGCAACTATACTTAAGCTACTACAACAAGTAGAAAACGCCAGGGGATTCAATTCCGGACTGGGCGATCCGGCAGCGCAGATGCTTGCTAAACGCGGAGAGTTCGTCTTAGTCAAGCTAGAACCCGAACTTCGATACAGCTACCTTAAACTTCCAGACAAGCTTGCAGTAATAACAGCACCCAGTTTCATTGCAGCTGATAAAAGCCTACCAGAATTCGCTGAAGCCAATGCAAATATCGCTGCCTACAAAACCCTCAATGAGCTAGCAGAAAAAATCTTCAAAACCAAATATCTTGGTGATGCTATCGATAATCACAGCGAAGATGAGCTGAGATCTGCAATCCAAAACATCGGAGATGATAGGTTAAGAGGCCTTGCTATTTACGCTTTAAGCGAAGGACTTAGACTTAGAGAAATAAAAACTTACAGTGGTAATTTATTAACTAAACTTGGAGAACATCTAAACCTTTCACATGCTGGCGAAAAACTCTCTAACAGACAAAATCAACTAATACCAGGGCTTGACCTAAAACAACACTCTGGACTTTACGGGGCTAGCACTAAAGCTAACGACGAGTTGCAAGCATTTGCAACAAGCTTAGAAGGAGTTTACGGCTCTTCTATCAGTGGAGCCGGACTTGGCGGTAATAATATTATTCTAACCACTAAAGATAAGGCTAATCTTATTAAAGAGCAACTTATAGAAAATTACTATAGTCCAAAAGGATTAGAGAAAGAAGCAGAAGAGCAAGTACATATCAGCAAGTCGTCCGCGGCGGCTTGTCTTATTAGTTGATGGATTGCTTCGCTGCGCTCACAACAACGTCTCTCTCATCGCGAGCTCCAAGGGTGTGGTAATCCAAATGACAATTGACAGTATTGGGCATAGAATTAATAGTGTTGCGTTATGAATTATATATATTCAATAAACCAGATACCCAAGGTCTAAGCCGCTGGGATAGTGCTGAGCCAAACCTTAACGAAGCTGGCATCGAAATACTCTATAGCAGCAATAAATTCAAACCAAGACGCAGTGAACTAACTCAGCTTAGTGATTTTCTCAATAATATCTCACAGCAGTTCAGAGAAAACCCCAAGCTAATGGATTTCTTCAAGCAGTATTTCAACTCTAGTATTTATATCAACCTAGTCGAAGATTACCACCATCTTAGCCTCTACAATACGGAGAGTAAGAGGCTTATACTAGATTCCAAGTTCAACAGCAATCTGGGTCCTTTATATCTTTTCTCATTCTATTTCTACTTAGCTCGTAATTTGGGCAAACTCTCAGAAGATGAGATCTACCAAAACTTAGCTGATTTTTTCATGGCACTTGAGCCTAACACTCTGCGGAAGCTCAAAGATAATCTTAAAGCAGATCCTAGTTATGATGCTGGTAATCACTTTAGCGCATGGTTAAGCAAACTAAAACCAGATTCAAACGACAACTACAGACAAACACAATTATTGCGCAACCGTAGTTTAGCTGGCACCATGCCTTATCGCATTAGTAAATATGAGGAAATTACTGAGCTCAACCAAAATGCTGAGCTTGGTTGTTTTAGTGGAACCGCTGTAGAAGAATATTACGAAGCACTTAAAGAAGATTTAAGTAGTGGCAGCGAGCCGTTCAAACTCTATTACCAGCATCTAATTAGAGCTTTGCAGAACTTAGGTCTAAGAATAGTAGCTCAGCGCGGCTCTAGGGTTGCTCACGAGCAAGGACCCATACTTATCAATTCAGCCAGCACCAAAATCAACGCTGAAACCGAACTCGAAATTAAAAAACTACGCTCTAACTTAGTATCAACCCTAGTTAAAGGAGCTGAGTTACTTAAAGAACAAAGCATTAGTGTTGATTCTATCTACGAAAAAGCAGAAATTGATTTCTCTATTTATCTAGACGAGCTTGTCTACCTAGCTAATCTAGATTCCAGTCCTAGAGCCAGGTACGATAAAGTACTAATACAACTAGAACTAGAAATAGAGCAATATTTCGAAAACTTAATTCGCTCCCTCAAATCTAAACTTAGTGACAGCAACCAGTTTCTTTATGTCTACGATGAAGTTAGAGAGCTAGAACGCAACCTACTACACTCACTACTAGACTTCAAACAAAAACTAAGTGCTAGCCCGGATCAGCGCGAATGCGCAGTAGTATTCGTTCAGCGCCCTTCGTCACGCTCAGGACATTTTATTCCACGCATATTATTAGGCGAAAATCTCTATGTTGAGACCGATGCCGAGTCTGAAGAGCATAGACTTAGAGCTCTACCCTTTAATTTTGTTAGCCCTGAGTTTAGTTATATAGTAGAGGGGGTTAATTCCTTCTTCGAGAATGCTTCTATTTCTATAGTTACCGACAAAGATAGCGGCAAACCAGATATTAAATGGTCTAATGCTGAGGATCTTGCGATAAGTCTAGCTCCTGATTTTTATAGTGCCATCAGCCATGCTAGTAGCCGGGGTAAAAGATTCCACTATCAATTAGAAACCACTTTAATAGGACCGCTAATAGATCTTTTTAGATATTTATTGGAGTTCGAGATTAGCAACATTGCAAGCCTAGAAGCCGCTGGCATTGAGGCTAAAGCTGCGCTTAATAAATTAGTTAAAGCTTATCAAGATGAGATCATTAAAGCTACTGAGTTTTGCTTAGGTTACTATCTTCTAGACGATCATGTTGATGAACATATGACACGTGAGGGTTGCACTAGGTTGCAGGCTATCTACGAGATACTGCCTCAGCTCAGCGACGTGCAAGCTGATGTTGCAGCCTATTGCCTAGCAGCAAGAGCAGGAAGGTCTGAGGAAATCGCGACTTATCGTAGAGGAGTCGAAGCTCAGGATATTAGTTATAGCGCCAAGGCTAAAGCCATCTCATCTAAAATCCACGAAGGGCTGAATAAATCGAGCGTGCGTAATTTTATCAAAAAATATATTCGCTATCCAGAATCGACAGCACGCAAAGAATTGTTATCAAGTAATAAAAAATTCCCAAGAATAATAGTTAGTAGTGATAAGGCTAACAGTGACGCCGATTACTATTATGATTTCACAGTAGCACCAAGCCGCATAGACTTCGGTAAACACGTAGTCGCCTCAGTTACAACCTTGATGGGACGCATGCTTGGAGCTGATGACCTTGAGTCACTTAGCGTTGGCAAGAACTATATAGACTTAGTGAGTAAATCACGTAATAGCATTTTTGAAACTAGCGCAGAAGCAGGCACAGCTAAAGTCTCTGAGAATAGCTGCAGGGCTGCACAGTACGCTAAAGCAATAAGCTTTCAAGGATTATTTCAAGCACTAGGTAGCGATGGGCAAACCATTAGAGCAACCATTAATACTAGGGACAATAAATCTGTGGGTATCCACGTCATGGAGCAAGGCACCATGGCATCGACAGGATACTGCATCACCAAGGAACCATTGTTTATCATACTAGCGCTGAGCCTAGATTCTGAAGAGCTATTAGAAAAAATTGGCATTAGTGACAAGAAAGCCAGAACCGAACTTAAAGCTTTAATCGAAAATATACTCCAATCTAAAGTTAATTTCGTATCCAATATTGATTGGCAGCTCCATGCCTATGAAGAGCTAATGAACTCAGAATTAGTTAAACAATATTTGAGCGATCCAGAACTTCCATGGCTACCTAATATCTATGCTCTAACTGCCCTAGTTAAACAACTCGGCACTGACGCTGATTCTGAAGCAGCCAAGCAATACTCAATACTATCTAGCAAGCTCATTGAATATTCAAGACTACTTAACGAAACTGGCATCATCCAACGTACTCAAATTATGAATGATGCAATTAGACGTGCTTTAATCATTCAGGGTTTACCTTTTAGCCCTCAGAGTATTTATAGTGAACTTAAAATAGCCTTCAACGCAGCCTATAAAGGCAATGTCTCAGATGAACGCGAGAATGCCAACCAATACCTAATCGCTCTATTACTGCACGAAAGCAAATACATTAAGAACGCTAGCGAACCCACTATCGCTAAATTACTAGAGCATCAATTCTCTACTTATCCTTTGCCTGGAGAAATTAGAGTCTATGATCCACTAGTAGACCCTGATGTATTTATGGGCGGCGAGCTCAAGCTGCGTGCAGAAAATTGCGAACAGCAATTAATGCAGATTTTTAAGTCCTCTGCTAAACCTCTTAGCGAGGAAACTTTAAGAGCTTCTGTTAAGACTTACGGCTCTAATGCTCTTAACTGGCCTTGCGTGAAACGTCGCTTAATGGATCGCCACGCCGCTGACGCGGCTCGCGAT
>CAYUFH010000012.1:4991-18218 GCA_964444015.1 uncultured Gammaproteobacteria bacterium | reverse complement strand
AGCCTTAAATACTATGAACTTTTTCAGAAGGGCTTCTACAAAAACCCACTAAGAGCTTATCAAGGTTGCGATGTCATACAGCTTAATGCTGAACATGATGACTTACTAAGTTTCATGGAAGATCTAGTGATAGTACGCAGAGTAATGCGCTGCAACAACTCAAGATCATTACTGGTCTTAATAGACAACCCTCAACAAGGCAAAAAACCATTATTAGATTACTGCAAAACACTAGAGTGGTTATCACTAGGCGGTACTATAGGCTCGCACATGATAGCTGCTGATCGCTACGAAGAGTGGCGCAAACAAATCAACACCGAGTCAATTTGGGCGCGCAAATTTATTAGCAAGGTTATACTTGAGAACAAGCTTAAAGCTAGTGATGAAGTGGATCCTAGCGAACTAAGAGCTATAAGTGAGGAGCTAGAACTAGAGTTTCAGCAAACCCTAAGATACATAGACATTCGCCGTGATTTTATCACCGAAAAATACTACGAAGCCAAAGACACTGGCGCTAGCACTAGAGCTCTCAATAAATATAAAGAATGGTTAGAGGGTTTAAGCAAAATCTCTGGTTATAAATCAATTGGCGAAATTGATTTTGCCGACTGGTTAATACTAGGTGGGCGTTGGTTACTAAATGGTCAGCGCAAAGAAAACATAGAATACATACTAAAACTTTTTGATAGCTCAGAGCAATTAACTAATATCAGCAAAAAAGCACATGATCTACTTAGCCTCTTCGTTAGTTACGAAAGACCCATCCCACTAGAGCAGCAATTAAGACTAGTAGTTAATGCTGGTTCAACCAAAGAAGCAGATCTAATTAGCAGCTCAGCAGCCGATAGCCTGGAGTTTAGAGCAGCAGAAGCCAAAAACTCTAAACTTATAGCTAGAAGATTGCTTGCTTATCGTAAAGCTACTAGCGAAATCTCATCAAGCTTGAATCCTAATGAACTGGCTAAACTCTGGGACAATCAAATAGTTAAATATGAGACTGAATACTATAAAAACAATCTAGAAGCAGCAAGTGAGAATCTTGGGCAGATGCTCAGGATCACCGAACTAATGGCACTAAGTTTACTTAGCAAAGCGAGACTCGCCAATAAAGAGCAAAGACAAATATTGGGCTTGTTCACTATGCAAAAACTAGCCAGTGAAGATCTAATCAAAAAATTATTTGGTGATCACAGGCATGATGGTGGAATCTTCGCTGAGCTTGCCACCGCTCTTAAAGCTGAAGCTGAGTTTAGTTATCTAGCTAAGTTAGGCGGAATGCTTTATTACTGCCACCTAGCTATTAGCACTATCACCATCTCTGACGAAAACGAGATCATCAATCAACTCTCAGTGTTCTTTGACCAGTACTTAAACGTACACGAAGAAGACTACCCACCATACATGTTCCACAAACTCTGTGCTGGTGAGGCTTACGGCTTCAATATTAATTATTTCATGAGTCCAAACTTGCGCGAAAAAATGTTCAAACTCGCACATGAAAGTGGTATCAAAATCTATAGATTACTTCATCATCTAATTACCAAACGAACAGTACTAAAAAATAGCAGTCAAGAGTATCGTGATGCGCTTATCGGCGACCACGAGAATGGAATTATACCTATTGGCTATCAGCATGAAACTATCTGCCTTGAAGAGCGCAGTTGGGATTGCATGCGCGCGCTGAGGAATTTTGTGCGGAACTATCATGATAGACATCCTCTACCGGTTATCATCAAAGGAAAGGATGCGACCGTTGACAAACTCTTTAGATCGGGGGCATTGCGAGGACTGCGACAGCAGGACGAAGCAATCCACAAATCAACGGTTGATGGATCGCTTCGCTTCGCTCGCGATGACGGGTCACCAGAGTTGACTTGGGTAGCAGGTTTGAGTAATATAGGCAAGCATTCTTGGGATCTTAATTGTGTGCTCAGATCACCTTTACTAAGACAAATACCAATACTCGATGAAGAAACTGGCCAAGAACATATAGCTATCTCTGTTTTCACTCCATACCTAGGCGCCAACGCTGAGATCAAACAGATATACACCAGCTTCGAGACGCAAGTCTTAGAAAACATAGATTATATTTCAGCTTATGCTAGCGAAGCAAAACGCTACGACACTAATACTGATGGTTTCGTGCATGCGTTAGTAATGCTAGAAGATGCTGAGCTACCTAAAGCAGATATCACCATGTCAGCACATACTCATCCTCAATATATCAATATGCAAAGCCTTGAATGGCAGATACCAGAAACTTGGTCATTCTTAAGCATGCGCCAAATGTACTATAAAACTGAACTTAGTAAGATTCTGGCTAAAGCAGATATTGAAAGCCTGAGCCAGATTGAGTTCTACGAAAAAGAATTCGATTCTATCGCAAATATTAGAGCAGAGATTATTCCAAGACTAACCAGAGCCGGTTCAGAACATCTAGACACTTGGATACTTAAAGCTAGCAAAGATTCTGGTGGTAGAGGTATTAGCAATCAACTTAGTCTAAGCAGCCAGTTAGATGAGATGGCGGAGTTCATCTTTAATAAAACTCGTACTGATGATGTCGTCATGCAAGAGTTTGTTCCAAATAACGCAAGGTCATTCACCGCTGTTGAGTTCCTTGAACAAATCCAAGACAAGTTCGTTGAAAATGGTTCAGCCATAGAGCAAATAACGCCTTATGAAAAAATGTTTTTTGCGATGCGTAGCTTCCAAAGTATGAGTGGTATCAAGGGCTATCTTTTCTCTGTTAATATTGGCTCGGCTACCGTGAACGCCGGTCAGGGAGCCAAAATGTTCTATGGAGAGCCTATTAATATAATGCCTCTATATTTTGCTGGCAAAGTACAAAAACTTATGGATGAGTATGGCGAGGCGCTACTCAAACAGGCTATACCTGCCCACGCTGAGGAGTTTGCTACTAACAACAACCTTAAAATCACCCAAAATGGCAATTTTAGTAACCGTTACATGCTTAATGGTTTATTTGACTATATTCCATACTTCTATATTTATGACAGTGGACGCAAATATAAAATTGTGGCTGAAGACAATTCATCTGGCGGACTGAATTATTACTACATCAAAAATGGCAAACGCCTCTATCTCGCTAGTGGCGAGGATATATTAAGCTCTCATAATGCTCTTGAAGAAATCATGAAAGAGCGCTGTGATGATAGCTATATAGATATTGGACTTGCTGTTATCGAGCTTAACAGTGGACTAGGACAAGCCAATCTACTACAAAATACTATTGAAGAGAGTTGCCCAGAAAATAGAGATCTGTTCTTAGAGTGGACTATAGATTTGGCGATTTTGGGGAGAGCCTATAAAAATTATAAATCTTCGAGTAACTTCAATGATATTTCAGCTAGCTCTTGAGAACTAAGAGTATCGAACTCTTTCCAAAGTTCAACGATATCTTGCTTGTGCTCATCAAGCTCAGGATTAGTATCTAGAAAATCTTGCAGACTGTCATAGTATCTATAACAAGTAATGGCGCGATAAAGATCTAGTGCCATAGAAGCATAAAGACCATTGTCTTTTTTAGTACAAGCTTCAAAAAATCTTGTTACTAACTTCATCTGCTCACTGGTTCCCAGCTTATTAATATGCAATTCAGAATTGACTTTAGATTTAGCTAGTTTTTTAGATTTGTTGCTTGCGTCCATGCCACAGTAAACCAGAACGAGGTTAAGCCCAGGTTAAGGCTTTTATGAGATATTCTTCATCGTCATCGCGAGCCCGAAGGGCGCGGCGATCCACCTACTGGATTGCTTCGCTGCGCTCGCAAAGACCTAGGCGTTATAATAATATTAGAACCCCATGAAACCAGCTCTCAAACAAGAATTCGATACCATAGAAAGCGCTCTACAGGACTTGGCTGCAGGTCGAATGATTATAGTCGCTGATGATAGTGATAGAGAGAACGAAGGTGACCTAATTTGCGCAGCAGAAAAAACTAGTGCTGAAATTATCAATTTTATGGCAAATCATGGCAGAGGATTAATATGCTTAGCTTTGGATTCGGCAACAACTTCTAGGTTAGGTTTAAACCAAATGGTCAGCGCCAACAATGAAAGTATGAACACCGCTTTTACTGTTAGCATCGACGCCAAAGAAGGCATCAAAACAGGTATTAGTGCTGCAGATAGAGCTAGAACTATTCAGGTAGCTGTAGATCCCAGATCCAGTGCTCGCGACCTCAACAAGCCGGGACATATATTTCCATTACAAGCAGTTGATGGTGGTGTATTACGCCGAGTTGGTCATACAGAAGCTGCTGTAGATTTAGCTAGACTTGCTGGTCTTAAACCTAGTGGAGTGATTTGTGAAATACTCAAAGATAACGGTGAAATGGCTCGCCGTGACGATTTATTTGATTTTGCTACTAAGCATAATCTTAAATTTATAACCATAGCTGATTTAGTGGCTTACAGGCTCAAACGAGAGCGCTTCGTGCACAGGGTTTCAGAAACCAAGCTTGATGAACATTGCACAGTATACAACTATAAAGACAGCATTTCTGATACTGAACATCTTGCATTTATTTATGGCAATCTAAGCCAGATCATAGCCTCGACTGAAGCAGCTTTAGTACGCATTCACCAAGCTAACAGCAGTAAAGATTTATTCGGAATTATGAGCGAGCACTCTAGCTTGCTTGCTAAATCACTGCGAGCAATCAAACAAAACCAATCTGGAGTAGTAGTTTACTTAGATCCTATGCTAAATACAGCTAAAGGCTCTGGCGATAGCGCTAAACACCTAGGCGAATTTAAAGATTATGGAGTAGGCGCACAAATACTCTCTGATTTAGGGCTTAGCAATATAGACCTGTTGAGTAACAAACCACGCAAATTTCACGGACTTGATGGTTATGGAATCAACATAGTCAAATTCTCAGCAGTCAAGTAAATGACATATAATATATATCAATGCAAGACTGCCTTTTCTGCAAAATTATCAACAACGAAATCCCTGCTACTAAAGTCTACGAGGATGATCTAGTCCTAGCATTCAAAGATATTAAGCCTGCCAGTAAAACTCATATTTTAGTAATCCCCAAAACACATTTCGATTCTCTTAAAGAAGCAGACCAAGGAACCTTAGGTGAATTATTATTCAGAGCCAAAGAGTTAGCTAAAGATCTAGGTATAAGTGAAAGTGGCTTCCGTACTGTAATTAATACTGGAGTTGACGGCGGACAAACCGTAGCACATTTACACTTGCATTTACTAGGTGGTAGAGCACATCACTGGCCGCCAGGATAAACCAATGCGCAAACTTATAGCAATAACTCTAGCTAAATTAGTAGCCTGCATTACCAAGACTCTCAACCTTGGTTCTGGATCTGCACTACCAGGGAGATTGGCTCTAGCAATATATCCCACCCTACTAGAAGATTTCAAAACTGAAATCAATAGAACTATCCATCAAAAAACCATTAAAGCAATATCAGTAGTTATAACTGGAACCAATGGTAAAACCACTACCACTGGTTTACTAGAACAAATGCTGCGTGACTCGGGTTATCAAGACATTAGCTGCAACCATCAAGGCGCTAATTTATATTACGGTGTAGTTAATGCCTTCATCATGAATACCACTCTAAGCGGTAAACTTAAAAGCCCGCATTATATTATCGAAGCCGATGAAGCTGCACTAGCTGCTATCAATGCAGCTCTTAAACCCAAAATCATTATAATTACTAATTTATTTAGAGATCAATTAGATAGGTTCGGTGAGCTAGATAGTACCCAAAAACTTATTAGCAAAGGTATTGAAGCTAGTTATATCACCGAAGATTCAGCTCCAGCTCTAGTGCTTAACGCTGATGACAAGCGTGTTTACGAAATAGCAAAACAACTACGTCAAAGACATTTATTTACGGTAAGTGCCAGCAGTTCTATTAGCAATCTAGATTTGCAAGACACTAGTTATAAAGCGCATACAGAGAACAGTGAAACTCTCACTAGCATTCAAGTTGAGCATGAAGGTTTAGATGGTAGTGATATTCGCGTTAGCTCTAACATCTATGACTCTGAGAATTACGAACTGCACCTAAGATTACCTGGTTTATATAATGCCTATAATTTCGCTGCAGCTAGTACCGCCGCTAAACTACTAGGTCTAAGTCCTCAACAAATAAAATCTAGTCTAGATCACTACCACTGTAATTTCGGTAGAGCTGAAGTCAAAACCATTAAAGGTGTTGAAGTTCAGACTTTCTTGATCAAAAATCCAACTGGCTGTACCGAAGTACTAAAGCTACTAGAGAACAATAGTGATGCCGATTTCATGGTAGCGATTAATGATAACTATGCAGATGGTAGAGATGTATCCTGGCTTTGGGACGCAGAGTGGCAGCGCCTAAGCAAATCTAGCTCAGCGAATTTCACCTGTAGCGGGCATAGAGCTGAGGATATGGCTCTGAGGCTAGACTATGCTGGCATAGCTCCTGAGCGCATCACCACTATGAGCAAGATTAGCCAAGGTTTAAAACAAGCGCTAACTAAAGCTAAGAATCGCTCTAGACGCCTATATATACTGCCGACTTACACTTCACTACTTGAACTAGAGAAATTGTAGTTGTGGATTGCTTCGCCTTCGGCTCGCAATGACGCGCTTTGGTCATTGCGAGAAGCATCGCGACGAAGCAAACCACCCTCATTATAATAAAATTATAATATCCCCAATATTAGCTATCAATTAAGCATTCAATCTGTCATAATATATCAAAATATAGTACTGAACCTTGATTAATCAAAGCCCACTTATTCAAGAACCTAAGATTACTGTTAGCCAGCCAACTGGCCACAGGCTTGATAAGACACGTGATGATAAAAATAATCTAGAAGCACCTAAATCTAGAATAACTAATTTAGATAAAGCTATCAATGGTCAACCCAGAGTTAGCGGTGTTAGCAATCAAGCAACACATGACGGACCAAATCACGACAGTGGAAATAATCTTTCTACAGACGGTCCTGAACTAGCAGCCAATGGACAATTAAAAATAAACGGCGTAGGTAATAATCTTGCCAAAGATGGACCAATCAACGGTAGCGGCAACAACAAGCCAACAGATGGACCTAAAAATCAAAAACCAAGTTTCGATGATTACGCCAATAAATGGAAAAAGTTCTCAGAAAAATATATACTACCAAACACAACTATTGCATCAGTAATTTTTAACCTTATTAGTGCACCTTTAAGATTATTCGGACGGGACAGTATAATCGCCAAATTTCTCAACAAAGTAAGCTTAGGCTTCACCAAATTACATCAGCTTGGGTACGCAGCAACTGGCATAGGGACTGCTCTTAGCAAGAAGAACCTATTCTATGTTTTATCATTTGGGCTTGAGGCTTTAGTAGCCCTGCTTCCTCTTAGAAGAATTTATTTATTCAAAGGTATGGCTAGTGCTCTTGATATTCTACCTACCTGCATCAAAAAATATACTAGCGATAAATTTAAAACGTTTAGAGAAAGTCTACCTAAGACCATCAGTGCGATTTACTCTGCGATGAAAGAAGTATTCAAGAATCCCCAAATAATGCTCAGTAAAGACTCGCTAGATAAGCAATGGCCTATCATCGGTGCCGGCTTGTCGATTGTCGGCAATATCATAGGCTTTGGTGGCAAAGATACTCTGGGCGGAGCAATAAGAGACGTCGGAGCCATACTCAATGATTTTGGCTTACTCTTCAATAGCAACAGTACTGCAATACGTTCTGGTAAATATTACTTGGGCGGATCAACTATTGATCTTGCTGCTAATGGTATCGGCAAGTTCGGTCAAAGCCAAGGTAGTAGCAATGGCTTCTTCGGCAACCTGAGAGATGCTATCCATGAGATCGCTCTAGCCTCTGATCGTTGGGGACAAAAACACTTCATCCACTATCTCAATGAAGTAGATGAGCAAGAACACAAACAAGAAGAAACTGCTAAAAAATTACACTCCAAACCTGAACCAAAAGCTCATGAAGATGAGATGGCGTTCGCCGCTTAAACTGCAGCTTTAGCTAATTCACAAAGCTTAGAGAAAGTAGCAGTATCATTAATTGCAATCTCAGAGAGCATTTTACGATTAAGATTTACGCCAGATTTCTTAAGACCACCCATTAGAGCTGAATAACTAATACCTTCAGTTTCTGCTTGAGCATTGATACGTTGAATCCAAAGACCACGCATGTCGCGTTTTTTATTTTTGCGACCAACATAAGCTTTAGACAAAGCTTTCATCATCGCTTGCTGTGCAGCTCTGAAGAACGTGCTCTGTCCGCCCTTGAAACCTGAAGTTAGATCAAGAACTTTCTTGTGTTTATTGCGATTTACTTTACCTCTTTTGACTCTCATGAAAACCTCTATTTAGCGTACTTAGCGTATGGAAACATAGCCATAACGTTATTAACCTGAGTAGAATCTACTTGTCCATCCTTACGCAAATTACGTTTACGTTTAGACGACATATGCGTGTTTATGTGCTTAATACCGCTTCTTTTGTGGGTTAACTTACCGGAAGCTGTTAACTTAAAGCGTTTTTTAGCTGATTTATTAGTTTTACTCTTAGGCATTACAGTTTCAATATCCTAGCAAATCCTAGCTTCTTAATCTTCTTAACCTAAGGTCAAAAGCCCGAAAAAGGCTAAAATTAAGCATTTTTTCGACTTTACAAATGTATTACATATTCGCTAGAATTAATATTGTATTAACAAATACCTAGTAAGCAAATCGCGTGGTTACGCGGTAAGCTCGCTTGTTTGGGAGTTCAGCCTATCGAAGGGCCAAATAACAGCACAGCAGCAATAAATCAGAACAACTTAGTCAAAGTTGCTCAAGGCTCTGCACCGCTATTGCCAAACAAAATCGACTCTAGTCCAAACAATGACCAGCTCAATCAAAACCTACATCAAGTACCAGAAGAGAAATCAAAATCAAGGCTAGAAGAACTTAAACAAGATTTGCAGTACTCCAAGCTCTCGACTTGGATGATGTATATCACCACAGCTCTTAGTGCTATTTTGCCAGGCAATATCTCAAGAGGGTTTGAGCTTCCTGGACTCAATAAACAAAACTCTTTAATAGCCAAAATACAAGATCTATTCCTAAGGTTCAGGATGATGGGTCACTTTACTATGCACGCAGATACAGGCAGCAAGAGCACTCTAGCTGATGATATTCCGATCTGCAACTTACACAATATTCCAGCCTACAAACTAGGACAAGCTTCTTATAAGTTTCATGCGTTCTGGTCAATACCATCATGGATACTACAAAACTTCTTCTTCACAGGCAAGCACCCTCTCAGCAAACTACCAAATACCCTACTGAGGATATTTGATAGGACCATGCGCTTCGGAACCAATATGTTCTGGAACTTAAGACGTATAACTTTAGGACTATTGCCATATTTCAATGGTGATCTAATTAGCAACCCTAATAGCCATGCCTACCAAAAACTTAAAGAAGTCTCTAAACCAATAAGAGCCTTAATGTCTAGTGCAACAGCATTGACCTTCACTGCGATCCACCAGAACTTGAGTAAGTGGCTACCAAGACCATTGATGAACATTCTTGAGAAGAAGTTCGGATTCAACATTCATAGATTCCGTCGAATCCAAGAGAAAGGTGGTGTAAGCGCAAGCCAAGAGAAGAGCATTCCTGAAATCTTAAGTGAGCTAATAAATATTAGTCGTGAGAACTTCATGAACAATATTAAAGCTTTCAAAGAAAACAAACATAAATCAATTATCACTGGTGAAGTGCAGGATATAAAACGAGAGGAGCCTAACACCCCTGACTGGTACATAAAATCCAAACTACTAGCAAGTCTAGCTAATCCAATAGTTGGTGCAGGTTCAACCATAGTTAACGCTCTGGGTGCTGTAAGCGGAGCTCTAGGAGAGGCACTTAGAGGTAGGACCAATTTCTTCCTCAACATGTCACAGAACCTAATGGATTCAGCAAGTGGCGCCATGTCGCTTATCTACATGCTTGGTGAAGTATTTAATCACGCAGCCTCATTCCAGGTCGGTCAGCGCAATGGAGAGATTAGAACCGCTAATCTCTATACCTTCGCTGTTGGATTCTTAGGTATGGGCTGGAGAATGATCAAAGGAGCAGCAGCAGCTCTAGCTATACCTGGAGCCTTCTTCAAGCCTCTAGGAAATTTCTGTAATAAACTACTTCATTCAAGATTGAACAATATACTTGATCCATTATTCTTACTCTTCTTCTCAATCAATAGAACACTAACCTTCAAGAAGAGTGCTCAATCAGAAGCTTCAACCGCTGGGCATGCTGAGCGCAAAGCGGCAGAGAAATATGACAGTATCTTAGGCACTCTAGGCTTAATACCAAGAATCATCATGCATGATAGCAAGGTTAGCTATGCACACCCTGAAGCCATAGCAAGAGCTGAAGGGCTAGCAAGCTAAAGTACCAGTTACTAGACCTTGAGCATTAGTAATCTCGTCTCCGAGTCCAGCATTATAAGAGTTTTCAATCCAGCCTAACTGCTTAATAATATGAACTGCAGCGAAAGCTTTAGCACGCTTCGCTCCGTCTAATAGTTTAAGTACTAAGACTTGCTTAGTTTCAAGATTGGCTAACATCATTAAACCTTCAGCACCAGATTTAGCAATAAAACGACCAGGATAATTCTGCATCAAAAGAGAATCGAATTGTTCTTTACCTGCAATCAAAGATGGATATTCATTCATCGCAGTAATAATTTGACTATAAGTTGGATCTACAATTAATCTTGCAAAAATCATAGCCAAGTCGCTCAAGCTTAAATAAAATGTTTGCAAACCACAACCATCAGAGCAACTATAAGTACTAGAGCTGAGCCCTAAGCGTTCAAGTTCAGCGCGCAGTGCAAGATTATACTTATGTTCAGGTCTTAAATAATCATCACCCAAGTTTGCCGACAAGCAAGCCGCAAGTATAGCCGAGTGCTTACCAGAACAATTATGTTTGTAACCGCAAGCTATTTTAGTTTGCTCAATGGAAAAATCTTGGAGTATAGAATCTACTACTAGTAATTGTTCAGGCTCAGCATAGTGAGAAGAACTCGCTATTGCAATTTGACTTGCACTAAGCTTGCGACCAGCAGAAACAATAAAATCCAAAGAAACTTTAGCTTGTATAGGCTTAATCAAAGATCTTGAAAAAATACTACGACTAGCATCACCCCAAGAAGAAACAAGTCCTGCATCAGTAGCCAGCACAGCAAAAGCAATATGCTCGCTCTCAAGCTTATTGCCACGATTTACCTTAATTAAGAGCTCTGGGTATTGCAGATATAAATAGCCTAGCAAAAGAGCTGGTTTTATGACATATTTAATATTGATGCGCAAAATAGCTCTTCAACTCCTATCAGTCATAATACTTAGCTGCTCAGCAGCCTCAGCCGAGATATCTAATCCTGCTGATCCTATTGAGGAGATAATGAATAAAATCTATGAAGCTTGGAACGCTCATGACATAGAGAAACTATTCTCCTATTACAGTAATAATTTCGTTACTGGTGATGGAATCAACAAAGAGGGCTATAAAGAATTAACCAAAAGTCTCTGGGATACCTACCCAGATGTTCAACTCAAAAACGAAAAGAAAACAATCCGCAGCCAGGATCAGTATGCAACGGCATCCGTCATTGATTTATTTTTTGGTCAGAGCAAAGACAAAAACGAACAAATGAATGAGACCGGCAAACTTAATGCTATTTCTCAAGGACAAATCTTCTTCAAAAAGTATGGCAATGAATGGAAAATTGAATCTGATCGTATATACTTCGAGCTAGTTACAATTTATTACGGTAACGCTAAAAGCTACCTAGATAGTCATCAAATATATTTCGGTGCGCCTGAACAAGTGCAAGCTGGCGAACAATATACAGCCACCCTCTATTTTATACTCCCTGAGAGCGTGCAAGCCACAGCCACCATTAATCGTGAGTTAATTAGCTACCCGCACCCAGAAAGCATAGAAGAGTCCTACCAAAGCGCTAGTAATCATAAGCTAGAAAGACTATTTGGAGCCAATGAAAACAATAGAAATGAGCTTATTAGCTCGACCATAATACTCACCAAAGGCATATTGGAGCCCAAGCTAGAGGGTATACTTTATATTTCCAAGCGAATAAACGTACTACCACGCAAGCTAGAATTAGAGAAAACCGAACAGGCTAAATCACCATTTGCTA
Organism: uncultured Gammaproteobacteria bacterium; assembly: GCA_964444015.1. Taxonomy (GTDB): domain Bacteria; phylum Cyanobacteriota; class Vampirovibrionia; order LMEP-6097; family LMEP-6097; genus CAYUFH01. The sequence goes on along the minus strand of CAYUFH010000012.1, from coordinate 6,004 downwards.
AGTCAAAAGAAAAACCTAAACCAACAGAAGTCAAGGACGCTAAAGTCAGCCCAGTCGAAGACTAGCAGCCCTGAATTACTATTAGAAGACTATCTCAAAGACAAACAATTAAATGATAAAGTAGCCGTAGCTTGCTCGGCAGGCATAGATTCTTTGAGCCTATTACATGCTGCATATAAGCTAGTCAAACCAGGACAACTCTATTGCTTGCACTATGATCATGCCCTGCGCCCAGATTCAGCTATAGCGGATTTAGAACTATCTAGACTCTGCAAAGAACTAGGTATTCACTATTATAGTGAGCGCAATCCTAACAGCCCAGATAGCGATGAGGATAGTTTGCGCAAACTTAGATATCAATTTTATATTAATGCGGCAAGCTCACTTGCGCTTAATGATATTTTGCTTGCACACAATTTAAACGACAATAGCGAAACTATTTTATTTAGGCTCTTTCGTGGGACTAGCACTAGTGGTGTCACTGGTATTCCCAGCAGTCGAGAACTTACCAGTGACATAAGCATACATAGACCTTGGCTGCAGTTAAGCCGCGATGCAATAGAAAACTATGCTAGTGAGCTTGGCATCAAAGCAATAGAAGATAGTTCTAATCAAAACACCAACTATGCTCGCAATTTTATTCGCATCAACATTCTTCCCCAAGCCAGCAAAATCAACCCTAAAGCCATAGAGAACCTAAGCAATTTTGCTAGTTTAATAGCTGAGCAAAATCAATTTATTGAAGCGGAACTGAGCAAATATACCAAAGATTTTACCAACCAAGATCCAGAGCTTAACTGGGATTTAGAAGCCTTCCGCCGGCTTGCTCCAGTAATACAAAGAAAACTACTAGAACTGCATTTTAGTACTAGTATTAGCTTTTGCAATGATTTCTTAGAAGCAATTGCCAAGGGGGGCTTCAATAGGATAAACTTTGAAAACGGTAAGTATTTTTGCATAAGACAAAAACGCATACGACTAGAGCAAGATTAAGGTATGAGCGCAGTGATAAT
>CAYUFH010000012.1:2354-4891 GCA_964444015.1 uncultured Gammaproteobacteria bacterium | reverse complement strand
TAGACAAACCTTGCCGTAGATTAGATCATCTTAAGCACATCAAACCAGATTACTCTTGCTTTACTGTTGACGATAAATTTATTCTTGGCTACGGCTTAGATTACGAGCAACGCTTTAGGCAGCTGCCGTATCTGGGCTATATAGATGGATTGGCTTAAGCTCTGTAGACTTAAACAGCTTAGTTGAGAGTATTGCGCCCCAGTCTTTAAACAGTTTATTGATACCTTGAGCCCAAGAAACTGGTAATTTCTTAAATAACTTCGGTATCACATTAACCATAGCTCTATCCAGATACCTCATCATCTTATTACCAACTAACATAGAGGTAAAAGGTCTAGTCCAATGTATAAACTGTCCAATTATATGATTTGGATTTTTACCAAACAGAGCCTTAGATATATTTTCTTGTATTAAGTTAGTGTAACGAACTATTAACGGTGGAACTATAGCTTCAGCGAAAAGGTCATGAACAGTGTTTTTAACGCAAGCCACGCCACCACCTCTAATACTCACCATCAAATTACGCATTATCGTATAAAAAATAGTCAAAGCCCAAGCACCATAATAAAATGGCTTTTCTAACCAAGGGAATAACTCTTTGACATGCGCTCTGAAGGCTTCAGCAGTTTCATTACCAAGCGCCAACCATCTACTAGGGTGAGTGTTTTGCATATAGCGGCAAGAATATTCAGCCATATTCTTAAACCATTTAGGAATTACTACTCCTATTCTCTGCTCTGCATTAGCTAATTTATTTCTAACTTCAAGCACCAAAGAATCTAAATGCATATGATCTGGATGAAGATGACCATTATCATCGACAGCCATACTAGGATTAACCATAAAAAGACTTTTGATTAAATCTAATTTTGATTGATGAGTAGTAGTAGCCTTAGCCTCTGTATTAGCTGCTATAGGCACGGCACTAGTTTGCGGCATGGCCGAATCAATGCCGCTGGCTGGCGCTACAGAATTAGTGCTTATATTTGGCAATATTTGCCCCTACGGATAATCCGTATTACCTAATAAATCCTAGCATAATGTATTACATATTATGTAAATATGCATTAATTATTACTATATTATAATAATATTATGATTATAAAGCTTGAAGTCTAGATCCTAAGCTCTTGCTCAATCAGCCGAGCCAAACAAAAACAAGGCTAAAGATCAAGCTCTGGCTCAATCAAACCATACTGCCCATCATCGCGGCGATAGATACAAGCAACTTGGTTAGTGAAGACATTAAGAAACATATAGAATTGATGTCCGCAATCTTCAAGCATTCCTATAGCTTGCTCTGGATCTAATGGTTTCATAGAGAAGCGCTTGGTTTTAAAGATAGTAGGAGTCTTATAATCTGCCACTGACTCTAAAAGCTCAGATGGGATCATAGCTGGAGACAGCTCATCAATACCGAAGTGCTTAACGCTTTTGCCACTTTGAGCTTTACCGTAGACTCTGGTTTTGTACTTGCGGAATTGTTTCTCAATTTTGTCTGAAGCTAGGTCAAGAGCTGCATAAACAGTGTCTTCTGTCGCTTCACAGCGAATCACATGACCACCGGTAAGATTAATGGTAATTTCAGCCTTCTGTCTGTGCTTAGCATCACCACCACCTTTGAGTACACTAAGTACCACCCTAATACTGTGATTCTTAATAATGCTATCGAAATGCTTGTGAACTCTTTTTAGTTTAGTTTCAGCGTATTCTCTAATTGCTTCAGTAACCTCAATATTTTTACCTTCAATAATGGTTTTAGAAACCATAGACTCAGCTATAGACACAGTTTGTTGCTCCTTTTTTGACATAAACTCAATAGAGACAATTCTAGCATTTTGCTAGTATTAATATCCCATGAAAGTTGCTTATACCGCAGGAGATCCAGCCGGGATTGGATTAGAGATTTATAAGAAAAGTCAAATCGCTGCTGCAGAGCTCGGTATTGAGCTTCTATTAGTCGATGATATCAGTGCATTAGAAAAAATTAAAGCAAGCCAAACTCTAGCAGGTCCATCTGTTGCTGCTGGCAAGCACGCCTACCAAAGCCTCAAACGCGCTCATCAACTAGCACTAGCTAAAGAAGTACAAGCTATCATCACCGGACCAGTAGCCAAAAGCTCACTCAATATGGCTGGTTATAAATTTAATGGACAGACTGAAGTATTAGCTCACTTAAACAATCTAAGCAGTAATGATATCGAGATGATTTTTATTTACAAAAACTTTTGTACACTGCTTGTAACCAGGCATATTGCAATCAAAGATGCAGCAGATCTCTTTAGCAGTAGATTAAGCGATGCTATAGAACATGGAATCTTAGCAATGAAGGATTTATTTAAGATAGAGAATCCTCGACTTGGATTAGCCGGTCTCAATCCGCACGCTGGCGAAACAGCATTGTTTGGCGATGAAGAAATTAAACTAAAACCAACTCTAATCAAGCTACGCAATAAATATCCGCAGGCAAGCATTAGTGAGTTTCTTTCAGCTGATGCTCTTTTTGCTCAAGCAGCCCAAAATTTGTTACAAGCACA
>CAYUFH010000012.1:0-2254 GCA_964444015.1 uncultured Gammaproteobacteria bacterium | reverse complement strand
CAGCGAAGCAATCCACTACCTTATGACCTCTACCTGGCTGCATATCATGACCAAGCCCTACCCCTAATTAAAGGTATATCTGGCTTTGGGGCTGTAAACCTTAGCTATGGACTACCTTACATAAGAGTCAGCATGGATCATGGAACCGGCTTCGATATTGCCGGTAAGGGCATTGCTTCTGAGGATGGCTTAATAGCCTGCCTGCAACTATTAGCTAAATTAGGGTAAAATACCATAGAATGGTAATTCAGCTGATAGAGGAAATAGTATTTGAACAATAATTTTAAAAGGCCCTACACGCCAAGCAGTGGTGGCGGTCAGGGTGGCGGCAGTTCTTACGGCTCAAGACCATTTAATCCTTCAAGCAGACCTCCTTTTAGAGGTGGTGGCAGAAGAAATAAACCTAATATACCGCTTAACGAAAATATTAGGGCACATACTTTAAAAGTTATAGACGAAGAGGGAAATAACCTTGGAGAAATTAGTAAAGAAGAAGCACTCAAGCGTGCTCAAGAAGTAGGGCTTGATCTATATGTCATCGTAGATAAAGGTGATGAAGTGCCTCTAGCGAAGATACTAGATTACGGCAAATACAAATACGAACAAAGTAAAAAAGAAAAAAGCCAAAAGAAAGGTGGTGCTGGTGAGTTTAAAGAAATTAAAATGCACTACAACATTGGTGTTGGCGACTACAACACCAGAGTTAATCAGTCCAAAGGCTTCTTAGCTAAAGCTAAAAATATCAAACTTAACATCACTCTGCGTGGTCGCGAGATGCAACACTCGGAGCTAGCTCGCAAACTCGCCGAAAGATTTCTTGAAGATTTGATGAATGAAGGGCATTGTGACGGTGGAGTGCCATCAAGAATGCAAGGAAGGTCTATAATATTGTTTGTGCACCCAGGACCAGATAAGGTCAGAGTGAAGAAAGCCAAAGAGCTAAAGGAATTAGCAGATGCAGCGAATGATGCTGGGCTCCAAAATCCATAGAGCAACTGTTACCCAAGCAGATCTTAATTACGTGGGTAGTATCAGTATTGATTCAGCTTTACTTGAAGAAGCAGGTATCTACGCCAACGAACAAGTTCATGTACTTAATTTAGAAAATGGTCAGCGCATAGTTACCTATGCTATTCCAGCCAAGAGCAAGTCCGGCATTATTGGTATCAATGGAGCAGCAGCGCATCTCTTCGAAGTCGGAGATAAAGTCATTATTTGCTCATATGTAAGTTTAAATTCTAGTGAAATCGAAGGTCATGATCCTAAGGTTATACTAGTAGATGCCGAGAACCGCAGTAAGGGTCATTTGGCTGCTGGGTTTGGGGCACTCATGGACGGTTAGCTCAGTTGGTAGAGCATCAGCTCGACACGCTGGTGGTCACAAGTTCAAGTCTTGTACCGTCCACCATTCTATTTTATTTAACGAGCATCAGCATCACTGCGGAATTGCTTTGCAATTCCTTGTGACAATTCGGGGGAAGAGGCTAGCTTTTAAGCTCTAGCTGGCAGCGACCCCTCATACGCTGGTGGTCACAAGTGAAACCTTGTACCGTCCACCATTATCGCTGACAGTACTTGTATAATTAGCTTAATGCTAGCAAAAAATATAATTTGCTCTCAAACTATAGATATAAGCCCACTAGAGAAGGCTTACAAGAAGCTCTCATCTGCTCTTAAGGAAGCCGAAACCGAACTAGAACGTGATGGCGTTATCCAAAGATTTGAATTTACCTATGAGCTAGCTTGGAAAACTCTCAAAAAAGTCCTTAACTATAAGGGCATCAAAAGTACAGCACCAAGGGATATTTTTAGGGATGCTGCTGCCCAAGGACTAATAGGAGATCCTCAATCCTGGTTTGAATACTTAGAGAAACGTAATCTTACAGTTCATACCTATGATGAAGCTACTGTTGAGGATATATACTCAATTTTAAAAGATTTCGAAGAAGCGATAGCTCAGCTACTGACTAAACTTAACGAACTTAGATGATTAACCTTAAAAGCGAAGATCTAAATACTCTAAGTAAAATACTAAAAAAAGCAAGTATTGATTTCTATATATATGGCTCAAGAGCCAAAGGTAGCAATTCTGAATTCTCAGATATTGATATTTGCTACAAAGAACCGCTAGCTAAAGAGCTCAAATGGCAACTAATAGAAGAACTAGAAAACTCGGATTTACCATTCAAGGTAGATCTAGTTGACTACAACAAATGCTCAGAAGAATTCCAAAACCTTATTAAAGCTGATCTCA
>CAYUFH010000011.1:21463-26218 GCA_964444015.1 uncultured Gammaproteobacteria bacterium | reverse complement strand
TGGCAGAGAGGGAGGGATTTAGCCTTCGAAAATCGCAAAGCGATTTTCTCGTCTGACTCGGGTGACAACAGCTCGAAATCTAAATTCTAGTGTGTGTGACCCTCGTCCTCGGCAACGAGTATATATCGACTGGTTTGGGCATCATCCAAATCATCATTAAAACAGAAAAGGACGTCTGCGACGCCCCTTTCTGTTTTAATGGCAGAGAGGGAGGGATTCGAACCCTCGGTAACTTGCGCTACACAACCTTTCCAAGGTTGCACCATCGACCGCTCGGACACCTCTCCATAAAAATTGGGTGATGATGGATTGCTTCGCTGCGCTCGCAATGACGGAGCTCTGCTCGTAATGACTCGGCAAGCGGCTTAGCATATGATATTGTAACTTATCGTGGGCTTGTCAGTTTTTATTATCTGCCTGAATGAAGAGCGCATTATTGAGCGAACATTAGCACAAGCACGCAAGCTTGCTGATGAGCTTATAGTCGTAGATTCTGGTAGTACTGATGCGACTTTAGAGATTGCTCAGCGTTACGCAGATAAGATAGTTCATCAGGACTGGCTTGGCTACTCGGCGCAGAAGAATTTTGCACTTGGACTTTGCACTCAAGATTGGGTTTTAAGTTTGGATGCTGATGAAGTATTGACGGACGCTTGCATTGCTGAGATTAAATCTGTGCTTAGTAAGTGGATTGCTTCGCCTTCGGCTCGCAATGACGCAGTGTATGCATCTGATGCATATAGAATTGCTCGCAAACTATATATAGGTAGTAAGTGGATACGTTACGGTGGCTACTATCCAGATTATCAGCTTAGATTATTCCGTCGTACTCTTGGTAGTTTTATGCCGCGAGCAGTGCATGAAAGCGTGGCACTGCTAGCTGATGCGCGCGTCTCTGATTTTCGCGAACCGCTAGAACATTATGCTTATACTAGTATCCAAGAGTTTAATGAGACTTTGATGAAATATTCTGAGCTTGCGCGTAAGTCTCACCCGTCACGAGTGCCGCAGCCTGTACTCACGATCTATGCTTTGCTGAAATTCATTTATACTTTTTTCTGGCGTTATATTTTTCGTTTAGGGTTTCTACATGGCATGATGGGCTTGCAGCTCGCTTGGATACATGCCACTTATACTATGCGTAAATTGGTTTAGGATGGATTGCTTCGTCGCTTACGCTCCTCGCAATGACGAAGGGACTCGGCTCGCAATGACAATCTAGTTTGTTTCACGATGACGAAGTCCTGCGATTTGCAATGATTATACGTTATGCAACGCTAACTTCAGATCTTTGCGTGCAGTTTGTGCCACTTGTTGCTGAGCTTGCTTAGCATTGTAAGCTCTAAGATTTAGATCCATAGTACTAATAGCTTTTTCTAGTTTTACTGAGCGGCTACGATTCTGCATTGAGCGATTGAGTATTGCTTTGATTTCATTAGCAGAAAAAGTAGTTTTAATGTCTTGCTCAAGAGCGCTCTTAATTTTGATGTCGATGAACTTCTTGACCTTAATTGGCATCTCGCGTAGAGGTTCAAGCACATGCTCATTAAAATTCTCTAGAGGTATTTCATAAGCATGCTTGCGAATAGTTTTAATACTATGCTCTATATACTCCTGTATATGTTCTAGTGAGACAGCATCCAAGACGCGAGCGTAAACTTTATTGATCTCAGCACGCAACTGATTAAGATAATCCGTGGCGGTAACTACCAGCTCTTGAATATAGTCACGACGTTGTTTCTCGATTTCAGCAATTAATTCTTCTGCTTGTTGATCTTCATCTTGCTGATCTTGTTCTTCTTCAGCAATAGTTGCTACTTCTAGTTTGGCTTTTTCTTCAGCTTCACGACGTTCTTGCTCAGCCTTCGCTTGCGCGTAAGCCATGTATTTATTCTGCTCTATCATCTTGGCTGATAGTAGGTTGAGCATTGCTTGTAGAGTCGCACCCTCAGCCCTAGCCAGTGCTAGCGCCAGTGTGTCAGAGCCTAGGCTTATATCAGCTAGAGTAGTTGAGTAAGAAGTTTGTTTAAGAAGTTGTAGTGCACGTAATTTTTCACGCTTGCGCTCTTTAATGCTTAACGGTTGATATGCTTCTAAAGCTTTAGCAGCATTCTGTGAATTGAACGCTTTTAAAATTTCATTGTTTGCACTCGGCAGATTTTGGAACTGTATCTGGATAACCACTGTATCTATAATTTATAATCGCTTAGCTGTTTTGTAAAGTAGCCACAGGAGCGAATTATCAGCTCTGCTTAGTTCCCGCATCTTTGTTAAATATTTTTTAAATCGCTTGACTCTAGCCTAGTAAAAATTAATCTAGGGCTCTGTGCAAAGATCGAGACTTGTGTTCTGTCTTTATTCGTCTAAGCAGCTACTGCTGCTTTCGGAGCAGGGGGCGGTGCTGTTGTAGTTTTCGTGCCATGATCACCAAGGCAGATCGATAGAGCTAGAACGGCAATACCCAGCATGGGGCTAAGCATCCAAGCTGCAGCACCGAGTAAGCCTGAGCTTAATACCGAATTCATATTTAGACCTTTAAGCATGCCCATAATACCAGGATTGTTCTCACTAACCTCACTAGCTTTAGTCGCTAAGTGTTTTACTAGAGCTTGTTCCTTAGCTTCAAATGAATTTACATGCTTAGCGAGTAGTCCCGCCAGCTCTCCATTGAATAACTCAACGCTTTCTGGTTTTGCGTTACGGCTCCATGATAATGAGCCATTCTCTGCATTAACTTCTAATCCTAAAGCTTTATGTTCTTCTACTAATTGTTTAACTTCAGCAGTTTGCCAGAATTTCTGTAGTTTCTCTTGAGTGCTTGCGATTAAAGCTCCAAGATCTTTAGTCGCCATTTGAAGATCTAGAGGAGCGGCTTGTATATTTGCAGCTAGGCTTGGATTAAGGACACTAAATTTCTCTAGCATTATACCTATCGCTTGATTCGTTTGCGCAGTGTTTTGGATTTCATTAGCGACTCTATTTAGATTCTCGCGACTAAAGCTAGCAGCGTTTTTAGTAACTAAGCTTCTAAATTTAGCTTGATATTCAGTGCCGGCACTGCTGTCGTGTTTTAGAGCTTCTTCCATGTAACTTACTAATTGCTTGCGCTCTACTTCGAAGCCACCTGTTTTAGTGTTTAGTCCTGGTATATCCTGAGAAATAATATGCGCAGCACCCATGACGGCTTGACCGGTGAGTTCACCAGCTTTTACTCTTGTTTCGATGGAGATAGCTTGTTCTTGTTTGATTAGAGCCTCGCGACCATTGACTATACCGTTGACTTTCGTCATGCCAGCTTCGTAAGCTCCTAAAGCTGCATCTTTCAGTGCAGTTTTCGCTTTAAAAATATTAGCTAAATGATCACTAGCTATTTTCACTTGCTCGGCATTGTTGATATTCGCGCGCGCAAAACTATCAAACCACTTGCAAAACACTTCAAAGCTTTTGTTTACAGTATCAGCGTTAGTGCTAGCACTAACATTATGCAATTCTGTAGCGTGGTGATCTATGTATCTGGTGATATCTAAATTCATGCTGCGCCTGACCTTTCTCCATTGTTACCCGCGACACCTGCGAAAAGTGCCATTGGGCCGATTTGTTCAGCCTGAGCTACTATTGGTGCTACTAAATTCCCTACCAAAGGTATGTGAGAAGCAATTCTTCCTATCCATGGTGCTGTTATCATGGCGATAACTGCTGTTATCACAGGATGATCTTTGGCTAGTTTCTTAACTCTATCTATAAACGCCTTTAGACCACTAGCATATTCTTTACTGTCTCCTGCGCTGTTGATGAGATTCATCATCCAAGCTTTATCTTCCTTGTATAGAGGCTGCTTAGGATTGTTGAATATTGCCTCTAAACCTTTTTGCAGAGTGGCATTTGCTTTATTGCTTAGATCTGCTCTTAATGCTTTTTGACTTGGATCTAGTGATTTAACTTGATCCATTGATTGGTAATATTTTGTAAGCAAAACATCCATTTGCTGTGAAATAACTTTACGTCTAGCAATATCTTCTTTTGCGTCTATTGGACTGCTGCGCTCTTGCTCTTTAGCATCAGCTATTGCAGTCATTACTGTACGTTTTAGCCCGCGATCACTGTTGATTATTGCTGCGCAAGGTTGACTTAAATCCATGGCAAACACTGCTCTCATGAACTTTTCATTGGTTAGAGCCAGAGCTTGCTGAGCATGTGCAGGTAGCGCTTGATATGCCTTCTGGATATCTTCTGGTTTTTTCATCCCCTTGATCTCTTCAGCGAAATTCTCTAATTTAGCGCTGAGTTCTCGCTCGGTCATCTTGTCTTCAGCTTTAATATCAGCAGGATTTACAAAGATGCTAATAATGTCTTCAAATTTATGTGCGCCTGACAAGAAACCTGCTCCCAGAGCTTCTAGGACTGCGGTAGTCACTGGCGCACAAGCTAGTGCTACCTCTTTGGTGACTTCAACTTGCTTACCCTTAGTAAGTTTTAGTTCTTTGTCTGGTTTTATTTCTGGACCTGCAGGGTTTCCTTCGCTTGCTTTAGCCCCGTTTAGTCCTACGTTAGCTGCTTCTGAGGTCCCAACACCATCTTGGGTTATGTCTTTAAGTTCTTTTATCAATGCTGCGACTTGATCTCCATCTAGATTGGCTTGTTTGAAATGCTCAACTAGTGCATCATGAAAAGGTTTGTGTTGTAGGTAGTATTTCATTCCATGAAGTTCAGCTTTAACTTTGTCTATATCTGTTGATTTACCTTGAAGTAGTGCCA
>CAYUFH010000011.1:0-21363 GCA_964444015.1 uncultured Gammaproteobacteria bacterium | reverse complement strand
TAAACTACCATTCTTTAACTACAAGAAACCTTAAGCAATCTCAAGATACTTATGCATCTGTACACCTAACTTCACTCTGCCAGCAGATTTGCGGCAGAGCTCCAGAGCTAGATCACGATTAGGTTTGATATTGAACCAATCCGGCACTATGAACACAGGTTTAGATCCAGCTTGAGCTAGTATCACTTCATCTAGGTACTTGGCTGACTCTAAGCCAGAGATAACGAACTTGATTTCAGAGGCTGCTTGCCAGATCTCATTTGAGATTCGTTTGCTCGAATATATTTCTTTAGGGCTAAGAGTTATCCAGAAGTCATTGCTAGCTTTAGTACTGTCATTGCGAGCGAAGCGAAGCAATCCATTACTGTAATCCCCAGTCCCAGAAGTCTCTATCGCGATGCTATATCCTTGACTAGTTAATAGCTCTAGTAGTTTGGTTAGATCTTGCTCGCAAGGCTCACCACCACTAATAGTGACGTAGCGTAAATCTGGATTTAACTCACGCAAGCGAGCTAGAATCGCATCTTCACTTAGTAGCGCTCCTTGATCTTGGCGCCAAGTTTTTTTCTCATCACAGAAATGACAGCCGACTGAACAACCCTGCAGGCGCACGAAGAAACAAGCACGACCGGCGTGACTGCCTTCGCCTTGAATACTCTCGAAAATCTCATTAATTTTTAAAGGCATTTTATCTGGTTGCAAGGAATCTACTACGTTCTATAAGTGGGTCTTTGAATCCTGCTTCCTCAAAGGCTCTTGCGCGTAAGTGACAAGCATGACAACTGCCGCATGGTGGTTGGGCTCCAGCATAGCAAGTGTGGGAATAAGCAAGAGCATCGAAACATTCGTCGCTTAGGTCAAATTTGTCATCGCGAGCCGCGGAGCGGCGTGGCGATCCATTATGTTGTAGTCCTTGGATTGCTTCGCCCTCCTCGCAATGACTATTTAAGTTGCGACTTGCAAACAGTTTGCGTTCTTGTATATGAGTTACAGTACGAAACCCCGAGCGCGCGAACTGTAGTTCCTCGCGTTTATTGAGGCGCATCAATGGGCTATGCAGGATGATACGCTCAGCATCGACTCGCTCACCATAATGTCCGAGTAGAGCTAGATTGATAGTTTCTTGCATAGAGCGCACGAAACTTTGGCGGCAATCATAGTAACCACCATAATCAGCTTCGCAAACACCAGAGATTATATTCATAATCCCTTGCTCGTAAGCGATATTAGCTGCGATAGTGAAGAACAGCATATTGCGTGCTGGCACGAAGGTCGGCTGCAAACCTTCACTAAAATCTTCAAGCTCACTATGTTGTTCTAGTTTAGATTTGCTTACTAGTGGACTAGAGCTGCGTAATATATCTGGGATACTAACTAATTGCCAGGATATTTCAGCTAGCTCTGCGATCTTGCGTGCTGACTCGATTTCAGCTGAGTGACGTTGCCCGTAATCGAAAGTCACAGCACTTACATTGGATCTGCCGAATTCTTTTATAGCCCAGAATAGACAGATAGTACTATCCATGCCACCAGAGAAGATGACTAAAGCTTTACGCTCAGTATCGAGTTTATATCTGCTCATTAGTTACTCCTAGTTGGCGTCCTAGTTCTCTATCACCTAGTTCTACTGTTGGTTTGATGCTAATGCCACCGCGCGGCGAAAAATCACCATAGACTTTAAGGTATTTAGCTCCCAGTGCTGCTTGCAAATCACGGGCGATTTTATTTACTACATACTCGTGGAAAATCCCGTGATTGCGATAAGCAAATAAATATAATTTAAGAGCTTTGGATTCAATCAGGCGCCCTGCAGGAATATAGCTAATAGCGATGCGCGCGAAATCTGGTTGTCCGGTTTTAGGGCAGACACAAGTGAATTCAGGACAATCAAGTTGTACTAAATAGTCTGCATCGGTCCATTGATTAGCAATAGTTTCTAGCTTGGCCTCATCTGGGTCTTGAGCGTAGTCATTATGACTATTGCCGAGTAGAGTGAGGTCTGCCAAAAGCTCTTGATTATTAGTGTTCACGCTGGGCTTCATTCTAGCAATTCTTATGTTGTGAAGGCAAGAGGCTTTTGCTACTATGTCGTAATCCTCATCTAATTTATGCACTCATGATTGACAGCGTAGAAACGTGACTTATGTCACGTTTCTACTTTAATCAACTTCGCAAACTTAGCGTCTATCAGCTTCTTACCAGTCGGAGCAGGAAACTCTATATTATAAAGAGCTTTATCTCCGCTACCTAGCACTTGGTTAATTAATCCATCACCGAACTTAGGATGGCGCACTGTATCACCAGCTTTGTATAGCGGAGCGCTAGATTCAGCTTTCTCGACGCGGCGCATTGGTGTTGGGCTTGAAGTCTCTGTTTTGGTGCTGTATTTAGCCCAAGGTGAACTTGGTGAGCTGCTTGCCGCTCGCTTGAAACCTACTATTGGTGGTGTATCGTCGTAGTAAGTTTCAGTATCGCGTCCGCTAGCACGCTCATTACTGCGAGATTGTCCGTAGTAACCCACTAGTAATTCGCGCGGTGCTTCTTCTAGAAACCTGCTTGGCATAGTGTAATCAGATTGCCCGAAGATTCTACGTCTACGTGCATGAGTGAGGAATAGTTTTTCTTTGGCGCGAGTAACACCGACGTACATTAGTCTACGCTCTTCTTCGAGCTGTGAACCACCCTTCTCATCTAGGCTACGTTGATGCGGGAATATCCCATCTTCCATACCAGCTAAGAAGACTACGGGAAACTCTAGCCCTTTGGCTGCATGCAAGGTCATTAGAGTAACACTCATGCGCTTGTCCTTATTCTGGGTTTTGTCGTTCTCGCCCAGCAAGCTGATTTCAGCCAGAAAAGCTCCTAGCGAACCGTCTTCAGAATTTAATTGAAAATCAGTACCAACACCGATTAGTTCATAAATATTTTCTACGCGAGATTCAGACTCTGCGTCTGAAGAATTGCGCAGCATTTCCATATAGCCAGTTTGATGTACTATCTGGTCTACTAGATCACCGATACCAGTAGTTTTCTCTGCTAGGCGCAGAGCTTCTATTAGCTGAGTGAAATCTCTGATTTTCTTGCTGGCTGAATCGCCCAGATCAGGAACGTCATCTATCTCTAACATACAGCGATAGAGTGAGTAGCCATGCTGGGCTCCATATTCTTCGATCTTAGTTACAGTAGTAGCACCAATACCACGGCGCGGCTCATTAATAATGCGTTTGAGGCTTTGCCCGTCGCTAGGGTTGTGTATAACTTTCAAGTAAGAGACTATGTCCTTGATTTCTTTGCGCTCGTAGAATTTGAAGCCACCTACTATTACATAGGGCATATTTTTGCGCAGCAGTGCTTCTTCGAGTACTCGCGATTGTACGTTGGTGCGGTATAGAACCGCGAACTCTGAGAGCCTAGCACCGCTGGCGATTCTGCGTTGGATTTCAGAGACTATATACTGCGCTTCTTCAAGTTCATCTTGCGCCTCGAAGACAGTAATTTTATCGCCAGCCGCTTTAGTTGCAACTAGGTTTTTCGGGATGCGCTCTTTATTGTTAGCAATGATTTGATCAGCGACGGCAAGTATATTACCGCTTGATCTATAGTTTTGTTCTAGTTTTACTACTTTTGCGTTGGGATAATCTTTTTGGAAGTCGAGGATGATTTTGAAGTCAGCCCCGCGCCAAGAATAGATACTCTGATCCACATCACCTACTACTGTCAGTGACGTCATCGCGAGCCGCGTAGCGGCGTGGCGATCCATCTGGATTGCTTCGCCCTCCTCGCAATGACTGAAAGTCTTGCCAGTACTGAGCATGCGGATTAGATCATACTGAGTCCTGTTGGTATCTTGATATTCATCGACCAGTATATGCTGGAAGCGACGAGAATAATATTCTCTAATATCTATATTATCCTTGAGTAATTGAACGCTGTATAATAACAAATCATCGAAGTCTAGTGCGTTGTTGCGCGCCATCAACTCTTCGTATTTAGCGAATATATCTGCGACTTTTTCTTCGCGGTAATTTAACGCGCCTTCGGTGAACTTAGTAGATGAGCGTCCCTCATTCTTGGCTGAGCTGATGCGATAGCGTACTGTCTTGGGGTTATATAGCTTAGGATCTAAATCCAGAATCTTAATTGCTTCTTTAACTACATTTACCGTATCTGTCTCATCGAAGATAACGAAATTGCGAGTCCAAGTTCGTATCTGTCCGTTCGGTGCTGTAACTTTTAGTCTTTCTATTTCTGATCTGAGTAATCTTGCGCAGATGGCGTGGAAGGTTCCGACCCAAGCATTTTTGATACTGGCCTCACCAACTAAGTGTGCGATACGCTCGCGCATCTCTTGTGCGGCCTTATTAGTAAAGGTAACTGAGAGTATAGAGTCCGGACTGGCACCCAAATCAATGATATGGGCAAGGCGATGGGTGAGTACTTTAGTCTTACCGCTACCGGCTCCAGCCAGCACCAGCAAAGGGGCGCCAAAAAAACTTACCGCTTCTAACTGAGCGGAGTTTAAACCTGCTAAAATACTAGGGTTGCTTTTTTGCAGCTGGGCGTTGATGTCCACTATATTATTTTATACGATGCGATACGGAGCTTATTACGAAGGTGGTTTTGGAGGAGGGGTGGCGACACCAGTATTCAACGATAGTATTGATATACCTACATCTACTCTAGATCTCAATGAAGAATTCAAAAATATCCAGTCAGAGGGCTATAAACAAGTCGCCATCATAGGCAGCCGTGATATTTCTATGAGTCATATGAAGATTATCGAGCTTATTGCTTGTGGTCTAAGTATTGCTGGCAATACTATCGTTACTAGTGGTGGTAGTTGTGGTACTAACTATGCCACCATCAAGGGCGCTCTTAGAGGTAATCCTGAGAAGCTTAAGGTTGTTTTGCCGCAGACTATAGCTCAGCAAGCTAAAGAAATTCAAGATCAGCTTATTGGTGTGAAACATATTATTGAACATAAAGATAGAGAGAATATGATGCTTGCTGATGCTAGCCGCCTCTGCAACCAAGAAATTATCTCTGAGTGCCAGCAGCTTATATGTTTCCTTTATCGTGATAGTAATACACTCTTGAAGGCCTTAGATTTTGCGCATTCGTTGAATAAGGTAGTGACTATTTTTTACCTTGACTAGCAGCCAGTGCCTGTTTCATCAATTTGCTTATTGGATGATTTAATATTTTTTCATAAGGAGCAAGAGCTTCTTCGCTTAGATGACGCTTTTCGAGAGACTTGAAGATTTTGCCTATTAGACAGAATGTATTTTGAGTTATACCTCTTATAAAAGTTTCCAGTGTCCGCGCATAGACATTTTGGATTCTAGTTTTATTTGGTGCTAAGTACTCATGAACCAATTCAATTCCTTCCTTTAGGTAGTCAAGTATATCTACTATGCGAGCTACTATGTCCTTGGGCTGAGTTAGGATAGCTTCGGTAACCCTAGTAGTCTTTTTAGCACCGGGCATTTGTATTTTTTCATCGCAGAGTGCGACTAATCTTTCACTTGCGGCTAAAGATTTACTAAGCCGTTCTCGTACTTCTTCTAGTCTTAGAGTTTGATCGTCATCAAAAGGGGTGTCAAAAGCATCCCGCATGTCTTGAACAGGAATAAAAGTTCTTAAAGCGTCATGTTCAAAACGTTGAGTAAAGTCAGCAAAACTAATTGGCTCAGTCATAGAGATAAGATAATAACATGCTCAAACCTCTATGATTATAATAAAATTATAACCTACTTCAAAGCCCTAAGCTCTCCTAGACATTTACAGATCTGACAGGTAAACCAAAAATGTATATGGCGCTTAGCAAACAGTGTTACTAGCCAACCCACTAGGTAGGCATTAAGTTTAAGAGTAGATCTAATGATTTCACTAAAGCGTGAGATGTTTAGATTGGGTTCTAAGTGATTAAGTCCATTAAGTTTAATCCAGCTTAAAGTTTTTCCAGCTACGAAATACCAATGTTTCACAAAGTCCTTATTGATGCGATCTGAACCTACCGGGTGATAAACATTGATTTGCGGAAAATATTTAACCATATAACCGGCCGCTAATATGCGCCAGCATAGTTCGGTATCTTCGCAAGCTCCTCGCTCTTTGCCGCGAATACCAAGATCAGTTCTAAAGAGACCAAGTTCACTAAATAGATCACGTGAGACTATTAAGTTAGCTGATAAGGGGTTGAATATTTTGCGGTTGCCGAAATAAAAAGGATAACGGCGCTCTTTATCCCCGTAGCTATGTGAAGGAAATATAGCTTGTAAAATCTCAAATGGTGGCTCTAGGTTTAGCCAGCTTGGTATCTCTGTTTGCCAATCAGGAGTGATTTTGCCGCCGTATGCTACTAGTCGTGGTTTGCTTTTAGCTACTTTGTATACTTCTGAAAGCCAGACAGAGTTTAATCGAATATCATCATCCAAAAAAGCTATCAAGTGTCCACTAGCAACTTTGATGCCAGCGTTGCGAGCTGAAGAGCAGCCTTGCTCGGTTTCTTTTTTATACTGAACTTTGAATTTGCTTGCAATTTCCTCAGTGTTATCCACTGAATTATTATCTACGACTATAATTTCTATGTCATTGACATCAAGACCTTCTAACTGTTCTTGTAAATCTTTAAGTAGCAGTTTTAATTTACTTGCGCGATTATATGTGCAGATAACTATGCTTAATGATTTGCTTGATTCAGCTGAAATCTTTTGGTCACTGGGAGCGAAATGCGTCATGTTTAGCCTTGTTTGGCTTTAGATATGTCTTTAATATAGCAAATTTGGCTCGTAGTAAACTTATTTATAAATGCAAGGAATTGGCAAAGATAAATTGGTTAAAGCGCTTGCATATATGCTTACCAGTAATTTCATTGCTCTTGCCATTAGTTTTTCAGCTTCAATACTTATGGCAAGGATGATGAAGCCTGAGCAGTTTGGTACTTTGCTAGCAGCTGAAGCTTTTGTTATTCTGTTTTCTTTTCTTTTTGCCTTGGGCTTTCGCAATTCTATTTTTAGTATTTCTGCTAAGCACGAAGAGGGTTTAGTAGAAGGACTTAATACCGCAATTGGCACTGGGCTATTCATTAAGGCGGTAACTATTATTCCAGCAGCGTTAATTACTTATGTTGCTGCTTTATTAACTAAACCTAGCCCAGATCTACTTTACGCCATCTCTTGTTATATTTTTATTGAGTGTATGGGTAGCTTCGCGCGAATGTTCGGCGTGGTTAGGCGCGCACTTGGAGAGTTTAAGCTTATTTCTCTTATCAATGCTGCTAATAGTGTTCTACGTTTATTGTTGATAGTTATTGTTTTGAAATATTTTGGTGATTGGAAACTACTAGTAAGCCTCTTTGCATTTTTTAGTATTTTTAAATTTCTCTTTTCTTATATCTCTACAATTAAGCTATTTAAGCCACGGCTAGATTTTGCTCAAGTCCTGCCTATGCTCAAGGATTCACTGGGATTCGGTTTGTACGATACTGTAGAAGATGCTCAAGAGCGTCTTGACAGGGTGATGCTCAGTTCTATTTTAGGCTCAGCAGCGGTTGCTTTTTATAGTGTGCCTGCTAGGGTGAACCGTCTGAGCAAGATGATCCCTGCCACTATTAATCAAGTTTTCTTGCCGACACTCTACGAGGCTTACGAACATGCACGACCTAAGTTTATTAAGCTAGTTCATCATATATCTAGATTTTTTGCTTTAAGTGGGGCTTTGATTTTCATTGCAGTATATTACTTCTCTGGTTTTGTGATTCTTAAACTCTTTGGTTCTCAATACGAGGCATCCTTGGAGATCGTTAAAATATTTGCTTATGCTACTTTATTGATGTTTTTGGATAAAGCGCCGAATCTGGTGCTGGCGATTCAAGGAGAGCATGGTAAACGTATTAGCTCTCTAGTCGCGGCGATGATTATTTTTGTTTTGGCTAGTTTATATTTAATTCCTAGCTATGGCATCTCTGGAGCCGTTTATGCTGCGATTATCGCAAGTACGGCGAGATTTATATTTATGTTTGCTTGCACTTATAAACTTATTTCTTTTGTAGATTTATTTTTAATTGCCATAGTTCCAGCGCTGCTTGCGCCTTGGGTTTCTGCGTGGATTTTAATACCAGCTTATCTCCTCTATCTATGGCTAGCTAAGTTGATTAGGGTTGATGATGTTAGCCTGTTGCGCAATGCTTTTGTGAAGAGGGCTGCCAATAATTAAACACTGTATAATTATTGGCTTGCATGCTATGATAATCACGCTTTGGTGATATTAGTTACTGGTTGCGCTGGATATATAGGGGCTATTTGTTCCTTGCTCTTGCTTGAGGCTGGTCATGAGGTGATCGGGGTTGATAATCTTAGTCGCGGGCAGAGTTGTAATATCCCTAAAGGGCTTAAGTTTTATCAATCTTGTGTCGGTGATAAATCAAATATAGCCAAGATACTAGAAATGCATAATGTTGATGCAGTTTTACATTTTGCTGCTTTTATTGAAGTTGCTGAATCGGTGAAAGAACCTGATTTATATAAACAGAACAACTATTTAAACACTATAAATTTTATTGAATGCCTGAGAGATCATGCTGTTAATAATTTTATTTTCTCAAGTACCGCTGCTGTTTACGGTAATCCGCCTGCTACTGTGACTCGCCTTGGAGAAGATTTAGCCTCAGAGCCTATTAATCCCTACGGGTTCTATAAACTTGAAGTCGAGAAGTATTTAGCAACTTTGGTTGATTTTAATTACATTGTATTTCGTTATTTTAATGTTGCTGGTGCCTACAAAGATCTTGGTGAGTGCCATCAACCGGAGACTCATTTAATCCCCTTGGCTCTAGATGTAGCGTTAGCTAAGAGAGACAAGTTTTATCTCTTTGGGAATGATTATCCTACACCAGATTCAACTGCTATTAGAGATTATATTCATGTCCAAGATCTTGCGCAGGCGCATGTGAGTGCCTTGGTCTCGCTTAATGACAAGAGCAAATCAGGTCAAGCTTACAATCTTGGTTATGGACATGGTTTTTCGGTTCTAGAAATAGTTCAGGCAATTGAGAGAGTGAGTGGATTGAAGATAGCACTAGAATATGCTCCTCGCAGAGCAGGCGATCCCGCACAGTTAGTAGCTGATAATACTAAAGCACTTAGAGCAGGACTTTTTAAGCCGGCTAATGACTCTATTGATAAGATTATCAATGATGCTTTTTTGCACCGCTTGAGATATCATGAAAGCTCCTTTAATACACATCGGTTACCATAAGACAGCCACTACTTGGTTGCAGGAATATCTTTTTGATAACGCCGATCTAGGTTTTCGTAGATTTCTTAGTATTGGTGATGTGAGTGAAATTTTTGTCCAACCCAATGCTTTGAGATTTGATGCTAACGCTACTCGAGCTCGTTATGAGGCTTTAGTTACTGATGGCGAGTTAATTTCTGTGCTTAGTAGTGAGCGTTTAAGCGGGCACCCACATTCTGGTGGTTTTGATAGTAAAGAAATCGCGGATCGTTTGCGAAGTGTTTTCCCTGATGCCAAAATCGTAATTGGTATTAGAGAGCAGAATAGTGCCATACTTTCTTGCTATCTTCAGTATGTTAAATTTGGTGGAGTTTGTTCACTCCCGGGTTACTTAGTGGGTCCTAAGCGAGGTAAGGATACTATACCAGGCTTCAGTTTTGATCATTTTGATTATTACCCTTTGGTTGCTTACTATATTAAACTCTTTGGTAAGGATAACGTTTTAGTTCTGCCATTCGAGAGATTTAAAACTGATAAGCGCAGTTTTTGTAGAGCTATAGTAAATTTCGCCGGAGCCACTTGGTCTGATAATTTGCCTTTTGATGCATTAACCAATCGAGCGCTTTCGACTTTTAGTTCTTTTCCGACAAGAGTGATTAATACTGTTTTTGTTAAGACCACTTTAAACCCAGTAGCTTTAGATTTAGGTGAGTTAGGTAAATGGGTGAATAAAGTATTTTTGCTTCTAGACAGGATTCTACCTAAATTTATTAGCGGTGTTTTTGATAAAAGCTTCAAGGATTATGTAGCCGCTAAAGTCCAAGACAGATACCGTCAGTCGAACCGGCAGCTTGCAGAGTTAATAGATATAGATCTTGCTGCTTTAGGTTATAAAACTTAGATCGCGTTGCGAGCTTTGCCAGTTAGTAGAGCTCTAATTGACCATAGAGTCGGATAAATTATATTGTTGATAGCTTGCATTTTAACTAGTTTGTCATAGTAAGCCTCTGCTTCAGGAGTCCAGAGATCAGTTGAGTGATCGCGAGCTACTTTAGTTTTGGTTTCTTTGGCTAGACACTTGGTGAGTATTTCATTAGCTCTGCTCTTGCTTACAGGCATGCCGATATAATCAGCTAATTTATATATAATATCTTCAGCATAAGTATTATCAGAGCGGAACTGATCAAAATCAATAGTAAAGATCCCCGGCTCATTTTTCCATAAATCAAGAAACCTAAATAACCTAACTCTGGCAGCACCGAAGAGCTGTAAATATTTAAGGAAATGATCTTCAGGGCTTAAATTGTTGTATTTGGCAAACTTGGGGTGCATGTCTTGGCGTATTTCTCTAAACCAATAGAACTCAGAGGTCATGGCAGCTTTATGATCTCTGTGCGCATAAATGAATTTAAAACGATTAAGCGCAAAATCATTTAGTAGTGGTCTAGCGATATGTCCAAAAACAAACTCTCCAGCTTGAACGGTATAAAGTGCTTGTGATAACTCTAGTGGGATTTTAGCTTTGGATGGTGAGAACTTATTAACCTCATCATTACAGAGTAGTAAATTCTCAGCATGTTTTCTTGCTAGGTGCAAGTGTCTATTCTTGGCTCCAATTTCAGAGAGCACCTCCCCGAAAAAATAAGTCCCCGCCTTAGGTATGGTGGTTAATAATATTGGTACTTGCTTGTTTGCAGTTTCGGACATTTCTTCTATAAGTCTATCAGGCTCTGATATTGTGGATAAACTACTAATTTAGGGCAGAAACTTGGCAGCATAAGTTTACCTTCAAGGCTACCATCAAAAATAACTTTAGATTTTTTGCCCCAAAGCTTGAAAACTTGTGCCCAAGGTTTAAGTATTTTGCAATTAGGATACTTGTTTAGGATTTGAGCTTTGGATGCTTGGTTGTAGAGGATAATATTATTATCCCCACTGAGCTCCCATCCAGATTCATTGAGAAATTTTAGTAAATTAACAGCATCATAAAAAACCAGAGTAGTATTGCTTGCTAGTGATTGCCAGTTATAGCTTGCATAGCTTTGATAATTTTCCAGTGGAAAATCTTGCTTGGCTATTTTGCCTTGAAAGAAGTCAGCGATAGCTTTAGCGATTAAGCCAGAGTTCTTATCATAACCATGCAGCTTGAAATATAAAACCCAGAGAGAGAATTTAGCTAGTGGTAAAGGAAACAGTAAGGGTTTGTAACTGGCATATAGATAAAGTAAGTTTCTGATGTTGTAGTATTTGATCCAAGTTGGCTGCTTCTTGTGCATTGATTCATGGAAAACTATAGATTTAGGTTCGCAGTAAATATTTAAACCCTTGGTTTTAGCTCTTAGACACCACTCGACATCATCGAAATGTATAAAAAACTCTTTCCAGAATCCAGTTTTTTCTATAGCAGCTCTGGTCTTGAGTAAGGAAGCGGCGGCGCAGTATTCTACAACTCTAGCTGTATCATCACTAATCTCAGTGTACTTAGTGCCGAAGCCATGCATATTAGTTTTGGCGCCGAGCCAATTAATATCTGCTCCAATCTCATTAAGGTAATCAGGATTATCGAGTTGCAATATCATTGAGCCTACGGCGGCGGCATCAGGATTGCTTTTGATCGCAGTGAGTAGCCAGTTGAGAGAATCAGGATGCACTACTACATCATTATCTAGTAGCCAAATATATTTATTGTTGTGGCGTTCTATGACATAGCGCATGCCAGTATTGAAACCACCAGAACCGCCCAAATTAGCACCAGTTTGAATTAAAGTGATCTCATCGCCGAACTCTTCTTTAAGTTTTTCTTCAGTGCCGTCGTTAGAGTTATTATCCACTACTACTATTTCTAGTAAATCTCTATTGTAGTTAAGAAACTTGAATGATTGAATTAGCTCACGAATATATTGATATTTATTAAAAGTAACCATCACCACCGAGACCTTATCCTTATGGCTAGGAGCGGTGGCCTTAGTTGGATGATATTTGACTAGAGATTCAGCAGTTAGCATTAGTATTTGAAGCTCATCCCATCATAGAAGGACTTGAGAAGAGTTTGCAAGTATTTTAGCTTGTGCTGATATAGCCTAGTGTCTATAAGCCATTTACAGACTTTGATACTTAATACTATTGGGAAGAATAAGCCAGCAGCCCTCTTATAAAAAACTATAGAATTTCTATAGGCGTAGTATTTTTTCCAGAGTTGAGCGTCATGGCTATCTATAAAAGTCTGAGAATCATGATAGAAAACCAAATCACTATAGTATAGGTTCTTATAGCTTAGTTCGCTTAGCTCCAGTGAGTAGAGCCAATCATCACAGTAGATAAATAATTCTTTGCAAGGATAGCCAAGTCTACCCTTAATAGCGTTAGTGCTAACTATAAACCCTACGAAAGAAGATATATCTACGCTTAGTCCGCGAGCATTTGCTAATTCTTCGCGGCTTAGATAATGTCCGCCTCTAAGTAAATAGCGCATGAAATGAACTGGTGACTTAAAAGGATTAAAGCCTGGTCTATTAAAATTAGCAATCTCTCCATCGGGAGTATAGACAGCACAAGTGATAGCACCTGTTTGGGCACTGATTTCTAGGGCTTTGAATTTAGTGATTAAATCTGCTGCTGGATAGGCATCATCATCGAAAAGTAATAACCAGCCAGCATCCAGATTCTCGCTAGCAAACTTGCAGCCGTGATAGAAACCACCAGCGCCACCAGTATTTTCTTCTAAGTTTTCTACTTTAAGCCTAGAGTCTAGTTTGCTTTGCTCCTCCAGCCACTCCCTGGTGCCGTCACTTGAATTATTATTTACGACGACGACATAATCTATTTCTTGAGCTAGAGTCGATGTGATCGCAAGTTTCAGCTTGGCTAAACGATTATAGGTGACTAAGACTGCTGCTATTTTTCTGCTCATGTTCTAAAAATTCTCTAGCTGCCTTAAGAGCCTCTCCTACTGTAACATCCATGTCTAGATAGCGGTAGGTTCCTAATCTGCCAACGAAGCTGACATTAGTCTCGGCGGCAGCCATCTCAATGTAAGCATCGAGTATAGCTTTTTCTTTGGCGAGGCGAATTGGATAATATGGAATATCGCCAGACTTAGCTAGACTACTGTATTCCTTGAAGCAAATAGTTTTATCGTGTTTCTCCCAAGGCGCGAAATGTTTATGCTCGGTGATGCGCGTATAGGGGATCTCTTGATCGCAATAGTTCATCACAGCGCAACCCTGATAGTCACCATTACCAGTAAATGACTCGAAGCGCAAAGTTCTATAATCCAAGCGCCCTAATTTGTGCTCGAAATATTCATCAATAGCACCACTGTAGAACACATGATCATAGTGTTGTTTCATTTCATGACTGTAATTAGTTTTGAGTTTAACTTTGATATTAGGGTGTTTGAGTATGCCCTCTACTATATGGGTGTAGCCGTGCTCCGGCATACCTTGGAATTTATGATTGAAATAATTATCGTCATAGTTAAATCTCACTGGTAGTCTTTGTAAGATGCTTGCAGGTAGTTCGCTCGGTTCCACACCCCATTGTTTTTTGGTGTAACCATAGAAGAACGCCTTGTATAAATCCTTACCGATGAATCTTAATGCTTGCTCCTCAAAGGTCTGCGGGTTAGTGATACTCTGATCACCGATGCCACGAATAAAATCTTCAGCTTCACTTGGATTGAAGGTTTTGCCGTAGAACTGATTAATAGTGAGTAAGTTGATCGGAAGAGTATAGACTTTGCCCGCTGAGATCGCCTTAACGCGATTAGTATAGGGATGAAAAGTATCGAAGCTTCTTAGGTAATTCCAAACTTCTTCATTGTCTGTATGGAAGATATGAGGTCCATATTTATGCACTAAGACCCCAGTCTCAGGATCTCTGCTGCTATAACAGTTACCAGCTATATGTTCTCTAGCGTCGATTAACTCTATTTGATAAGACTTTGCAGCTAGCTCTCTAGCTATAACCGCTCCAGAGAAGCCGGCACCGACGATTAAGATTTTCTTTTTTAGCATCTATTGTCTTTTGAATATTCTAGCCTAGAGCCTAGGCTTTTGCTAACATAAGCTTTTAATGCAAGCTCGTCCTAAATACCGCATAGCTATACTCGGTGCCACAGGTAATGTTGGCCGTTTGCTCTTGGATATAGTGCATGAACGTAAGTTCCCCTTCGAGTCTATTAAGTTACTTGCTAGTCCGCGCTCAGTGGGCACGATTATGGAATCACATGGACATCAGTATCCTGTTGAACTTGCTGAGCCTAGTGCCTTCGATGATGTAGATATAGTTCTTGCTTCTGCTGGTAGTAGTGTGAGCGAAAAGTTCGCCCCAGAAATCACTAAGCGCGGTGCAGTTTTGATCGATAATTCTAGTTTCTTTAGAATGCACGATAATGTGCCACTAGTGGTTCCAGAAGTGAACGCGCATGATATTGCTAAACATCAAGGCATCATTGCTAATCCTAATTGCACTACGGCTCCTCTAGTAGTAGTGCTGAAAGCCCTCGATGATAAATACGGAGTGAGGCGCGTAATAGTCAGTACTTACCAGAGCGTCTCTGGTGCTGGCAAAGAAGCTATGGATGAATTGCGCAGCACTTCCGCGCAAGCACTGCAGGGTGAAGAGTTCACTAATAAAGTAATGAACCAAAAAATCGCTTTCAATGTTATTCCGCAGATTGATAAATTCACTGATAATGGCTACACCAAAGAAGAAATGAAAGTGGTTCACGAGAGTCGTAAGATTCTAGGTAAGCCCGAGCTTCGCGTTACTTGCACGGCAGTGCGAGTGCCAGTAGAGATCTGCCACTCTGAGTCGGTGAACGTGGAGCTTGATAAGCCAGCTAACGTTGCTGAGATCAAAGCATTATTAGCTAAGACTCCAGCATTGGTTTTGCACGATGATCCTGCGCGGCAGATCTACCCTATGCCGCTTGATGTCGCTGGTAAAGATCCGGTCTATGTCGGTCGCATTCGCCTTGATGAGTCTAATCCTAATACTTTTAATATGTGGATAGTTTCTGACAACCTAAGAATAGGTGCCGCACTAAATACTGTGAAAATAGCTGAAGCGCTGGTGGCGCAGCTAAGAGCCGCTGCTACTGCCTAAACTTGCTATCATATTAAGCGCATGCCCCAGTTCGGTACTCTAATTACAGCAATGATCAGCCCCTTTAAGGTTGATAATGCATATGCCTTGGATCTAGCTGCAGCTGAGCGTCTCACTGAGCAACTGGTTGAGACTGGCTCAGACTCCATAGTTGTTGCTGGTACCACAGGTGAGAGCCCTACTCTTACTCATGATGAAGAGCTTGAACTGCTTAAAGTAGTAATGGCTAAAACCAAAGCTCTTGGTAAAGGAACTAAAGTTATTTTTGGTGCTGGCTCTAACTGCACTTTAACTGCTGTTGAAGCAGGTAAGCGCGCTGAATCACTTGGTGTTGATGGCTTATTGATAGTAACGCCCTACTACAACAAACCCAACCAAAGAGGTCTATTAGAACATTATTCCCAAATTGCCACTAAAACCACATTGCCTATTATCTTGTATAACATTCCGGGTCGCTGTGTCATTGACATGAAAGCTGAAACTATTATTCAATTAGCTCGCAAATTCTCTAATATTGTTGCGCTTAAAGAAGCTAGTAATAACCTAGATCAGATCAGTCGCATCAGACAAGAATTGGATGCTAAACAATTCCAAATCTATTCTGGTGATGATAGTCTTACTCTGCCGATGATGGCGGTTGGCGCTCAGGGAGTGGTGTCTGTGGCTTCACATTTCGTTGGTGCAGAGATGAAAACTATGATGAATGCTTTTACTCAAGGCAAACTTGCAGAAGCTGAGGCTATTCACCGTAAACTATTTCCCCTCTTTTCAGCTTTATTCGTTGAGCCTAATCCAACTTGCACTAAAGCGGCATTGGCTATAATGGGTATATGTTCTGAGCAATTACGCTCACCTCTAGTTTTGCTAGCCCCCGAGCAGCGTAAATCACTAGAGCAACTAATCAAAGCGCTAGCTATTAAAGCTAGAGTCGCTGTTTAACTATGAATAGAGTAAATAAAATAACCGAGCAGACGAGACAAATTCTCAAAACTACTAACGGTGCTGCAGTCAAAACGGTTAAACGTAATCGAGCCATTACCCTAGACCCAGACAAGAAAGTACGAGTAATTGCTTTGGGTGGTCTCTATGAGATCGGTAAGAATACTTGGGTTTTCGAGTGTGGTGATGAAATTATGCTTGTCGATGCGGGACTTGCGTTCCCGACAGTAGAGATGATCGGTGTTGATTTGGTTCTACCTAAGTTGAATTATTTGTTAGAGAATAAACACAGGATACGTGGCATGATAGTCACTCACGGACACGAGGATCACATTGGTGGCATAGTACCTTTGTTGAAAGAAGTTAATGTGCCTATTATTTACGCTCCTGGACTGGCTTTGGCGCTAATCAAATCTAAGCTCAAGGAGGCAAATCTTGAAGATCAAAAATCTAAACAAATACAACCGCGTGAAACAGTAAAAATAGGTTCATCTTTTGCGGTAACATATATTCGCAATAATCACAGTATTGCTGATAGTTTTAGTTTGATTATTGATACGCCAGCTGGACGTATAGTTCATAGCGGTGATTTTAAAGTCGATCATAGCCCCATCGATAATCTTTATTTCGATATGGCACCACTAGCTAAGGCTGGAGAAGAAGGTGTAGATCTACTTCTTAGTGATAGTACTAACGCTGAGAAAGCTAGCTATACTCCATCCGAGAAAGCAGTTATCCCTAAGATTAAAGAGATAGTCGAGAATAAAACTAATCGTGTGATTATTACCACTTTCGCGTCGCAGGTGCATCGCGTCAAACTTATACTAGAACTGGCTCTTAAAGCTGGCAAGAAGGTCTGTGTTTTCGGGCGCTCGATGATCAACCTCGCTGCGATCTCCAAGGATCTAGGCTACATCAAAATCCCCGAGAACTTCATCGTGCGCCAAGAAGATATCGCTAAGATGCGTCCAGAAGACTTGGTGATACTTACTACTGGTAGCCAAGGCGAACAGTTCGCGGCGTTGTCACGCATAGCGCGTAACGAACATAAATACGTGAAAATACAGCCAGGTGATTTAGTGTTAGTCAGTGCTTCACCTATCCCGGGCAATGAGAAGTCTGTGAATAATCTTATCGATATGCTTTTTAGTTTGGGTGCTGAGGTTATTTATGGGGCTGGTCAATCAGTACACGTCTCCGGGCACGCAAGCCAAGAAGAGCAAAAGATTCTGATTAATCTTTGTCAGCCACGTAATTTTATGCCATGTCATGGTGAATATCGAATGCTAGTCAAGCATGGTGAAACTGCGGTTAAATGCGGAGTTGATCCTGATCGTATTTTTATTATGGACAATGGTGACGTTCTGCAAATGCAGAATGGTGAATGCGAAATCGTTGAGCGTGTTGACGCGGGTATCATCATGATAGATAACGCTGACGTTGGTGAGCTTGATAGTGTCATCATGCTTGAACGCCGCATGATTGCTGGCGAAGGTATGATTTGCGTAGTAGCTACGGTGAACGCTTATGCTGAAGTTCAGAGCGACATCAAAGTCTACGCCAAGGGTCTAGCCCTTTCCACCGTTAAAGAGCGCGATGAGCTATTGAATAATATAGAGAAAATTGTGGCAATTGCTATTCAAGAAAGCAAGCATAAAGATGATGTGATGAAGCTTGAAGCAGATGTGCGCTCCGAGTTGCATCGCTATATTGATGATCAAATGCATAGACATCCACTACTCGAAGTGGTGCTTATGCAAAGTAGTTCGACACCAGAACCTAGGGTAGTCGGACAGTTTGCCACCGCTTAGTCTTGTAGTGTGACCCTGCTCGTCTTATCTCAGCGTTGTTTATTCGCTCAGCATCCTCATTGACGAGCTCAGTCAACTCCGGTGCCTCGCTCATAAACGCCTTGAGCTAAGCCAAGCATGATCACACTAGGATTAAGCGCTAACGTATAACCCTTATTGGCACAGGGTTTTACCATTATTAAGATTAAATAAAGTACCCCCTCGAGGGCGCTAAAATAATATGAGTTAAGCAAATACAAAGGAGCCCAAATAATGCCAGTTGCAACCCACGAACAATATTGTGAAATGTTAGACAGAGCCAAGAAAGGCAAATTCGCATATCCTGCGATTAACATCACTTCTACTGAAACTATCAACGCAACTCTTAAGGGTTTTGCAGAAGCTAAATCAGACGGCATTATTCAAGTTTCTACAGGCGGCGGCGAGTTCGCTTCTGGCACAGCCAACAAAGACGCAGCATTCGGCGCGATAGTACTAGCTGATGCGATTCGTACCTTAGCTGAGCGTTACAACATTCTTGTAGCTGTTCACACTGATCACTGTCACCCAGAGAAAGTAGACAGCTTCCTTAGACCACTTATCGCTGAGACTGTTAAACGTCGCAGCCAAGGTCGTCCTAACCTTTTCAATTCTCATATGTTTGATGGTTCAGTCCTCAACCTAACTGAGAACCTCAAAATATCTAAAGAACTACTTGAAATTTGTGTACCTAACCAAATCATCCTTGAGATTGAAACTGGTGTAGTTGGCGGCGAAGAAGATGGTGTAGATAACTCTGATGTTAAGAACGACAAGCTCTACACTACTCCAGAAGATATGGTTGAAGTTTACAAACAACTTACGCCTATCGGTCGCTTTATGCTCGCGGCGACATTTGGTAATGTCCATGGTGTCTACAAGCCAGGCAACGTTAAGCTTGAGCCAAGAATACTTAGAGAAGGTCAAGCCGCTGTTGCTGCAGCTTGCGGTGCCAAAGCATCTCTAGACTTAGTATTCCACGGTGGCTCTGGTTCTTCTGAAGCAGAAATCCACGAAACTCTAGATTACGGCGTTATCAAGATGAACGTAGATACTGATACTCAGTATGCGTTTACTCGCCCTATCGTTGAACATATGTTCAAGAACTACGATGGTGTGCTTAAGATCGAAGGCGAAGTAGGTAACAAGAAAGTCTACGACCCACGCTCTTACCTGAAAGCCGCTGAGAACGGTATGGCTAAGCGTGTTACGCAAGCTTGCAAAGATCTACGTTCAACTGGAACGTCTATACTTTCAGGTGCGGTAACAGCATAATCATTTTCTGCACAAACCGTGCACTCGTGATTGAGAGCGCAAAAACGTGACGCTGGTCACGTTTTTGCTAAGCAGCTTCTTGATACAGATCATCTTCTATTCGCATACCATAATATGCTGACTGATAATCACTCTTATGGAAATCATCCTCGATACCATCTAGAAGTTGATCGAAGGTAACTAGTAGATCTAGCTCCTTGTCGCTCTCTAGCTTGTTTTGATAAACAAGTGTATCGAAGAAGGCTTTGATTACTAGCTTGTCAATTTTGGCTTCTAGGTAATCGATTACTAAATTAAAAATCCGTTGTATATTTGCTGAGTTGATACCCATATCGGCGTAGAATCTTTGTAATGATTTGATTTGCAAAACAAGTTCTTTTTTCTTATTGTCTTTAGCTGATATGCTACCTGTCTCTACTCTGAAGTCTGTCATTTTATTGTCTCCCTTTTGTTTTGCTTGGGCCCACTGGACCTAAGCTTGTTTTCCGACCTTTTTATGTTTGTGATATTTTTTCTAATTTCCTCAGGAAATAATTAAGGGAATCTAAAAATCTATCTATATCTATTGAAGGGCCGAAAGCTAAATCGGCCAAGGTCTTGTAGATTAATTATAACTCATATTGGGAACTTTGGCTTGGCAAGCTCTTAACCTTATGCTGAATGCTATATTAGCCTCTATGCCTTTAGACAACAAAATAGTAACCATCGGTATAGATATGGGCGGCACCAAAATCGCTGCAGCGCCCTTCATCAACCGTAAACTCCTAGTCGATGAGATGCTCAAAGAGCCGACCCCGCAGACAGGTTCAGCTGATATTTTGCAGACCATAACTACTATGGTTAAAGCCATCCAGAAGAATCACGAGGTTAAAGCTATCGGTGTCTCGACAGCAGGTATGGTCAACGATCGCGGCGAGATGGTTGGTGGTTGCGGCAACATTAAAGGCTGGAAAGACACTCGCGTTAAGAAAGATTTGGAGGCACTGACTGGAATTCCAGTAGTAGTGGAGAATGATGCTAACTGTGCAGCTTTCGCTGAATATATGGTTGGTAGTGCTGAGAACTATAATCCGATTCTACTTGTGATAGTTGGTACTGGTATCGGTGGTGGTTTAGTTTGGGATAATCGCATTTGGCGTGGTGCGCATTTCGGTGGTGGTGAGATCGGTCACATCAAACTTTCTGCTAATAAGCATCGCAGATGTACTTGCGGTGATTGGGATTGTTGGGAAGCCTACGCTTCTGGCACCGGTCTCCAGAACACAGCTAGGTTATATTTCACTGATTCAGATTTCGATAATTATAAACTTATGGAAGCCTACAAAGCAGGCAACCAGATTGCTTTAGATGTGATCAATAGATGGCATGAGTATCTTGCGCAAGGCATGAGCAGCGTGATTAACTCACTAGACCCAGAAGCAGTGGTGGTCAGCGGTGGCATGGCGAAGTTTATCAATTATCCAGAGCTCAACAAGAAGGTTCGCGCAAAAGTAGTTGATGGGCTTAAAGACCACATCAAAATTATCGAAGGTACTCTTGGTAATGACTCAGGTATGATAGGTGGTGCTTGCTTAGCTAATCTGATGCACACAGGTCAGTTGGCGCAGAGTATCTCTACTGGGCATGATGAACCGGTGCGAATTTAAATTAGTTAGTAGGGCTTGTTGAGTTGGCTTAGCTCAAGGCATTTGTGAGCGAGGCAGCGGAGTTTACTAAAACGTAAATGAGCATGCCGAGCGAGCAAAAAACGCAGAGACAAGTCGACTCAGCAAGCCCTACAAAAAAAAGCGGCGCTGAAAGCGCCGCTGTAGATTTAGTTGATCCTTGTTTTTTTTATCTCACAGGATTATGAGAATACTTTGCCTTGGATAACGTAGTGAATAGCAGCCAAACCAATTAGTGAATATACTATTGTTGTTACCATTCCGAATCCGCCTAGTAGCATTTCGACAAGATTAATGCCGAATACACCTAG
>CAYUFH010000010.1:13856-27720 GCA_964444015.1 uncultured Gammaproteobacteria bacterium | reverse complement strand
TCATACCCAGCGCTAAGAGTATATTAGCAACGATTAGGTCAATCACCAAGAAGGGGATGAAAACTAAAAATCCAATCTGAAAAGCTTTGCGCATTTCACCTAGTAAATAAGCAGCAGATAGCTCTCTAGCCTTGACATCTACCGGTTTCTTCGGTAAAACTTCCCTGCTGAGCTGATAGAAGAACTTAAGATCTTTGCTATCTACGTTGCGTAGCATATGTTGTTTAAGTGGGCCGTAAGTTCTATCCAGAGCTTCTGGTAGTGCAATTTGATTGTTCGCTAGTGGAACTAAAGCAGTTTTGTTAATTTGATCTATTTCTGGACCCAAGACATAGGTAGTAAGCACCAAGGCTAAACCAATTAAAACCATGTTAGGAGGCGAGTTCTGAGTACCTAATGCCTGCCTCATTAACGAAAGCACCATGATAATCCTCAGGAATGGTGTCATCGACACCACGACTATAGGAATAAAACTCAAAAGGAATAAGAGGCCTACGATTTGTAAGCTCGGCTCTAGATCAGGAAGTAGTCTACTAAGATCTTCCATCGTTAGCGTTTTATATGGACGCTAATAACTTTATTCACAGAAATGAAGTGAGAGATACTATTTTTAAGATAAGAGTGAGCTATTTAAGATATTTCTTTTCCAGATATACTCTTAACGCTTCAATCTTAGGCGCTCGCTCAGCTGACCCTAAATTAATAAGTCGCAAATATAACTTATTCTCGCCAAGTAATTTATCTATGGTTGCTTGATCTTGAAGTTTAGTCTTAGCAAGAGACTGAGCTAGAGGAGTTCTTTCATCATTGCGCATGCAGATTTTCCAGAGTACGTTGATGATGGACTTGGCAATTTCTTCTTTCTCTAGTCGCCCTACTAAGTAGAGAGCTAAGTCGTCATTAGGATAAGCTGCAGCTAGTGCTGTAGCGAACTTATGAGAAGCAGTTCCGCGACTCTTAGCACTGCTTACCATTAAACCTCTAGCTACTTGAGTAATAGGTCGTTGTTTCTCAGGTGCTAATCTAGCTTTAGTATCTAAGATCTTTGGTAAAGCCCCTTGAGGATTTCGTTCTAGAGAGTTTAAGGTTAGCTCAATAAGAGCTAAAATCATTGGCTTAAATTCACTCGAGCGAGAAGAGTAACGCTCATTATCAGTTAGTTCAGTGTATATTCTGTATATTTGAGCGACAGCCAGAGGTCTCTTGAATTTAACAGCAATAGTAGTTAAATCAGAGTCTACTTTTTGTTGTTGAGCCCTGTCATCTCTAAACAATCTAAGCACAGGCTCGATAAAGGACCTAATATTATTAGAAGGCCTAGCCCCAGTTTTTGCTGCTTTAGGACTATTAACAAACCAATCTGCTGCGGTTGCTCCCAGTTGTTCAGCCATTGCCGGCCTCATGGTTGTTTATCTTAACACAAGAGGGTCTCGACGAGCACTAATATATATTTACTTAATATTAAGCTTAATACTAATAACACTAGGTCTAGGGTAATTATGCGCGCGCGCGCGCGGCCACAGCGAGCCCTCACTAGGATGCTGCACCGAAAGAAACAGAGTCCCAGCATCTTCACTAAAGCAGGGGCCTGTTAGCTCAGCACCGAGTGGGGCTGATGCGAAGCGTCTAGGTATTCCAGCTTGCTCACCACTAAGTGCAATTACATAAAGTCCATTATTGCCATAAAGCTTACGCTGATTAGGTAGCATAAATTCTGGCGCGGCATCGGTAGTCACCCAAAGATTACCAAGCCCATCGAAAGCTAAATTATCAGGGCAGCAAAAACCAGAATCGACAGAACCAACAACAAAATTGTTATAACTGAACTTCAAGGCTTCGTGATCTGCAGCATCTTCAAATATTCTAATAATAGAACCCAAGTTGTTCATGCGATTTAAATTTTTAGTGAGCGAGACATAAATAGAAGCATCGTGGGGACTGACTTCTAAATCCTCTGGTCTATCTAGGGGACTTGCGTCAACGAGCTTAGCTGCCTGGCGAGTATTAATGAGCATCTCCGCGTCGCTGCGATAACGGCGAGCGATACGTTTATCAGCTCTACTGATTGGCAGCCATTCGCCAACACCTGTTTCACTAGGGTCAAGACTTGGACTTATGGTTTTACCAGTTTTGACATCATAGAATCTAGCCACATACAGTTGACCCTCAGTAAGTAGATTACTGAATCCATCGACTATATCACTATATTCATATAGTTTAATTTTGCTATGTGGCTTAGTGAAGCTGCGTGCAGAAACGAACTTATATATATGCTCGTTCTCTTTGTCATCGCCCATATAGATCACGACTTTGCCAGTTTGAGAAATAGCAATAGCTGCATTCTCGTGAGCAAAACGCCCTAAGAGACTATGCTTGCGCGGAGTGAATTTAGGGTTGTAAGGATCTACCTCTACTACCCAACCATAATGCTTGCGCTTGAAATTACGCCATTTATATTTGCTGTCGAAATGCTCGTAGTTCTCTTCGCAAGTCAGCACTGTGCCCCAAGGCGTGCGACCACCACTACAATTGGCTAGAGTGCCAAACACTGGTTCTTGGAAATAATCACGAAGTGGACCAGTGAATTCAACTGGGCTATTGGCATCGAGGCGACGATTATAATTACGCTCATCACTATAGTCATAAATCCATTCTTGATCTGCGTTGCGTTTAATTTTAATAACTGATCCGCCGACACTGCGACGCTGTTCATCTATATCAGGAATATATTTAGGATCCACAGATTCATGGTTAACCCAGAGTAGAGCTTCATCAGATTGCTCAAGAGGAAAGAAACAAGTGAAGTCATTATTAAAACCAAACTTGAGTCCAGGACCTATACTATCTTGCCAGCTGCGAACTATACGATAATTAAAGCCGCGTGGCAGAACCACTTCATCTCTAAGGCTTGCCATTATAGGCTCGAAACCCAAGTCGGCTAAGGGTTTTACTGGGATTGGCTTGGAGTTAAAATTACAAGAACTCAAAATCGAACTAGCACCTAAACCCAAAGAGCCAAGTCCTAATAATTTGAGAAATCGCCTCCGATCAAGCATATAGTTTTTTGTAGGTCCAGTAGTTAGCTAGAACTTTTTTTACATAGTTCTTAGTTTCACCATAAGGAATATCTTCGATAAATAGATCCATGTCGGTCAGACCTTTATTCATCCATTGGGAGACAGCAGTAGGACCTGCATTATAAGAGGCAACGGCACAGACCATATTATTAGAGAATCTCTCAAAAACATCTTCCATATATCTGATACCTAGTTTGATATTGATACTTGGATCTTTCAATTGATCTATGTTTGGTGAGCTGATACTTAATCTGCGTGCAAGATCACGAGCGGTAAATGGCATTACTTGCATTAAGCCAACAGCACCAGCTTTACTACTTATATGAGGTCTATAGTGAGATTCTTGTTTAATGAGGGCTTGAGCCAGCATTGGATCTACAAGACGGCGTTTACCAGCTTCATCAGCAATTAAATCAGCATAGGGTAGTGGGTATGCAAAAAACAACCGCTTGTCGCTTACATTAATAGTGCCTTTGAGCTGTTCTACGGCTTGATGAGCAGTCTTGATAGCCGAATAAACATCTTCAGCTTGAGCGTAGAGCCACATCTTAATATCATCATCGAGCTTGTATTGATTAGCTTCAGCGTCAGAATCTAATAATGCTTGGTATTGTTCTATGGCTATAAGTTCAGCGACTTCATTGCCGTAGCGTTCCTGAATTTCAGCGGTACTGAACATCTCTGGCCAGCGCCAGTTAGGATAGGAACTAAATTCATTTGCTCCAGGTAATAGATACCATTTGCGCTTTTTGGATAGAATCTGTTCTGCTCTAAAGCGATAATAATCTAGCGGATGCTCTTCAATAATATTCTGCAAGCAGGCATTAGCCATATTATGATCACCCTGCGATTCATAGATCTTAGAAGCCCAAAATGCCACGAAGGCATGTGATTTGGCTTCCGGGTATTTATCCCAATGTACTTTGGCTATAGCCAAAGCCTTATGGAAAGCTGCTCTCTTGTATTCTTTCCAAAATACTATTGCCATACTTTCAGCAGCATATAAGCTTTCTGGGTAAGCTTCATAAATAGCCGCATAGTCTTCTTTAAGATGGCTTAGTTCGGCTAGGTGCCACAGAACTTTGTCGCGATGCTTCTGCATGCGCAGAGCCAAAGCGCGCAATTGACTAACACTAGCGGCTTCAGAAGATAGCGTTAATAAATACTCAATTGCAGTTTTAGCAACCTCATCATTTGCTTCACTTGGTATGCGTCCAAGTAATAAGGCTAGAGCTTCTTGGCGCTTGCCTAACTTGGCAAGCACAGTAGCATGCTCTACCAAAGGCGAACCATTGGAGCTGAAGTATTTAAGAGCATTAGCATAGTCACCATGACTGTAATAACCAAGTCCAATCTGTGAGCCCAAATCATGAAACTGTTTGCGCTGAGCTTCAGGTAAGGCTGCGATCTCATCTGCCACTAGTCCAGCCAGATTGCCTTGAGGGCTTTTAGTTAAATATGCTCGCAGATAACTAATTTTGCATTCATCATCACCGCAAAGATTTGCTAAATAATAATTTGCACCAATAGCGAAATCAGAATCAGGAGCCAAAGCTTGTACGGCAACAAACTTATCTCTTGCTTTCTCTAGTGCGCTTTGACGCAAATATGATTTGGCTAGCTCATAACTATAACGCGGATCTTTAGAGAATTTACGTGCTAGATTATCATAGATCTCAGTTGCCAAGCGCTCTAAGCCAATGGTTTCAGCCATTTTGGCTAGGCGATAGCGAGCAAAGCGTGGTAAGTAATTTTGATCAACTAAATAGTAATGATGGAAAGCCAAAGCCTCTTCACCTAATTGCTCATATATAGTAGCCAAAAGAAAATTACGCCTATTCTCTAGTTTCTCTGGTAAACCAGTTAGCATATCGAGCTGGGTCGCTCCTAATTTAGGATCGGTCTTAGATTTAGCATAAGCAGCTTTAATATTAGATTCAAGAATTTTAAACTGCTCGTCACTGACTTGAGGTTTAGTAGTATAAATATCAGTAAAAAAATAAACTGCAAAGGCAACGGCAATGGCGGCAACCGCGGCATAAACTATGCGTAGCTTAGAAGATTTGAAGTTGCTTGATTTGAGTCCCGGGAGTTTAATGTCAGGGATCTTTAGTTTAGCCACAATCCTTATTATATATGACCATACTGTCATCGCGAGCCGCGTAGCGATCCATTACGCCAGATATGGATTGCTTCGCTTTGCTCGCAATGACTAAGTTACTTGTTGGCTAGTTGTCCGCAGGCTGCGTCTATGTCATGCCCCCGCTCCCTGCGCGTAGTTACAGTTTTATTGCGACTAGATTTCTCTAACACTGTAGCGAATTTACGTATCACTGTATCCTCAGATCTCTGGAAAGGATCACTAACATCAGTGGTGTTATATGGGATGAGATTAATATTGCAATGTAGTTGTTTTACTAGATTGCCTAAGGCTTCAGCTTTAGCTTCAGAGTCATTACGATCACGTAGCATTGCATATTCAATAGTTACTCTGCGATTAGTTTTATCTACGTAATTCTGGAGAGCAGCTATCACTTCAGCTACTGGCCATTTCTTATTGATAGGCACTAAGTAATCTCTATCTTCATCATCTGGATCATGAAGACTGAGCGCGAGATTTACTTGCAAACCTTCATCAGCAAGTTTCAGCATCGCTGGCACCACGCCGCTAGTAGATACCGTGATATGACGCACACCAATACCAACTAGATGACGAAATTTATTAATCGAAGTAATGACGTTATCGTAGTTGTTGAGAGGCTCTCCCTGACCCATAAACACTAGGTTATCGATACGCTCACCTGTGATGTTTTGCATCAAGAGTACTTGCTCAATAATTTCATCAGCACTTAAATTACGCTTGAAGCCAACGGTGCCAGTCGCACAAAAAGGACATTTAACCGCGCAGCCAACCTGCGAGCTTATACAAGCGGTGATGCGGGACTTGCTCGCTTGACTCATATCTGCGTTATTTGCTTGCTCAGCATCCTCATTTACGTTTAAGTAAACTCCGGTGCTTCGCTCACAAATGCCTTGATCTGAGCCAAGCGCGGTTGTCCCGCGCTCGCCCATCGGCATAAACACCGACTCTATAGTGTCACCATGCGCTGTCGCAAACAAAAACTTCTGAGTGCCATCTTGGCTGATTTGATGTTTGGCTACGCTCAGTGAACCAATTGGATGAGTCTTAAGTATTTCGCGTGCCTTAGGTGATAAATCCGTCATCTTCTCTGAGTTACGCTCGGATTTAGAATATATCCATTTAAAAATTTGCTTAGCTCTGAACTTCTCTAAACCCAAGCTCAGTACATAGGCTTCTAGCTCGGCTAAGTCCATGCCGATTAAAGGTTTATAAGTAGTACTAGAATTAGGCACAAAGTAGTCATTATAGCATATTTGTGATACTTATTATCTCAGGGCTTGATTTGTTAAGGAATAATGTATTACAATAATATCCGTGATTACATGGCAACTACAATCAGCACATGCTTCGGCACTAAGGCAGACCGTTCCGCCGCCAGCAGAGAAATCTGTCAAAGCAGCACGCCCGGTAATAATACCAGCAATAGTCCATGATCCAAACAGTCGCTTAGCTAGAAAAATAGCAGAACTCTTTAAGACCACGAAGGAGACAGCATTGCCTAAGCACCCATCATCATTACCAGGTGGTCTTCAAAATCTCGGCTGCAATTAAGCCCCACGCAAGAATAATTCTTTAGCGATAATCAATCTTTGGATTTGCGAAGTACCTTCGTAGATTTGATAAATCTTAGCGTCGCGCATTAGCTTCTCGACAGGATACTCGCGAGAGTAACCATAGCCACCGAATATTTGTACAGCGTTAGTCGAGTGTTTCATCGCAGCATCAGCAGCGAAGCCTTTCGCGAAACTAGCATACTTAGTATTGCGAGTACCACTATCAATCATGCAAGCTGATTTCCAAGTAAGTAATCTAGCGGCTTCATAATCCATCGCCATATCAGCAACCATAAAGCTTATAGCTTGGTGCATCGCGATTGGCACACCGAAAGAAGTTCTTTCCATTGCGTACTGTTTAGAGTTCTCCAGTGACGCGCGTATGATAGAAGTCGCACCTGCCGCTACCGTAGGGCGAGTTCTGTCGAAAGCACCCATAGTAAACTTGAAGCCATCACCCTCAGCACCAAGACGGTTGGCTGCTGGGATTTTTACATTCTCAAAACTTACAGCATGAGTAGAGCTTGCGCGCTGACCCATCATATCTTCTTTCTTCTGCACAGTTACACCCGGTAGGTCTGCTGGTACCACGAAGCTTGAAAGTCCTTTGTGCCCAGCATTAGCATCAGTTACAGCTAGTACATAGAACCACTTAGCATACTTAGCGCCGGTGATCCATTGCTTGTTACCGTTGATAATATACTCATCGCCGACTTTCTTAGCAGTAGTCTTCACACCTGCTACGTCAGATCCGCAGCCCGGCTCGGTTACGCAGTATGATGCGAACTGAAGTTCTTCCATCATCG
Source organism: uncultured Gammaproteobacteria bacterium (assembly GCA_964444015.1). Lineage (GTDB taxonomy): Bacteria > Cyanobacteriota > Vampirovibrionia > LMEP-6097 > LMEP-6097 > CAYUFH01. The sequence continues at coordinate 20,141 of CAYUFH010000010.1, read as the reverse complement.
GACCCATAAATTTTTTGTTGATTTCTTTATCGTCAGCCACTAGTAGAGGTGCTGTCGCTAGCATGTTAGCACCAAGTGCTGTGGCGATGCCTGTACAAGCCACGCCTAACTCCTCGACGATAACGCACTCAGTAAGAATACTTAAATCAGCACCGCCGCAATACTCAGGGAAACCTGGGTTCATCAAACCTAGCTCAAACGCTTTTTGAGCAATCTCAAGCGGGAATTTTGATTCGTGATCGTGATGCTCAGCTTGTGGTTTGATTTCGTTTTCTGCGAAATCTTTTGCGAGCTTTTGTAATTCGATATCTATATCTGATAAATTAAAATCAACCATAAATAAAAGTATGCCACTGAATACGGGTTTCTTAAACAGTGCTAATAAGATGATTTTATATGCTGAGGATTATCTAATCGGATAAACGCTCTATGCCGTCATTGCGAGGAGCGTATCGACGAAGCAATCCATTTAATAAATTGCTACACCTCTTCTCAGTTCGCGATAATATCTTTATCCAAAACCAAATAGTTGATACTAAAGCCTTTCAGCAATTCAATTCGCCGAGTTATTTATTATCCGCGAAGGGATAAGATTAGAAGTGCATGCAAGTCATTTGCCAGGCACAACAGGATAATATGTTATCCATTCAATACCTAAATTACGGAGAGCTAGATTCGACCATGGATGAAGCGTGGCGACTGGTTATTAGTGATGCCATCGAAGGCATCGCTTGCGTTAGCGCTAGCGCACAGCGTGAGGGACGCGGACAGCGCGGTAAGTCGTGGGCGTCACCAGTAGATGCTGGTATCTATATTTCATTAGTGCATCGTTTCTCCAATCCTCGAGAAGTCTTGCAAAAATTCTCTGAGCAAATGTGCACGGTTGCAGCAGCTGATGCGGTGCTTGATGCGATACTTGCACAGAACGAAAGTAAAGGTACCGCGACTAATTTTCGTATCAAACCAATTAACGATATTTATTATGGCGATTCTAAACTTGCTGGGATTTTACTTGAAAGCAAAGAATGGAATGATGAACTAGTAATCGTTACTGGTATAGGTCTCAATCTTCGCGATGCTAGCAGGCAGCTTAAAGAAGAAATTACCGAGCAACCTAAAGCCACACCAATAAGTTTTGAAGAGATATTTTCAAGAGCCGGACTAAATAGCTGGCAACCGAAGAATTTTAAGCAAAGATTAACAGAAGATATAGCTCAGTGCGTAACTAAAAAATACCAAGAGCTACTCAGCAACTAGCTTTGATAAAAAAGCCCGAAATAGGCTCTAGTAAGCTATAATATTCAACCGTGTCGGGATATGGCTCAGTTTGGTAGAGCGCTTCGCTTGGGACGAAGAGGCCGTAGGTTCAAATCCTGCTATCCCGACCATTTTTAAGAATTTAAGTCTGCTGAGAAGCGTTCGTTTGCTTCATCACGTCAAATAAAAAAGCACCCCTTTCGAGGTGCTTTTTTAAAATTGAGATTTTGCTTGTGGCTGCAGGTGAGAGTCGAAACACTGCCTGGAGTCGCAAGCGCAAAACGTGACGTAGGTCACGTTTTGCTACATCATCCCGTGCATGCCAGCGCCGCCATGAGCGTGAGCTGGTTCTTCAGATTTCGCTTCCACTACTACAGCATCAGTAAGTAGGATTTGACCTGCTGCTGAAACTGCGTTCTGCAAAGAACAACGAGATACTTTAGATGGATCTACGATGCCAGCGTCGAACATATTAACGTACTGACCAACAGCAGCGTTGAAACCAACTTCAACATTGCTTTCAGAAAGCACACGCTCGATGACCACTTCGCCAGAGAAGCCAGCGTTGCTAGCAATCTGGAATGTAGGTTTGCGTAGAGCAGATACTATGATCTCAGCACCTAGTCTTTCCTCGCCTTCGAACTCAGAAAGCTTAGACTCTAATCTCTTAGAAGCTTTAAGCTGAGCAGTACCGCCACCAGGGACTATACCTTCTTCGACGGCTGCTTTAGTTGCGTTAAGCGCATCTTCTAGACGAAGTTTACGATCTTTAAGCTCAGGCTCTGTTGGAGCTCCTACTTTAATTACCGCAACACCACCAGAAAGCTTAGCTTTACGCTCTTGTAATTTTTCTTTATCGTACTCAGAGTCAGATTTCTCTATTTCTTTGTCGATTTGAGCTACACGCTGAGCAACGGCATCTTTAGTAGACTCGAATGCAACGATAACAGTCTTGTCTTTAGATACAGTCACTTTACGTGCTCTGCCTAAAGTTTCAAGCGTAGTCTCTTTGAGCTGATCACCAGTTTCTTCAGAGATAACTTTGCCGCCAGTAAGTACTGCAATATCCTGCAGCATTGCTTTGCGTCTATCGCCGAAACCAGGAGCTTTAACAGCAGCTACTTTGATTACTTGTCTTAAACTGTTGATAACCAGTGCCGCTAATGCTTCACCTTCAACATCTTCAGCAATAATCAATAGAGATTTACCAGCTCTAGCTACTTGCTCAAGCACAGGAACTAAATCCTGAACTATATTGATTTTCTTATCAGCAAGCAATACAAACGGCTCTTCTAGATTAGCTTCCATGCGCTCTGTATCGTTAGCGAAGTAAGGAGATATGTAACCCTTATCAAATTGCATACCTTCTGTAACTTCAAGCTCAGTAGTCATTGATTTAGATTCTTCAATCGTAATCACACCACTCTTACCAACTCTATCCATCGCTTCAGCAATTAGCTTACCGATTTCATTATCATTAGCAGCAGAGATAGTAGCTACTTGCTCGATATCACGACTAGATTTAACTGGGCGAGACATCGCTTTGAAATCTTCCACTACTAGTTCAGTAGCTTTATCCATACCGCGCTTAAGCAATACCGGATTAGCACGAGCAGCTAGATGACGCATACCAGCTTCAACGATGGCACCTGCCAGCACAGTTGCTGTAGTAGTACCGTCGCCAGCTATATCGTTAGTCTTAGTTGCCGCTTCTTTCATAAGCTGCGCGCCAGCGGTTTCGAACTGACACTCAAGCTCAGTAAGTTCTTTAACGATAGTTACACCGTCGCGAACTGATTGTGGGGCGCCGAATTTTTTCTCGAGCACCACGTTACGTCCTGCTGGACCAAGTGTTACAGATACTATATCTGCAACTGTTTTTACGCCGTTTGCTAGAGCTCTTCTAGCTTCGTCGCCTTTAAGTATTTTTTTAGCCATTGATTTATCCTCCTATTTATTAACCTTCAATGATTGCAAGAATGTCTTTCTCAGAAATAATCAAAAACTCCTTGCCAGAGATTTTGACTTCAGTACCAGAATATTTAGAGTAAAGAACTCTATCACCAGTTTTTACCTGCATAGGCTGTCTTTCGCCTTTCTCGCCAGGTGCACCAGGACCTACTGCGACAACGATGCCTTCAATTGGTTTCTCTTGAGCACCACTCGGTAGAAAGATACCGCCTTCGGTTTTCTCTTCAGCTTCAGCCTTCTGTACGACTAGTTTGTCGTTTAGGGGCTTAAGTTTTTTAGCTTCTTTTGCTAATGTTGTTGCCATTTGTCATTCTCCTCTGTTTATAGCCATTTCCCTTACTGGGGGCTGGTTCTGGGGTCTAATTCTAGCATCTTGCACTGCTGTGATGAAGGTTAAGGCTTAATTAAATTCATCTATCTAGTTTAGGTGTAAGCCTCTCAGTATCCGCCTTACAAGTGAGTCTGCTTTAGACCCTAACATAGGAAAAATACTATTAAGCACCTAGCTAAAAGCCTTCAGATAGGGTTCTCGCTAGGTCTAAACATAAACCCCTGAGGGCAGATTAAGAGTGATTCTCAACTTCGGGGCGTGCATATTGAAAACACAAGGGACTATATCCAGGATTTTACTAGCAGTTATATTGTGCTTGCAGCCGCTTGCTTTAGAAGCTAAGTTAAGTCCAGAAATTGAAGCTGAACTTAAAACCATGGCTGCTGATGAGCTCATCATTAAATTTCGTGCCAAACCTAGACTTAAGAATAAACTAGTTAGCAAGTATAAAACTTCTGCAACGGCAGCAACAAAAATAAGTTCTGAGATTAATAGAGAAATTATTGATTCTATTGCGCAGCGCTATCAATTGCCACTTGAAGAATCTGCCCCAGAGAACGAAGGGTTTAGTAGATTGTCAAGCAACCATGTTTACCAGCCTAATTCAAATCTAGCTTTAAAGTTAGCTAATCGAGATGGTTCTACCACGGCACTATTAAAATTAAGAGCAGGAACTTCTAAGCTTAAACTCTACCGCCTTATTAAGATGATAGAAACTGAGAAATTAAGCACTGAAGATTTTGAGGTGCTAGCTGTATACCCGAACTATTTATATGAAATAAGTTCTAGTCCTAATGATCCAAGCTACAACTCGCAAACAGCTTTAGATCAAATCAATATTGATGAAGCTTGGTCTAAAAGTAAAGGCGAAGGAGTCATAGTGGCTGTTATAGACACAGGTGTTGACTACACTCATAAAGATCTAGTGAATAATATTTGGTTAAATAGTGATGAAATCGCTGATAATGGCAAAGATGATGATAAGAATGGTTACATTGATGATGTCCATGGTTGGGATTTCGTGAAACGTGCTGGGGGAAGTTGTATCTTTGGAGAAGACTGTAGGGGAAGAGACAATGATCCTAGTGATATTAATGGTCATGGGACTCACGTCGCGGGAATTATTGCTGCTGAGCAAAACAATGAATTTGGAATTAGTGGTGTAGCACCTCGAGCCAAAATCATGCCTTTAAGAGCCGCTTACTCAGTAGGTTATAGTGCTTTTCTTAAATCTTCAGATGTCGCTGAAGCGATTGAATATGCTATTCGCAATGGTGCAGATGTCGTTAATATGAGTTTTGCAGGTTCTAAACTGGGCGTGCTCGCTGATGTAGTTGATAGAGCTCAAGAGTTAGGGGTGGTTATGGTTGCTGCAGCTGGTAACTCTGGTAGTGATAGTAAAACTTTCCCTGCAGCTTTAGACAATGTTATTGCTGTAGGTAGCGTAGATGCTACTGGTAATCAAGCTAGTTATTCTAACTATGGTGACTGGGTAGATATTATGGCTCCAGGCTCTAATATACTGAGTCTCTCTCCTGGTGATGACTTGATGCGCAAGACGGGCACTTCTATGTCGGCGCCTTTAGTTGCTGGAGTAGCAGCTTTAGTAATCTCCAAAAGTAAAGAGCTAAACCTTAACCCTGATCAAGTGCGAGAACGTATTATAAATTCATCTATAAGTAACGATAGTCCAAGCTTGGTGACTGCAAGTACTAGAGCCAATCAATTAAATGCTGATATCCAATATCCTTTACAGGTGGATGATATGGAAATCCCTCGCATAGCTGGATATACCCAAACTATACACTTTAGTGGTTCAGGTAGTGAAGACAACCAAGAAGCTAGTGAATATGAGTGGACTTCAAGTGTAGATGGAGTATTGAGCTTCGATTCTGAGTTTGATGCAAGCGATCTAAGTCCTGGAGATCATAAAATATCATTGCGAGTGCGTAATCATTCTGGTCAATGGTCAGAAGCTGTAGTGAAACCTTTAACTATAGATCCTGAGCGACGTCTATTTACTCAAAAAGATGATACCGTGCTAGCGCGTATACGCCGTCATAATGGGCGTTTGATTGCAGCGATGCCACTGGCGAATCGTGGTTATGTCGAAGAATATATTTGGAGTTCTAGTAAAGATGGTGAACTTAATACAACAGCTAGAACAGTCCCTATAACTAAGCTAAGCCCGGGTTTGCACAGGCTTACTTTGGTGGTTCATGACAAGCGTGGTTATTTCTCGGCACCAATAGAAAGAGTTGTTGAAATAAAATCGTAATAATAGGTGTAAACCCTATTATTCCCATAAATATCCCCCATTTAACCTAGGCTTAATATCTAAAGGGCATTGCATATATGTATGGGACAGAAAGGCTCTGTTATCTTATGCCTTGTTTTTGTATTAGTTAGCGCTAATATACCTGTTTTAGCGGCTTCTGAGCCTAGTAATGATGAACCAGATATTGTTGCAGATGAGATTGTTATTAAGTTTAAGAATAAGAGAAAATCAGCTGAAGCTGACAAATACTTAGCAAGCAAAATAGCAGGTCATTTTCAAGCCGGTGTTCTTAGTGGCGTGCAAACCCAGCGCTTACGTCCTGTGCGTAGTCGCAATAAAAACCCAAGCGATATTACTGTAATCAAACTAAGTAAAGAATTAGACAAAAAAGAACTAAAAGCCATCATCAAAAAAATTAACTCAGAGCGTGCCGCTGATGATGATATAG
>CAYUFH010000010.1:8752-13756 GCA_964444015.1 uncultured Gammaproteobacteria bacterium | reverse complement strand
CTAAAAGCCATCATCAAAAAAATTAACTCAGAGCGTGCCGCTGATGATGATATAGAAATTGAATCTGCTAACCCCAATTATATATACAGAGGTACAGCAGCTGTAGCAAGTACTACAACGCAGGCGTTAAGCACTACCTACGAGCAATATGAGTGGGCAGATACTAAAGGCGATGGAGCAATTGTCGCTGTAATAGATAGTGGTGTCAATTATAATCATCCTGATTTGGCTGCTAATATTTGGCAAAATTCTGGTGAAATTGCCAATAACGGTAAAGATGATGATAACAATGGTTATATTGATGATACTCGCGGTTGGGACTTTGTTAGAAAAGCTAATGGCTATTGCGCTGCTGGAGAGGATTGTAGTGTCGCAGATAACGACCCTATGGATTTCGATGGGCATGGCAGCCATGTTGCTGGTATCATCGCCGCGGTTCATGACAATAATATTGGTATTAGAGGAGTAGCACCTAAAGCCAGGATTATGCCTCTTCGCGCTTCATATTCAGATGGTAAATATACTTACCTTAAGAGTTCAGATATTTATAATGCTCTTGCTTATGCAATTGATAACAAGGCAGATGTAATCAATATGAGCTTTGCCGGACCAGAATTAAATATACTAACGGAAATATTACAAACTGCTCATGATATGGGTATAGTCTTAGTTGCTGCGGCTGGCAATAATGGTAAGCCTTATGAACAGTACCCAGCAGCGGTGCCATGTGTAATAGCGGTTGGTGCAGTAAATGAAAATAATGAAAGAGCTTATTTCTCAAATTATGGACCTTGGGTAGATATTGCAGCTCCAGGCACTCAGATATTGAGTTTGGGCGGCGCTCGCAAGACTTATGAAGTGCGCTCGGGTACTTCAATGGCTTCACCATATGTTGCTGGTATTGCTGCTCTTATCAAAGGTAAAAATAAAGTACGAAGTCTTAGTGCGGATGATATTCGTAATCGCATATTAGCTTCGTCAGCTCAAAGCGATTATGTGCCGGTGCTTAACGCAAATATTATTAATCCAGTTGAAGTTGATGAAATAGTTTTTGATGACGTTGTTGCTGCTGATGATGCTGTGGAGCTTAAAGCTAAAGCCGTTGGTGCTAGTGATTACAAATGGGATTCAAGTTTGGATGGTGATCTCGGTAGTAGTCCAGAAATTAATCCAGCAAATCTTTCTGTTGGTACTCATAAAATTACTGTCAGTGTTGAAGGTGCTGATGGTAAATGGTCTAAGCCTGTAACCAAAGTATTAAGAGTCGTTGAATCAGATAAGGTCGCTGAAATATCTGCAAGTAAAATAGCACTAGATATAGTGCGCGCAAAAAATGCACTAATGGCAAGAGCAGCAGGTTCAGCATCTAAAAAAATCGCTCATTACCTTTGGGAATCTACTATCGATGGTCCTCTACCAGATCAAAAAGCTGTACCTTTAAATAAATTAAGTCCAGGTTTTCATAAAATAGTCCTTAATATCCAAGATAAACAGGGTAATATATCCACAGCAGTAGAGCAAGTTATACAAATCAAATAAACTAAACCTCTGTCATTGCAAGTGTAGAGTAGTCCATGCGCCCGGCATTGCGAGCCCGAAGGGCGAAGCAATCCAGTTTGCTATAGTTAGTTGCATGACAAGCCCCCAAACTACTGATGTACTTGTAATTGGTGCTGGTATTGCTGGACTTAGCTGTGCTTATAGACTTAAACAAGCTGGACTCAATGTACTAATTGTCGAAAAGTCTAATCGTGTTGGTGGCAGCCTTGATTCTCGCATCTATAAAAGTGCTAATGGTGAAGAAATTATCTATGAGTATGGTCCTAATACCATTATGAACTCTCACAAGCATTTAATGAAACTAATTGTAGATTTAGGTTTGGAAACTGAGCTAATAACTACTGAATTTGCTAAATCCAAACGTTATCTATATAAGGATTCTCGCTTGATGGAAGTTTCACCATTAAGTTTGATTTTCTCGTCGCTGCTTTCCTGGAAGGCTAAGCTAAGAATTCTAGGTGAACCTTGGTGTCCTAAGTTTGAGCGTGGTGATGAGACTGTTTTTGATTTTATGCAGCGCAAATTTGGTTCTGAGGTTGCTGAAATTGCTGCAAGTTTCTTGAGAGGTGTTTGGGGCGCTGATAGTCATAGACTATCTAGTGCTGCTGCTCTTCCTAAGCTAGTGGCTATGGAGGCTGAGCACGGTTCTATATTACGTGCACTTCTTATGACTAAACGTCAGTGCCGCACTGAGCCATTAGCAACAGTGTCATTTAAATCTGGAATGTCTACTTTAACCAATGCACTGGCAGATAAGATAGGTAGAGAAAATATTATTTATGGCGTTAACCCTAATGACTACAGGGCGACAGTAACAGTACTAGCAACTAAGGCTAGTGAAGCTGCAGAATTATTAAGTGGTGCTGATAGTTTACATTTAGACAGAGACTGGGCTTTAGATCTTTCGTGGTTAGTAAGGCAAGTCAATTACGCTGCGATATTTTTGCTGACACTTTCCTTGCCTCGTAAGCGTTTGCGCAAAACTTTAACTGGTTTTGGTTTCTTGTCACATATTAATTCAGGGCTTGCTACTTTGGGGACTATTTGGGGCTCGGAATTGTTTAGCGCAAGACAACTAAACGACGAATATTTATTCACTAGTTATTTATCTCCTTTAATTGATGCAGATTTAGATACTTTGCGCTCGCAAGCAATCGCAGAGCAAATACAAGTACTGCAAGAATATGCAGGATCAGAACTTAGTGCTGCCGATTTTACGGTGGTGGACAGCAAATACATAGCAGACGCCATACCCCAATATGAGTTAGGAGCTCCGGAACTGTTAGAGTCTCTTGAGCGCAAACTTAAAACCCAAAACAAACTATTTTTAGTTGGTAATTACTTGCATGGTATTTCACTAGAAGATGTGCTTAAACAGTCCGAGCGGGTTGCAAAGCAAGTAGAGTCGTTATTATCCTCTAAGACTCCAGTGTTACAATAAAGCTATATGTTTATCTTTGATGGCATGTGGAAAGGTGTAGTCTTCGGTTTTGCCGTACTCGCTTTCGTTATCATTATGTTTTTTACTGTCTTTTCTAAGATTATGCCTGGTATCAATGATGAGGGCGAAGAAATCAGTCCTAGCGAAATGTAATCACTAGTGTTTAACTAGCGAGGCTTCTAGTAGCGATATTCAAGTTTAATTTGATTGTAATAATATTATAATAAGCCTGTTGACCGAGCAGTATGATAAGATAATGCGCCATTGGCTGAAGCCAAATTGAGCGTTCTCATGAATATTAAAGCAGCAGGGGCTCCGTCTCTTCGAACCGAAAGACCAAGAGTTCAGTGTAGAAGAAAGAAAGCAGTTGCTGGAACCGGTGTTCGATCAGCAGTCAAATCAAGACTTCATCTGGCACCAGAGAAGAGACGAGAAAGACCTAGACTTAGAGCCGAGATCTCTGATGGGCTTGCTACAAAACTTGGATTATCGAATAAAGAAAAAATAGCGTTAGCACTTTTTTTGAGTGGTTATGATTTTTATGAAATTACTACAACCATGGGGCACGCATACTCTACTTGCTCTCAGTACATTAACTCAGCACAAAGTAAAGCCAGGTTGGCATCAGATCCAAATAAATTCCTTATAGATGGATTAATCAACGGTAGCATCACCTTAGTCCCTGATACTGGTAACTCCAAGCCTCTTCCCAAAATCAATTTATCTGCTTTTGAAAGAGATGTACTGATTTTAAGGGCACTTGGATATGAAACTAGTAGCATCCCCAAGATGTTAAAACCAAAATATGGAAAAGAGAGCCAAGAAAATAGTGTTAGAGCCGCGTGGCATAAATGTGAAAAACAAATGGGTACTAAACGTGCTGACACGACAACCCGTCTTCTAATTGCTTTATCGCTAGGACTTATTAGTGTTCAGAATATTTCAGAGCTTAAGAAGCAAATTATCGTAGAACCCCATTAAACCAAGCAGAAGCAGTCATTTCATTACGCCCTTCAGGTTTAACTTTTAGTAATTCTACTAAGCTACCGTCATAACAGCGAATTATCAAGCTCCCGCCATTGCGAGCGCAGCGAACTAATCCATGAGGCGTAGCCAGGTCAATCCAGTTTAGCGAAGCATTGGTTTCGTTTGATGGAATGCAAGTTTCAAGAATGGATATTTTTTTATCATTATAATTAAAGTATGCTCCAGGCCATGGATAAGTAGCGCGGACCAGGTTGTGAATATTTTTCGCATTATTTGGTAAGACTAGCTTGAAATCTGTTTGGCGTGGATTAGCTGATCTTAGTATTAGTTCTGAAGCGAGAAAATCTATTGCACCTAGTTTGCGATCCATGAAGGGGGCGAGTAATTGATTCGCTGCTACTTGGGAAGCATCTTGTATCTGTGGCTTGATACTATCAAACGATAGTATCGTTTTAACTAATAATTCTGCGCCCATTAAAGCTAGGCGCTCAGTCAATTCTAGAGCATTTTCATTCTTGTCTAGAGTAGTGGTTGATTTCAGCAAGATAGCACCAGTATCTATGCCAGCATCACTCAGCATAGTAGTAACTCCGACTTCGGATTCACCGTGGATTATCATCCAGTTAATAGGTGCGGCACCACGAAACTTAGGCAAGAGACTGGCGTGCAAATTGATCACAGGAGCAATATCAAGAATATTTTGTTTAAGTATTTGACCGTAAGCTGCTGTAATTAGAAAATCAGGCTTAAGTTTTTGCAGTTCTTCAATGAGTGCAGTATCTTGGGAAACCTTTTCAGGTTGCCATATTTTAAGACCATGTTTAAGAGCAATAACTTTAGTTGGGGTTGGAGTTATTATTTGTTTGCGCCCAACTGGTTTATCAGGTTGAGTAATGAGTCCTAGTAGTTCTATATCTGTGCGCGCTATTAACTGCTCAAGAGAGGGGCAGGCGAAATCAGCAGTGCCTAGGAAAACTATGCGCACCTTTATATTATATCCGTGCGTTTGTCATTGC
>CAYUFH010000010.1:0-8652 GCA_964444015.1 uncultured Gammaproteobacteria bacterium | reverse complement strand
TCTAAACTCACTAGTTCATTAATAGTTACACTCTTCGCGTTACCCTCAGTGGCAGCCCAAGCGATTTACTCGGACTCACTAAAAATCTCTAAACCAGCTAAAGTAACTAAAGCTCAGTCGAAACCTAATGCTCACACAAAACCTAAAGCTCCAGCCTTGCCAGCTTCAGATCCTAGTCCTGGAGCTTATACTCAAATTAAACTACAGGATATTTTTTATAACCCGCACCTTAATACTGGTTACCAGCCAATCAAGCTTGAAGCTTCTTTAAGTGAGCCGATTAATATTGACATGGAATATGTTTTAGTTAAGGCTTTAGAGGATAATATCAATCTCAATATTAGTCGTGAGAGCTCAACTATCGCTAAATGGAAATTCTGGGAGCAGTTCTCTGAAGCTTTGCCAGATTTCACTATTGCTGCACGCAAGAAATCATTAGATGGAACTTTTTTCTTGAACTCGCGTTTTCGCACAGCATTGGATGAAACTCAAGCTCAAGCGCAATTTAGGGTAAGCTACCGAGCTTTTAGTGGCGGTAAAACTACTTTTCTTACAATTGCAGAAAGGTTCTATCGTACAGCAGCGGCAGAAGATGAGCAGGAGCAATATAATTTAGTGCTACTCAAATCACTTGAGTTTTACAATGAGCTACTAAGAGATCAAGTCAAACTTTCAACTAAGCTTAAAGCACTGGCTGAGGCTCAAGCTAATTATGAGCAGGCGAATAAATTTGTCAAAGCCGGAACTGGTACTAAGTTCGATGTACTGCAAGCTGAGGCGCGCCTTGCCAAAGCACAGCAAGAAATGATTGAGCAAGAAGCTCGCTACCGTGTCTCTGAGATTAATTTGGCTGAACATTTAAATCTACCCTTGCTAACTCCTTTGCATGCAATTGAAGATCAAGTCAGCGGTATTCGAAAGCTTGATTTAATTGACAGTAGCTTAACCATAGATAATTTTCTTGCTACTGCCCGCAAAAATAATCCTCGTATTAGAGCTGCTCTGAAGCGTAAACGTGGTGCTTTCCAAGAAGGTTTAGCTAAGGCTGGTGATTTGCTGCCTAAAATTGACATCTATGCTGATAGCACTGGTACTGGTGAAGAGTTTGGTGAATTAAATAATATAACTACGCTTGGTTTTGAAACTACGCTGGAGCTTGGTAAGGGTTCAGGTTTAACTACTGTCGCTGACATTATGAAAACTCGCGCTAGTGCTCGCAAGGCTAAATTAATGTACGAGCAAGAGCAGATACGCATTGAAAAAGAATTGCGATTAGCCTTTCTCAATTTCGAGAAAAGCAAATCAGTTCTATATGCAGCAGAAATAGAGCTCTTAGCTTCGCGTGAGGCTTTACATCTTTCTAGATTGCGCCACGAAAATGGACTAGAAATATTTGCGAATGTCCTTAAACGTGAAAGCGATTTGGCAGAAGTTGAATCTAAAATGATAGATAGTATCGCTACCTATAACTTGGCTCAAGCACAATTACTCTACTTGATGGGAACCATTAGTAATGAGTCTTTAGTTGCTAAATCAGAGATTAAGAGCCAAAGCTAATCAATATGTGTTAATATATTCTGCTGGCTTATGGCAGTGAAAAGCGCTAAAAAATTACCAACAATTGGAGTGAGCACCTTGGGTTGCCCCAAAAATCTTGTCGACACAGAAAACATTATAGGTATTTTGCATGCAGCAGGTTACCCAATCACGGCAGATCATAGTAAAGCTGACTTCTCTTTAGTGAATACTTGCACTTTTATAGAAGGTAGCACCAATGAAAGCATAGATACTCTTACTCAGCTGGCTGATTCAGGACAAAAACTAATAATCACAGGTTGCATGGCTCAGCGCTATAAAGGAGATCTCTTCGAAGAACTTCCTGAAGCTCAAGCTGTGGTTGGCACTGGTAATATCGCTGACATTCTAGAAGTGGTACGTGAAGTTACGCGTAATATGAACGAGGGACGTGACTCTAAGATAGTAAGAGTTGATGCTAAGCCTAATGCTGTTGCTAATGCTGAAACCCCTAGAATCCGTACTCAGATTGGACCTAGCATGTATCTTAAAATTGCTGAAGGCTGCGACCATAGATGTGCCTTCTGTATTATTCCTTATTTACGTGGAGATATGAAATCTCGCACCATCGAAGATGTGGTTATTGAAGCGCAAAAACTCGTCGCTGCTGGTACTCAAGAATTGGTTTTGGTTTCGCAGGATAGTACTGCATACGGCACTGATTTATACAAACGACGCGCTCTTGCAGATTTATTGGATGCTGTGGCTAGTCAAAGTGGAGCTAAGTGGATACGATTAATGTATGCTTACCCTACTGAACTAGATGTAGAGATGCTAGCTGTAATGCGCAAGCATAAAAATATACTTAAATATATAGATATACCTTTGCAACACGCTTCAGCAGCGGTTCTTCGACGTATGCGTCGTCCTGATACTGTGCGCGATACTATTCAACTAATACGTCGCGAACTACCTGAAGCTTGCGTGCGCACTACATTCGTTGTTGGTTTCCCTGGCGAGACTGATGAAGATTTTGAGCAGCTTTATGATTTTGTTGAGGAGTCTAGGTTCGATAGAGTCGGAGTCTTCACTTATTCGCGCGAAGAAGGTACTCCAGCTTATGAACTTGATAATCAAGTTGAAGAGTCTATTAAAACACAGCGCATGGATAAGCTAATGCGCCTTCAACAAAAAATCTCTCTTGAGCGCAACAAAGCTTTTATTGGTAAAGAGCTTGAGATGCTGGTGGAACGTGTTGAAGAAATGCCACGTGCTCGCGAAGCAGCAGCAATGCAAAGAGTTATAGGTAGATCTTTTCGTGATGCACCAGAAATAGACGGACAACTATATCTTGATATTCCAGTAGAAGAAATCGCTCCTTATGCTGGTGAGTTTATACGCGTAAAAGTTATAGGCTGTGATGAGTACGATCTAAAAGTAGACCTCTTCCGAAACCGCCAATAACTGCGTTACACTCGTCCTCGGCATGCTCATTTACACTTTAGTAAACTCCGCTGCCTCGGACTCGTAAGCCTTGTTCTTGACGGTTTCAAAAAAGGTCTATTACTAACGTTTGACCGCTAGCGCCAAACCATCCTGAACTGTAGCTATCACCGACTCGAAGTCTTGAGACTTAGCAAGCTTCTCATTGAAAGTCTTAATCGCCAAAGTATTTTTATCGCAATTGACATCAGGCTCAAGTACCTTGCCTGACCAGATTACATTGTCTACTAGCAACAATCCACCGCTAGGTAACAATTGGGCAGCCAAATCCAGATAACGAGAATAATTTGCTTTATCAGCATCAACAAAAATAAGATCAAAACTGCGTCCAGCTTGAGTAAATCGTTCCATTAATTCAACACCACTACCAGTATGGACTTCAGAGCACTCTTCTAGCGTTGCGTCACGTAGGTGCCCGCGTACTATATCTGCTTGAGCTGGATCTAATTCAATGCAATCCAATTTGTGTAAAACTTCTTTGCATAATCTTTTGCGCCCACGATTAAGCTCTTGTACTGCCCGTCCTAGCCAGATAGTGCTGTAACCATAATAACTACCGACTTCTAACACATTTTGCGCTCTAATTAATTTAACCAGCAAGTACAATAATTTGCCTTGATCTGGACCAATATTCATCATTGGTCCACCGCCAGCTTCTTGAGCAACTAGCACATTATTAAGAACAAAATCTTCTGTAGCAAATAACTTAGTTATGTACTCTACTACTGGGCTTCTTTCATCGCTCATTATCTTTTTCTGGTCCTGCTTTGAAGTCTAGCAAACCTTGTCATAACTTCTTGTTCAACTTCTTTTTCTTTGCGTAAGGTTAAAGACCATAGATTGGCAATCTCTTCTTCCGCGAAGCGCTCTGCTTCAAGAAGAAAATCTTTAAGTGGTGCAACTGGCAAGCTGCTTACAGCATTGCGCACTCCACCTACAACATTATGGCTACGATCATTTTCAGTTAATAATATATCTTGCTCTTTGTCTTCAGCAGCAATATCATCAGCACTTTCGCTAACAGACTTGCCTTGTTTTAATCTGATTATTTGAGCAAGCACCTTGGCAATCTCAGCAAGCATTAGAGGTGACATTTGTATTTTGGGATTAGCCAGAGCTGCTAGCAGGTAAGCTAATTGAGGATTAGCCTTCAATGTAACGAAGGCAGCCCTATTATTAACCAACCAGCTAACAAAAGTTTTAGGGCTGGTTACTAGCTGTGATAATATTTGTCGCTCTAGTGGGATCTGCTCTGGGACTAGATTTGCTTTATTTGCAGTATTGCGCGGAGCAAAATCACCTTTAATGTCTTGATTGAGTGCTGCACGAAAAATATTAGCTGAGTTTTTATTAGCAATATTTTCTTCTCTTGCTATATCTTTGGCTTGGCGAGCCCTAAACTCATCATTGCGTGGAAGCTCTGCCTTTCTGGCTTGAACGAACAATTGCTTTTCGTCTGTCATTAAAGTTTTAAAATCTGCATAGCTGGCAATCTTGCCAGTGCTTGCCATCCATTCAAGTATCTTGCGAGCCGCCGAAGGGCTAATACCAAGTTGGCTTGATAAAACCCTTAGGGCATCACTTAACTGGCTCGAATCAAAATTAGTTAACTGTAGTAACTGGGTAGTTGAAACGTAGTTTTGACTGCGCAAGCTTGGGCTGCTATTAATGCTTGAATTAGGTTCTATACTTTCCATTCATGTATTGCGTCATAATATTTGAGAGGCTTAAATCGCTTGTGTATGGCGACTTTAATGCAATATTATAGCAATTATGAGCGTTTTTTAATGCTAAACCCTTGTAAAGGCGCGGAGAACTATAGTACTTTCACTAAGTAGAGGCGCTAATGCCCATAGATACGGGGTTTTTAGAGCAAGGCGGAAATAACAAAGGAGATCGACCGTAATGAATAAAGGTGAAGTAATAGCGAAGCTATCAGAAGAGACAGGTCTTACTCAAAAGCAAGTTGATGAAGTAATTTCAACTCTGATTGAGATCGTTACTAAACAAGTCTCAAAAGGTGACAAGGTCACATTTGCAGGTTTTGGTACGTTTGAAAAACGTCACAGAAAAGCAAGAACTGGTAGAAATCCACAGACTGGCGAAGAAATGAAAATTGCAGCATCTAACGTGCCTGCATTTTCTGCTGGTAAACAGTTCAAAGAAGCAGTTAAAGGTAAATAATTACTTAAACAAAAACTACAATGAAAAGCCAAGGTGAAAGCCTTGGCTTTTTTTGTGCTTGTCCTCTGCAAGTGTATATTCGTCATTGTGAGGAGGGCGAAGCAATCCATTAAGTGATAAAATAGAGCTTAAGCCTGATTTTCAGGCACTTATACAATGGCAGAAGATTTATTTAGATCAGGCGGTAATATTACCGATATCAACATACGCGAAGAGATGAAGAAAAGCTTCATCGATTACGCCATGTCAGTTATAGTCAGCCGTGCCTTACCAGATGTCCGTGATGGGCTTAAGCCAGTGCATAGGCGCATACTCTTTGCTATGCACGATATGGGCATGTACTCTGATAAGCCATTTAAGAAATGTGCTCGTATCGTAGGTGAAGTCCTAGGTAAATATCACCCACACGGTGATACTGCCGTCTATGACACCTTGGTACGCTTAGCGCAGTCATTCAGCTCTCGCTATGCCCTAATCGACGGTCATGGCAACTTTGGTACCTTGGATGATGGTCCAGCTGCTATGCGTTACACCGAAGCACGTTTGGATAAGATTGCTGCTGATGTTATTTCTGATATCGATTATGAGACTGTAGACTTCCAGGATAACTTCGATGGTTCGCTTAAAGAGCCGGTGGTACTTCCTTCTCGTATTCCTGGTCTACTAGTGAATGGTAGTACGGGCATCGCTGTGGGTATGGCGACAAATATTCCACCACATAATCTCACTGAAGTGATGAAAGGTGTTATCGCTTATATTGAAAATCCAGAGATTCAAGTTAAGGACATGATGAAAATCATCAAAGGTCCAGATTTCCCGTCAGGCTGTACTATTCTAGGTCGCCAAGGTATCGAAGATGCCTACACTACTGGTAAGGGTTCTGTCACCCAGAAAGGTAGCTTCACTATAGAAGAGCTAGGTCGCAATAAATCTACTTCTATGGCAATAGTGATCACAGAACTACCATATCTAGTGGGTCCTGAGATGTTTATCACTAAAGTTGCAGAGCTAGTTCGCGCTGAGAAAATTGCTGGTCTGGCTGACGCTAATGATGAGTCTAACCGTGAAGGTATGCGTATAGTCTTGAAGCTTAAGCGCGATGCCAACCCGCAAGTAGTCTTGAATAACATTCTCAAGTACACTCAATTGCAACAAAATTTCTCAATTAATACTGTTGCTCTAGTTAAAGGTAAGCCTAGACAATTAACTCTTTTAACTATTCTTAGTGAGTTTGTTGAGTTTAGAGTAGAAGTTATTACCCGCAAAGCTCAGTTCGATTTGCGGAAAGCTGAAGAGCGCGATCATATACTTCAAGGTTTATTGATTGCTCTTGATGATATTGATGCGGTAATTGCTCTTATCAAAAAAGCAAAATCTACAGAAGATGCTCGTGAAGGCTTAGTTAAGAAGTTCAAGCTAACCGAAATTCAAGCTAACGCAATTCTCGAGATGCAATTAAGACGTCTAACTGGTCTTGAGCGTGAGAAGATTGAGAAAGAACATAAAGAGCTATTAAAACTCATCAAAGAGCTAACTAAGCTTCTTGCAAGTCGCAAGCTTATTTTAGAGGTTGTTAAACAACAATCTGAGGAAGTAATAGAGAAGTATGGCGATGAGCGCAAAACGAAGATCAATGCTAAAGGTGCTAATGAGGAACTGTCAGCTGAAGATCTAATCGCAGACGAGAAGATGGCAGTATTTATTACGCGCCAAAACTACATCAAACGTATTCCTTTGATTACTTTTGAGCGTCAGCGTCGAGCAACTCGCGGCAAAGGCGGCATCAAAACCCGTGATGAAGATGATTTGCAGCATTTCTTCGTTACTTCTATGCATGATACTCTACTGTTCTTTACAGATAGAGGTGTGGTCTATAGCGCTAAAGTCTACGACGTCGTAGAAGGTAGCAGGCAGCATAAAGGTCAAGCTTTGGTGAATTTAATTCCACTTAAAGCTAATGAAACAGTTACGGCTGTTATCCCGGCTCGTGATTTCTCTGATGGTACTTATCTCAGTATGTTAACTCTGGATGGCACTATTAAGAAGACTACATTTAGTGAGTTTGAGCAAGTACGCAAATCAGGTATCATTGCTATTAATCTAGACAAAGGTGATTCGCTGGCTTGGGTTCGTATCTCTGATGGTACTAAGACTTTCGTGCTTGGGACTGCTGATGGTATGGTTATTCGCTATAACGAAGGTGAAGTGCGTCCTATGGGTCGTGCAGCCAAAGGTGTAAAAGCGATTACTATGCGCGAGGGAGATAAACTTGTTGGTTTTGACGTCGTAGATTCTAGTGAAGAAATAAACCTTCTACTTGTCACTAATGATGGTTTTGGTAAGCGTGTTAAGATCTCCGAGTTCCGTGTTCAAGGACGTGGTGGACTAGGATTAATCGGCACTAAGTTCAAAACACCGAAGAGTAAGCTCGCGGCTATTCGTGCTGTAACTCAAAAAGAAGAGTTTATGATCGCTACTTCTAACGGTGTAATCGTTAGACAGAAGGTCAATGATATACCTCACCAAGGTCGCATGGCAACTGGGGTTCGTGTTCAGAATATAGACGAGAACGATGAAGTAGTATCAGTTAACCCTATGGTTAATCCTGATGATGATGAAGATGTAATGAGAGAGTCTAATCGTCAGGAAGCTGCGGTAGCGGCTGGTGGTACTCAGCAAGAGTTACCTTTAGACGACGAGCCAGTTGAAGAATTAGAGTAACTAGTCATTGCGAGGAGCGTAACGACGAAGCAATCCATTAATAGATGTCAGATCATTGTTGCAATCATAATCATAACCACGCTGCGCGCAAGCAATCATGGCGCATAGCTATTGATGCCATGGGAGGCGATTATGCTCCAGACGAAATAGTGCAAGGTGCCATATTAGGCGCTCGTGACTTCGATGTAACAGTCTTGCTTACTGGTGATGAGCATAAAATCAAAACCGTCATTGATAAACTTCGTAAAACTGATCTTAAAAAATTTATAGACGCAAGTCCAGAGCGCATCGAAATTTACCATGCTTCAGATGAGATCACTATGGACGAGAAGAACCCAGCGCGAGCTGTTCGTTCTAGTCGTAATGCAAGTGTCGTACGTGCTAATACTTTAGTTGCTGAAGGCAACGCTGATGCTGTGATTGCTGCTGGTAACACTGGCGTCGCGACAGTCGCTTCACTCTTCGAGCTTAAGCGTCTTGAGGGTTTCGAGCGACCATGCATCGCTACTACTCTACCAATGGTGGGTGGTGGCAAGATGCTACTAATAGATGCTGGCTCTAATATAGAAGCGACGCCAGAACAAATAGTACAGAATGCCTTGCTTGGTAAAGCACTCGCTGAGCTGCTTCTAGCTAAACCTAATGCTCGCATTGGCTTACTAAATATCGGTGAAGAGCCGGGTAAAGGTCCGGCTATTTATAAAACTAGTCATGAACTACTCAGTGCTC
>CAYUFH010000009.1:8389-30442 GCA_964444015.1 uncultured Gammaproteobacteria bacterium | reverse complement strand
TTACCAAAAACCAGGTCAGGTAAAATTATGCGCAGATTACTTAAAGATATAGCTCAAGGCAAAGAACCTAGCGGAGACTTAAGCACACTAGAGAATCCTAGTCTAATAGAGGAATTAATTAAACTAAGTTAATGGATTGCTTCGTCGCTACGCTCCTCGCAATGACTCAATGGTTAAGCCTTAACTACAAGCACAGTTGAGCGAATATATTCAAGCGCCTCAGGAATTTTAGAACTATCGCGGGCGCCCGCCTGAGCGAAGTTCGGCTTGCCGCCACCACCACCGCCGCAAATCTTCGCCGCTTCGCGAACTATATTTCCAGCATTAAAGCTAGACAGCTTATCACCCACAGCAACAATCATCGCTACTTTCAATTCTTCACCAGCGATTAAAGCAATAAAAGCTTCTGAACCAAGCTGCTTTAAAGCGGCTTCAGCCAAGGATTTAAGAATATCAGCATCGAGCTCAGGAAGAAACTTAGTAATGTCAGCAATAAGTATTTTGCGCCCAGCTTCTTCCTTGCTCAATTTAATTATTTCAGGCAGCTGCTGCATTGCTTCAGCTTGGATTTTTTGTTTACGCTGTTTTTCAGCCAAAGCAAGAGCTTCCCGCTCAGCAGATTCCTTGGCTGCAAAAATTTCTG
Organism: uncultured Gammaproteobacteria bacterium; assembly: GCA_964444015.1. Classification (GTDB taxonomy): domain Bacteria; phylum Cyanobacteriota; class Vampirovibrionia; order LMEP-6097; family LMEP-6097; genus CAYUFH01. The sequence continues at coordinate 29,799 of CAYUFH010000009.1, read as the reverse complement.
CTTCTTGTTTTTCGCTTAAAAACTTAGTTGCAGCTTTATTAGCAAACAATTTAATTCTGCGGATACCAGCAGCAACCGAAGATTCTGAGGCGATAACCACAGAAGCTATATCTCCTATGTTAGATACATGTGTACCACCACAAAGCTCAGTAGAGGCTTCGCCCATATGCAATACCCGCACCTCAGCATCAGTATCATATTTGTCCTCAAAAAAGGCTAAAGCACCAGCTTTAATGGCATCTTCATAACGCATAAGTTTAGTTTCAACTGGATAAGCTGCTTTAATCCAAGTATTAATCTGATCTTCAACTGCTTTAAGCTCCTCTGACTTAAGTCCACGCTCAAAATTAAAATCAAACCTAGTATATTCATAGCCCACCTGCGAGCCCGCTTGCTGCACATTAGGTCCTAGGACTTTGCGCAAGGCTGCCTGTAACAAATGGCAGGCACTATGGTGATAGCGTGTTAACTGACGGCGACTAGAATCAACCACGCCAACAAACTTATCTCCAATACTAATTTTTGAAACGTTAATAGCTGTTGCAAAACTTACTTGATGTAAGAATAAACCCTGGAACTTTTTAGTATCGCTCACGTCTAGCGAAGCAGATTCGTCGACAAGTTTACCCCTGTCCCCTTCCTGTCCCCCTGACTCTGCGTAAAATGGCGAGCAGTCAAAAATAAGCTGAAAACTCCTGAACTCTGCTTCAGGAGTTTTAGTCTCTGCAGCAGTTATAGTTTCAAGTCTATGCCCGTCTGGACTTACAATTGCTAGCACCTTAACTGGAGCTGTTTCAACTTCATAACCCAAGAACTGGGTAGCTGCCAGCTCAGCAGCCAAGGCACCATAAAGCTTAGCTTTATCAACAGCAGCAACAGCAAAAGCACCAGTACTAGAGGCTTCTGAGTGCTTGGTCTTAGCAGCTTCATATGCAACCAAATCAATAGTCACACCTTGCTCAGCAGCAATCTCTTCAGTAAGCTCCAGCGGGAAACCATAAGTAGAATACAGATCAAAAACAAAATTACCATCTAAAGATTTAGCTTTAGCTATCTCTGCTTCTAGTAGAACCAAACCTTTACTAATGGTCTTAGCGAACTGCTCTTCTTCTTTATGACAAATATCACGAATTAGATCCCGAGAGGCTTTGAGCTCAGGATAAAAACTACCATAAACATCAACAACTAGATCTGTATATTGATATAACTGTGGTTCTGCAGAACCAGTAAGTATCAAAGCAAAACGCCCTGCACGACGAATAATCATCCTAAGTACATAGCCGCGCCCCAGATTACTAGGCCTAACCCCATCAGCAATCAAAAACGCCAAGCAACGCAAGTGATCGGTAACGATCTTAAGATAGAGGTCTATCTTGCGCTCAGCATCACTCTTTGCTGAGATACCTCGATATTTAATCTCAAGCTTAGGCTTAGCAGCAGCTTCATTAAAACCTTTTGCAAGAGTGCTTTTGATGCGTGCAAGCTCATCAGTTTCAAAACTATTATGCACGCCTTGCAATATAGTTGCGATACGTTCAAGTCCAGCACCAGTATCTATATTGCACTTAGCTAGAGGGATATAAGATCCATCTTCAGTCTTCTCAAACTGCATGAAGACAAGGTTCCAGATCTCGACAAAACGCTCATCATGACCAAAGTCACGAAAATCAGGACCTAAGTCATAGTAAATCTCACTACAAGGACCACAAGGACCTGTAGTGCCCGGAGGACCCCAAAAATTATCCTTGCGACTCAAGCGCCAAATACGATTAGCTAATGCTGGCGGCGCTAAGCCATCAGCATCAGGACTGGAGTAACTAGTAGATAAATTAGCATCATGCTTAGTTAACAGCTCAAGCCATATTGCATGCGCCTCCGAATCAAAAGCATTAATCTCATCACCAGCAAAAACAGAGATATAAAGCCTATCAGCAGGTAGTTTAAGTTCTTCTGTTACAAATTGCCAAGCCCAAGTAATAGCCTCGCGCTTAAAGTAATCACCAAAAGAAAAATTACCAAGCATCTCAAAAAAACTATGATGCCTAGTCGTACGCCCAATGTTATTTAGGTCACTGTCTTTACCACCTACACGGACACATTTCTGCACCGTAACTGCCCGCGGTGGCTCCGGGGACTGCTGTGCGCCCATAAATATCGGCACAAACTGCACCATACCAGCAGCAGTTAAAAGTAAAGTTGGATTGTCAGGCACAAGTGAAGAACTAACTATATGCTTATGCGCCTTTAGCTCACCATTAATATGGGTTTTGCTAGTGAAAAACTTAATCCACTTATCACGAATTTCCCTAGCGAGCATTTATTCATTACCCTCGCGCTGCTTACGTTTTAGTTCATCTAAAGCTTTGAGGCGCTCGCGCTCTTGTTTGCGCTCATTCTCTTCATATTTAAGCTGAGCCTCTACTCTCTCCGGGGTTCTAGATCTAGCCAATGACTCAAAGTCTTCAAATGGTATAAATGCTAGCTTACCTTGACGAATTTGCTCAATAAGATCAAAGACTTCAGCACGCTCTAAAGTTTCTTTTTGCAAAAGTAATTGTGATAAACCTAAAAGCTCTTCTTTATGTTCCTTAAGCAAGGCTTTAGTCTCTTCATAAAGAGCTTGTACTAATTCTCTAACTTCGGTATCGATCTTCGCAGCATAATCTTCACTATAATTCTTAGACATAAAATTTTGTCCAAGAAATTCGCTACCTTGGCGCTCACCATAAGTAACCAAACCAAGCCCACTATTCATGCCCCACTGAGTTACCATCGCGCGTGCAATAGCAGTGCAACGCTCCATATCATTAGAAGCACCAGTAGTTACATTCTCACGTCCGAATATTAACTCCTCAGCTGCTCTTCCAGCGAGCAAAGTTTTCATTTCGGCACGCAACTGCTTCTCAGAAACAGAGACTTTATACTCTTCTTCTGTAGACCAGGTTAATCCGAGTGCCATACCACGAGGAATAATAGTTACCTTATGAAACTCATTACTAGACTGAGCATAGATATTAGCCAGGGTATGCCCGATCTCGTGTATAGCAGTCTGCACCTGATCTTTAGGTTTAATGATTTTACTTTTGCGCTCAGGACCGATAGCAACTTTATCTATCGCTTCATCTAAATCTTGGCGAGATACATCCTTACGTCCTTCACGCGCTGCCATAATTGCAGCTTCATTAATCAAGTTAGATAAATCAGCACCACTAAAACCAGGAGTACGACGTGCCAGCACCATCAAATCTACGTCTTCAGCAATAGGTTTACCGCGACTATGCACTTGAAGGATTTTATTTCTACCACTTAGATCAGGATGATCAATAACTACCTTGCGATCAAAACGACCTGGGCGCAATAATGCTTTATCCAAAACATCTGGTCTATTAGTTGCAGCCAAGACTATAATGCCACTATTAGGCTGGAAGCCATCCATCTCGACAAGTAGCTGGTTAAGTGTCTGTTCACGCTCATCGTTGCCGCCACCAGACATACCACTACGCTGACGCCCTACTGCATCTATCTCATCGATAAACACTATGCAAGGTGCGTTTTTCTTGGCTTGCTCGAATAAATCTCTAACGCGGCTAGCACCAACACCGACGAACATCTCAACGAAATCAGAACCACTAATACTAAAAAATGGCACGCCAGCTTCTCCAGCAACAGCTTTCGCAAGCAGCGTTTTACCGCAACCTGGGGGTCCGAATAACATTATGCCTTTAGGGATCTTGGCACCAAGAGCTTTGTATTTATCTGCGTTCTTGAGGAAGTCTACTATCTCCTCCAATTCCTTCTTACTCTCATCTATGCCAGCAACATCCTCAAAAGTAATATTGATATTGCGATCCATTAATTTAGCTCTACTCTTACCAAAAGCCATAGGACCGCCGCCGCCAGCTCCGCGCAACAAGAAAATAAAAAATCCAAAAAGCAATAGTGGAACTAAGAAGTTTGAGAATACACCTGCCCAGAAACCATTATTAGGCTGAGCAATAACATCTACATCAATACCGCGCTCAACCAACTTATCTGCTAAGTCTGGATTAGCTCCTAGTATGTTTGCTGGAACCCTTGCATAGTAGGTTTTACCTTTCTTATCCTCTACCTTAGCGACATCGTCACCGTTCGTAAGTACTACTTTTTTGGCAGTGGTAGTCCCATCAGCCGGGAGCACTCGCTTGATAAATTGGCTATAACTGAGCACTTCTCTTTGTTTATCTTGACCAACAAGGCTAAGGGCAAATACCACCAAAAACAGTACTAAAACTATAAAAGGTAGAGTAGATGGGAGTTTTTTCATTACAGTTAACTATTGTATCGTATAGCAGAAACGTGACACTGGTCACGTTTCTGCGCTTTCAACTGTTAGTGCAAACTTTAGGCTAATTTAATTCAAGTTCTACGAAAATATGCCGATATATAGGGCTATTAGCTAGCCCTGGGGGACTAGGTGTTCCTGCGCGCCTATAAATATTATTTATCTACTGGGGTTTTCCCTAATAGTGAATCCTGCTTTCTGTCTATATCATCAGAGTGAATCCTCTTCACAGACTTCGTAATTAGACAGGCAAACAGGAGCAATAAAATGACACCACACACTCAAACTAGGGAAGCTGCTATAGCGCTTAGCCCAGTTCAATCTACTGTTCAGATAACAAAAGAACTGAACATGGCAGGTTACCATAAAATCAACAGGGTAGACTACCAAGAAGCGCTAATCCAAATAGTGGAAGTAAGTAAGCCACAAATCGCAATTATCTCTAGCGAACTTCCAGGTCGCAGATCTATCGTTGAGATGATGAACAAGATAGCTGAGCTATCACCTAATACAAGAGTTATATATGTATCTAAAGCAATGGGCGCTAAAGAAGATCTAGACATCTTCCTAAGCAAAAACCTTAATGCTTGGTTACTTAGCGAAAGATCAGAGCGTTCTATGTCAATGGCAATAGAAGCAGCTGAAGCAGGTCAACTGTTTATGGACTTCGCTATCAACCAAACAATCAGAGAGCAAATCAGTGGTAAGCAATCGCTTCTTACTGACTCAAATGCTGACTACGGTCATCTAGAGCTGCTCACTGAAAGAGAAGCTGAAGTACTTAAGCTTCTTTGCGAAGGTGCTAACTACAAAACTGTAGCTAAAGCTTTATTTATCTCTGAGTCAACAGTGAAAACTCATATCAATAACATTTTCACTAAATTGCAAGTTAATGATAGAACTCAAGCAGTTCTATACGCGCTAAAGCATGACCTTGAAGGTCTAATGGCTGCGACTATGACTAGCAACTCTAGAGCTTAATTATCATAAGATATACAGCTAAGCACTGGTGTCTCCGTGGCAGCTGTATTTCATATTAATTTTTTGCCGCAGTGAGCCTGTCAAAAATACTCGGTAAAAACCCTCCCCCACAAGGGGAGGGTTCTCTTTTTAGGCGAACCCTTGTCCTCCAGGGCTGGTTGAGTTTAATATTCCTGTCACTCTTAGTCTTAATTGATCGGCTAACTCTCCGTGAAGTTCTTGAATTCTCGCTAAACTAGATTTAAGTCCAGCTGATAACGATTGAGCGATTTTCGCGATTGATTGCGGACTGCGATTATACAGCTCTTGAAGTAAAGTGACTACCTCATTTTTATAATGCCGCTCACAGGGTTCAGTGAAGACCTCTAGCAAGGTTTTAGTTCCTTCAACCTTAGCTGCTAGCACCGCTGCTAAATTATCATAAGCTTTAGGTTCTCCATCAGCAAAAATAGCATTAAGCGATGCAACTACAAGATCTTGAGCGCTAAGCTCAGCACTAGGCGCTGCAGACAAAACTTTAGCCATATTAGTTTCTAAATTAGCAGTCGTAACACGAGTTTCCTGCAAAGCATAAGATGCTGCACCCGTTCCAGCCTTAAATTTATTTGCAATAGAATTTAATAACCCTTGCGATATCTTCATAAGAATCTCTCCTCTGAATTAATATAATAAAACAAAAATAAGATCTTTGTTGAATTTCTAAGATTATAGTCAAGAAAGATCTGTATTACAACCTTATCTATTCATAAGATTGCACTCGGTTTAGAAAGCCAAAAATCAGTGCATAATAGATAAATAGGGATAAAACCTCAATGTTCGAAAGATTCACCGAAAAAGCCATAAAAGTAATAATGCTAGCCCAAGAAGAGGCACGCAGGCTGGGTCACAATTTCGTCGGCACTGAGCAAATTTTACTAGGACTAATCGGCGAAGGCACCGGTGTTGCGGCTAAAACTTTAAAATCCATGGGTGTAAATCTTAAAGATGCCCGTGTTGAAGTTGAGAAAATCATAGGACGCGGTTCTGGTTTTGTCGCTGTAGAAATTCCATTCACTCCTCGCGCTAAGCGAGTACTGGAACTCAGTTGGGATGAAGCTAGACAGTTCGGACATAACTATATCGGTACTGAGCATTTACTCTTAGGACTCATCCGTGAGGGAGAAGGAGTAGCAGCCAGAGTGCTTGAGAATCTAGGCGTAGACCTAGCGAAAGTTAGACAACACATCATCAGATTGTTAGGCGAATCTAGTAGTGGTGGCGCGGCAGGCACAGCCGTAGGACCTAGCAGTACAGCAGGTTCTAGCGCTACAGGTAGCTCTAAATCTAGCAGCTCTAGTAGTGGTGGTCGCACTCGCACACCGACTCTCGATGAGTTCGGCACAGATCTTACACTTGCTGCAGCTGAAGGTAGATTAGACCCTGTTATCGGCAGAGCCGAAGAAATAGAAAGAGTTATTCAAATACTTGGTCGCCGCACCAAGAACAATCCAGTATTAATCGGTGAACCTGGCGTAGGTAAAACTGCAGTAGCAGAAGGACTTGCTCAGCGCATAGTCTCTAGCGACGTGCCCGAAATACTTGAAGGTAAAAAACTAGTGATGTTAGATCTAGGTCTACTAGTCGCTGGAACTAAGTACAGAGGCGAGTTTGAGGAACGTCTCAAAAAAATCATGGATGAGATCAGAACCGCTGGCAACATCATGCTAGTAATAGATGAGCTCCATACTCTAATCGGTGCTGGCGCGGCTGAAGGTGCTATCGATGCTGCTAATATTCTTAAACCAGCTCTCGCTCGCGGCGAGTTACAGTGCTTAGGCACTACTACTCTAGATGAGTATCGCAAACATATAGAGAGAGATGCCGCGCTAGAACGTCGTTTCCAACCAGTAGTAATCGACTCTCCATCTGTAGAAGAAACTATAGATATCATCAGAGGTCTTCGCCAAAAATACGAAGAGCATCACAGACTTATCATCACTGATGAAGCTATCGAATGTGCTGCAAGACTATCAGACAGATATATCTTCGACAGGTTCCTTCCGGATAAGGCTATAGATCTTATCGATGAAGCCTCTTCTAGAGTGCGTTTACGCGCCAGCTCACTACCACCAGAAGGCAAGGATCTAGAGAATGGTCTAATCAAAATCTCTCGCCAAAAAGAAGAAGCTATTCGCAACCAAGAGTTCGAGAAAGCATCTCAACTTCGCGATGAAGAAAACGAAATGCGCGAAAAAATCCGCGACATGCAAGAAGAATGGAAGAAAGAGCAAGAGAAAAATAAACCAAAAGTTACTCCAGAAGAAATCGCTACTATAGTTTCTAGCTGGACTGGTATACCTGTAGGCGATCTAAAACAAGAAGAGAATGAAAAACTACAAAACATGGAAGGGACTCTACATGAGCGCATCATCGGACAAGATGCTGCTGTAACTGCTGTCTCTAAAGCTATACGCAGAGCACGTGCTGGACTCAAGAACCCAGAGCGTCCTATTGGTTCGTTTATATTCTGCGGACCTACTGGTGTAGGTAAAACTGAATTAGCTAAAGCTTTAGCTGACTTCTTCTTCGGTAATGCTGAGAACTTAATTAGAGTCGACATGTCAGAGTACATGGAGAAACATACTGTTAGTAAATTAATCGGTTCACCTCCAGGTTACGTTGGTTACGGTGATGGCGGTCAGCTGACTGAAGCAGTACGCCGCAAACCTTATAGCGTAGTGCTTTTCGATGAGATCGAGAAAGCTCACCCTGATGTGTTCAACGTCATGTTACAGATGCTAGACGATGGTCACCTCACAGATAGTAGAGGTAGAGTGGTTAGCTTCAAGAACACTATTATCATCATGACTTCTAACGTCGGTGCTCAAAAAATGAGCGGCGATGCTGGTATAGGCTTCTCATCTAGTGATTCACAAAAACAAGCTGAGGACAATGAATACAAGCGCATGCGCGACATGGTAGTAGAAGAGCTGAAACGCTCATTTAGACCAGAGTTCCTTAACCGCTTAGATGATATTGTCATCTTCAGACATTTGACTCGCGATGATATGCGTAAGATCGTCAATATCATGATCAAAGAGCTAGAACTAAGACTCAAAGAGCGCGGTATGACTATTCAACTTACTGATGAAGTCAAAGACAAGATCTCTACTGAAGGTTACAAAAAAGCCTATGGTGCTCGTCCAATGAAACGCAGCATACAAAAACTCTTAGAAGATCCTATCTCTGATAAGCTAATCGGTACTGAATTAAGTGATGGCGACATACTTGAAGCTTACTTAGAATTCAACTCTGAGTTTCCTAAAGAGAAAGACTACTCAAGTATGAAAGCTGAAGATGTAACTCAAGAGATGCGTGATGCTGACACACGTCAATCACTAATCAAGGCTGATGTTAAATTCAGAACAGTAGGCAAGCATAGTGTTGAAGAGCAAGAAGCACTTAAGAAATCTACTATTAAGAAGAAGAAAAAGATCTTATCGCTAAGCTCTAATGGGGCTGGTGGGGCTGGTACTAAAGAGCCAGCTGGCAACAAGACTGCATAACTACCTTATCGCGAGGAGCATGGCGACGAAGCAATCCAGAACCGCTGTTGATGGTGGATTGATTCGCCTTCGGCTCGCAATGACAAGGTTTACCAAGACAAGATATTATGTGATAATGGAATGGTGAAGGTATTAATCCTAGGCTCAGGCCCGCGCATACATAGCATAATCTGGAAACTCTGCCAGTCAGAGAAACATCCAATACACATAGTCCTAGCACCTGCTAATTTCGATATTATCCAAGAGCTAAGAGCTAGAGGCACAGACAAATCCATAGAATGTCTTGATGCAAATATTTATGACGTAGAGAGGCTCGCTGAAATCGCCATGGTACGAGGCATAGATTTGACTATACCTTGCGAACCAGAACTCTATGAGCTAGGTATAGTTGATAAGTTTCGTGAACTTGGTCTGTTGATATTCGGACCTAAAAAAGCAGCAGCGCATATAGCCTCATCTCAATTTTTCGCGCATGAACTAATGTATGAAGCTGATATTCCTGCACCTAAATATGCTGCCTTCGACAATATCTATATGGCTAAGGCCTTCTTACCTACTGTAAAATTGCCTGCCGTACTTAGAGTTGATAATCCTTTGGGTAGCGACAATCCATTATTAATAGCCACAGAAATAGCTCAGGCAGAGGCTTACGTTGAGGAGTACTTCGACAATAGCGAACCAAAAAACAAACGAATTATCATAGAAGAATACCTAGAAGGTCCTGTTTATACTATCGCTACTATTTGTGATGGCGAGAATGCTCTTAGCTTGCCTACAGTGCAAAGCTATAGAGAATTAAATACTGATTTCGGTGGCTATGCGCCCGCACCAGAGCTTAATGATGATGTGATGTTTGCTATTCGCAATCAAATCATCAATCCTTGCATTGCTGCTATGCGCCAAAAGCAAATTCCTTACACAGGACTGCTAGCCTTCGATGTTATACTACGTAACCTAGAAACAAGCGTAAATCCAGAAGCTGAGGGTAGCCTAATTACTGCAACCAAGCTAAACAATTTAGATATTAGACTGGTACAATTACGCTCCTCGCTAAATGATACAGACTCTAACGTCATAATGCCTCTTCTAGACGAGGATCTATATGATGTACTCAGCGCCTCAGCTAGAGTCAATCTCAGCTACTTTTCTGAGGGCTTCCACCGTTATCCAGGTTCAGCTCTTAATATCAATCTACTACCAGCTAACACTGATATTGCTATTAGCGAGCAAGCTCCTGAAGACGCTGAGCTTAAAGTAAAAATTCAAAACAGTATAAAAGAAATGAGCGCCTCGCTAAATGCGGCGGCGCTCATTTTTGAAGGTCTATCGAATGTAGCCAGTAGAGCCAAGTCAAGGAAACTTAGCACAGAGCATAAGCCAGGAAAGAAAATCCTTAGCACTACTGCCGTTGCTGAAAACCTTGTTGATGCACAGATACTAGCTTATAAAATGGCCGAGACCGCAAGCAGTCTAAGCAGCATTGAATATAAGAAAGATATCGGCGATCAAGGTATGCTCTAATTAAGCCTTAGCAAATTCACCAAGCTCTTTACGTCTCTCTTTTTCTTGAGTGACTTCTTGGTTCCACTGTTGTTCTTCAACACGCAGCTCACCTAGTAATGCACGAGCTTGATATAGTATCTGACGAATAGCTGTTTGGTCTAACTGCTCATCCATTTCAGTTACAACGTCCCCTGTTGAGCCGTTATAGTTGAAGTGTTGCTGGAATGGATTTAATAGAGCTGCATAAAGCTCCTCGCCATCACCATAGATTTCACCAGCACCTGTTTGTGGACTTTGAAGACCACTGTAGATACCAGCAATTGTCGTTGCTTGAGTAGTTGGGTCAGTATCACCCCAAACACCAATTACACTTCCTACTGTTGAAAGGTCATCACCTAAGATTGACTTTTGCAGTTCCGCTTCTAATAGCGATACTACTTGTTGTTGCGCATCGATTTTAGATCGAATGTTCGCCAACTGTATCGCTGAGTTGATTGTTCCCATTTTAGTTTCCTCCTGTATTTCTTTCCTGAAATCACAAGCGCTAGGGATTAGCTCTTGCTTCTTCTATGTAACAAGTTTGGGTTAAGGATTGGTTAAAGTTAAAAAGTATTTCAGAGATAATTGTATTAGGGTTAGCATGACTAGGGGGTTTCAGTCATGGATTGCTTCGCCTTCGGCTCGCAATGACGGTATTTGGTCCATCACCAGCCTAACGTCGGTCATTACGAGTACAACTTCCATCATTGCAAGTACAGCTGCCGTCATTGCGAGCGAAGCGAAGCAATCCACCAGTAACAACGAAGATAATGCACTCGTGGTTGAGAGCGCAAAATCGACACACTGGTGTCGATTTTGCTACCCTTTAGCCAGTTCTGTTAATTCTTTACGACGAGCTTTTTCTTCACCAATTTCTTGGTTCCAAGCCGCCTCCTCAATACGCAGCTCACCTAGTAGAGAGCGAGCTTGTGAAAGCATATTACGAATAATGTGTTGCTCAGCAACGTCATCACCGTAACCATTCTTGTTACTATCAAGCTGATCATTACCTTTGCTAAAAGCCGCAGCTAGAATAGAACCATCCGGGACTCCGCCATAAATACTTTGTACATCAGCAACAATATTAGCTAAAGTACGGCTATTGCTACCTAATATAGCTTGTTGTAAATCAGACTCTAATTGAGACACGATCTGCTGCTGGGCATCTATTTTGGCCCTAATTTTGGCAAGTTCGCGTGTACTATTGATTGCTGCCATGACTGAGAATCCTTATAACTATTAATACAGAGCTTGAGTTAAGAGCTGGTTAAGAGTGAAAAGAATCTTGTTATTTTATACCCAAATCTCAGTAGAATAGCCACATTCAGCTCATAGTACTAGGAGCTCAAAAAATGGGAATAACTGTATATAAGTAGGGTTTTAAGCAAAAACCCCTATTAATAATGTCGCTAGACACACAATATCACCAGGAACTCATACAGATCCTCGAAAGATCTGAAGATTTACCTTGCCTGCCACTAACAGCAGTTAAAGTCTATAAACTCTGCTCAAATGATAATGTCGAGATCAGTGATTTAGAAGAATTATTAAAATCAGACCAGGCAGTAGTAGCCAAATTGCTTAGGACTATCAACTCAGCACTTTATGGGCTTAGGCGAGAAATCACTAGCATCAAAGAAGTAATAAACTTACTAGGTATTAAAGGTGTCAAAAACATAGTACTAGTTGCCGCTAGCGGCGATGTTTTTAATTGTGAAGGCGGCAAACAACTCTGGTCAGATAGCATTGAAGCTTCTTTGATCATCGAAGGTTTATTTAAACAACTCAAACAACCACTAGATGATACTCAGTTCTTAACAGCACTCTTGCACAACATCGGAAGATCAATATTTGCCAAAGATTTTGCCAAAATATATAGTCCTGTAATCAACCAATGTCACAAACTTGAAGAAATATATTCGGCAGAAGAAGCTTTATTTGGCATGGATCACAGAGAAACAGGTGGCATACTCGCTTGCAATTGGGAATTACCCCTAGAAGTAACTAGTGGTATACAAGGCAACCATAGTTCTATGTCTGAGACTAATCTTATAGATCTAACTTTAACCCTGACTTATAGTAGTTTAGAAGAGATACTAGAGCAACCAGAATTACAACAATTCGCCAAAATCAAAGAAGAAGCAAACAGTAAAATCAAAAATCTTAATTTCTAAAACTATTTGGAGCCGCGCAGATAAGCTTCAATAAAAGCATCAATATCACCATTCAAGACCGAATCAACATCACGCGTTTCATATTTAGTACGGTGATCTTTTACCCTACCTTCATCTAAAACATAAGAACGTATAGCATTGCCCCAAGAAGCTGAGAGTACTTCACCTTTAATTGCAGCTAATTCTTTACGGCGCTCATCCTCTCTAAGTTCAAGTAGTTTAGAGCGCAACATCTCTAGTGCCCTATCGCGGTTACGCCCTTGACTGCGATCTTCAGAACATTTGACTACTATGCCACTAGGTATATGACGAATACGCACCGCAGTCTCGACTTTATTGACATTCTGCCCGCCCGCACCGCCCGAGCGCATAGTATCCATTTCTAGATCAGCTTCATTGATAACTATGACTTTAGATAAATCAGGGAAGACTGGGCAAACTTCAATACCCGCAAAACTAGTTTGACGACTATCAGCACTGGATTTAAAAGGGGATTTGCGCACCAATCTATGTACCCCTTTCTCTGCGCTCATATAACCATAAGCATAAGGACCGGAGATTCTAATAGTTGCAGATTTAATGCCCGCCTCTTCACCCTGAGAGCGATCCAACAAATCAACAGTATAACCCTTATAAATCTCTGCCCAACGACTATACATGCGCAGCAGAATTTCCGTCCAATCCTGAGCATCCGTACCACCAGCACCAGCATTAAAAGAAACCAGTACATCAGACTTGTCATAATCTCCAGACATCATACGCCTAAAATCAAAATCATTAAGCTCACGATTAAGTTTCAGCAAATCATCATGATAAATCTGTTCAAGCTCTACTCTTTCTTCATTATGACTAGTAGCAATCATCTCTTCTAAGGTATGCAAATCTGCAAGTCTATCTTGCCAAGATTGATATTTTACTAACTCAGATTTTTTTTGTGAAAGTTGCCTAGATACTGCTGTCGCCTTATCATTATCATCCCAAAAACCTGGAACCAAGGTTGAAGCCTCAAGGCTATCAATATCATGACGCAGACCCTCTAAGTCAAAGATAGTCCTTTAATGTTGTGAATTTGTTTTGCAGGTCTTTTAGAGAGTAGTCCATAATTTAATTTTAACTCATCATATGGATTGCTTCGCTTCGCTCGCAATGATGAGGGTCTCGCTTACAATGATGGGCGGCATTCACAGTTTAAAGCGCAATAACGTGACACAGCTCACGTTATTGCTATACAGTAGGTGCCGGCCTAAAAGTAAAACCTGGAGTCAAATGCAAACTATGCTCTCTAGGTGCAGACTCATGTATTAACAACTGTGAGACAGAGACCAGCTTATAAGCTCGCTCAAGCTCAGTAATCATTTCTTTATGGCTGCTAGCAACCATAAAATGTAGATATGAATTCTTCTCAAAACGCAAATTACGTTCAGCAAAAGCTTCTATACAATCAGGCAGCAATGAACTACCAAGTTGATTAGTAACGAATTCATAGCGATTGTCTTTCTCGTTAGACTTGCGACTAAAAGCTAAAGGTCTAGTCATATCATGAGGATCAACAAAAACATAGTAATCGCTTAGTCTATCTCTCACATAACGCTTGGTGGCATAAAGATAGTCCCTATATTCCAGAGCCTGAGCAGTGCAGTCTAAGTCCATTATCGCTTCAACATCCTCGTATTCAGCCTCACGACAAATCATCTTGACATCATTGCTAGGACTAAAATCCTCAGCGCGCAACTCATAGTGATAGTTGCGGATATAGCGCTTAAAGCCACAACGATTAACCAAATCAATCTCATCAAGCCCTAGCTTTTCATCAAGCTCAATAAGAAAATATTTGATTTTATACTTTATTGCATATTTCTCAGTAAAGCTACGCAATAACTCTTCACTACGATTATCGATTTGCAAGATTTCAATGGCATGATCAGAACCGCGATAACTACTAAACAAAATACAATCAACCAGCCTCCCACGTTCAAGTAAGCCGAAGTATTCCTTACCCCAGAGGAAGTCCTTACGATGCAACCAAATATCAAAAAAGTTTAAATCCCTAGATTTATTCATAGTTTGTGTCCCCCTTATTAAATTATGTCCCAGCCTCTAGGTGAAACCGAGATACCTTTTATATTATATAGTAAGGTATGGGCCTTATGCATAAAATAGCAGTTTTACTAATAATAATCAGCCTAGGTTTAGCCTCAGAAGCAAGCGTAGCTACAGCTCTAATTAAAACCAAAAATCTTAAACTAAGTCACTCACAAAAAAAACGTATCAACAAAGAATGGACTTTATATCTTAAAGAAAAATCCTCAGTGCTATACCCAAGAGATGCTAGTGGTCTAAAAGCCGCCTATAGAAGCGATCAACTCTGTATTTTCAACGGGGAGCTACTTGATGATGGTGCTGTTAATCTAGACTCACTGAAGTTAGAAAAACACAATAATAATTTTGAATATAATTTAGCTGCAATTGAATTTCTTAGACGCCAGAACTATAAATTTCCTAATGCTAAGAAGAAAACTGACAAGAAAATAGTATTGATTTTTAAATATCTATCTTATTAAGTGAATTGCTTCGCTACGCTCGCAATAACAAATGTTCCACTTGCAATAACTACTGAGATTCTTCTTGCGCCTTAGTTAGCTTCAGTAGCTCTTCGTAAAGCTTCAACTCTTCATCGCTAGGTTGCTCGGGAATCTTAATGGTGCTATGCACATAATGATCACCATAACCATCTTCTTTAGATCGTTTTAGCCCTTTGCCGCGCAATCTTAAGATCTTACCGTTTTGAGTATTAGGAGGGATGACCAGTTCAAGCACTCCTTCAAGAGTAGTTATATATTTAGTCCGCCCCAATAAAGCTTCTTCAGGCTTAAGCAAAAGCTCAGAATGGATATCATCACCATCAACTTTGTATAAAGGGTGTTCTTTAATTTTTACTCTAAGTAACAAGTCACCATTAGGTCCACCGAACTGACCAGGCTTACCTTCACCACGTACTTTGATTTTATTAGTATCGCGCACCGCTGCTGGAATAGTAACCTCTAATCTGCGCACAGCACGATTAGCTCCAGAAATCTCAATTCGACGAACAGCACCACTATAGGCATCTTCAAGGCTAAGCTCAATATCCATCTCATGATCATCGCCGCGCAAAGGAAGCTGAATTTTGTCTTTCATAGCTCCCTGCTGTTGCTCTTGCTGCTTACCGAATAGCAACTCGAAAAAATCACTAAACTTCGCTCCATCTTTGCTATTCTTAGGCGGCTTCGTTTTAGGCTTGGATAACTCTTCTTCAGCGTATTTAAGAGTCTCGCGTAATGAATCAAAACCACTAAATTCTCTATTCTTATAGGCAAAAGTCTCGCTCTTAGACTTAACCATGCTTTCAAAATTATTACGATATCTCAGCATTGAATCATATTTATTGCGCTTGCCATTGTCCTTAAGCACTTCATAAGCTTCACTAATTTCTTTAAACTTCTCTTCATCTCCACCACTAGCATCTGGGTGATGTTGTTTGGCTAATTTCTTAAAAGCATCCTTAATCTCAGCATCCATCGCTGACTGATTTAGACCGAGTATTTTATAGTAGTCCTTAAAATCAACCATTCTGGTATATTCGAGCAAGTATAATTCCAGCTGCTACTGAGACATTGAGGCTTTCAAACTGACAAGGGATATGAACAATAAAATCACAGGATTTGCGCAAGGCTGGACCAATACCCTTATGCTCATTACCCATAAGTATCACTGAGCGTTCATCATATTTAATAGTGCTATAGTCCTGACTACCATCACCACTTACATCAGTTCCATAAATCCAATAACCATACTTCTTGAGTTTATCAATGCAGGCTTGAGTGCTGTTAGTCCTAATAATAGGCATCTGCAAAGCTGCTCCAGCACTAGCAGCGATAACAACACTTGAAAGAGTCGCCGAGTTACGACTTGGTATAATCACCGCATCAAAATTAAAAGCCCTAGCACTGCGAATTAGCGCGCCAAGATTATGCGGGTCTTCTATATTAACGGCAAATAAAATTTTCTTATACTGAGTCTTAGCGAGCTCCTCGACTTCAAGCAATTGCGCCGAAGAAAGCTCAGCAGCGATATTATAATTACGATCTTGTTTGCCTATGATGCGATCAAGCTCTCTACTATCAACTTTGAGCACCGGAATGTTTTGTTTGCGTGCGCTCAGCTCTAGACCAGTATATTTAGCAGCAGTATTCTGTGCGAGCCAAATCTTAGAGATACTAACTCCACCATTAAGTGCCTCTTCAACACTATTCCTGCCAAAAATTAACTGCCTGGACATCTTATAGAATTATTCCACGTCAACTCTAAAGTTCTTAGGCTGAGGTATTATCTCAACTCGTGGCTTGTAAGGTTTAGGGCTTGGTTTAGAGTTCCTAGCAGTATCTTCAGCCAAAGCTTTGATTCTCTCATCTGTAGAGTGCTGCTCTTGCCCTGTAGTTGAATAATATTTAGTCTTGTCTTCAGAAGCAGTCTGTTCATCATTATTATCTTCACTGCTTGCATCTTCATCTGGATCAGGAGAGTAACTTTGCGGCTCAGTGCCTGGTTTGAATCTTTGAGCAACTGGATGAGGCGTTTTATCTGTTGCAAGCAAACCAGTTAAAGGATCTATCATCACAGTAATATAATCGCTAGCAAAACTAAAACCTCGAACTGGTCTTGGTCTCTCTCTTAGATACTCTGTCATATATTGATGCCATGACCATGCAGGCACACCCCCACCAGTAGCACTGCGAGCATGCACCTCACGGTTCATCTCGTTACCAGCCCAAATAGTAGTAACTGTATCAGCAGTAAAACCAGTAAACCAAGTATCTCTACTGCCATCAGCAGTACCAGTTTTACCAGCAATAATGCGTCCTGGAATATTTGCTGCAGCACCCGTCCCCATCGTCACTACATCTTTCATAATTTCGACGACTTCAGCAACGTGGCGTTCAGGCAGAGCATTCTTAGCAACAGCTTCGTTTTTCTCAAGTAAGTTACCACGAGAATCTGTGATCTTGCGAATAAGAATACTATCCATATAAACACCACCACGAGCAAGAGTCGCATATGCAGTAGCAACTTCAACAGGAGTAAAAGCACAAGCCCCAAGAGCAGTTGGCAGATAAGGATCCATAGGACTCTTAAGACCAGCTCTATGTGCAACTTCTATAACGTCTTTGATGCCAGCTTTCTGTGCGATTTTAACAGCTGGAATATTACGAGAAAGTATCAGAGCTGTGCGCACTGTAATAGGGCCTTTATATTCACCATCGAAATTCTTCGGCGCCCAATTACCAAAATCTGTAGGCTCATCAACAATAATAGAATTAGAGTCTATAACTCCTTTCATAAAACCAGTAAGATAAACAAAAGGCTTGAAAGCACTACCAAGAGTATGAGGATTAGTAGCGCGGTTAAATTGAAACTCCCAGAAATTACCAACACCACCAACTAAAGCTCTAATCTCTGCTGATTCTATATCTATGCTCACAAGAGCAGCTTGGTTAATACCTGGAGGCGCATTTTGTATGCCCAACTCTAAAGCTCTATTAGCAGCATCTTGAGCTACAGGATCTAGTCCAGTATAGACTTTAAGACCAGTCTTACGCAGCTCATCCGGGCTAAAACGCTTACGCAATTCTTGCTCAACGTAACTAAAATAGTAAGGATACTTAGATAAGTTGCCGCCACCTGATTTAAAATCAATTTTAGCTTTTAATGCAGCTTGATATTCTTTATCAGTAATATAACCATGATTATGCATCTGCTCTAGAACATACAACTGACGTTTACGTGCTTCTTTGAAATGCGTAGAAAGATAACTTGGAGCCGTAAGCATCCCTGCCAAATAAGAAGCTTCCTGTAAATTAAGTTTGCTTGCAGGTTTACTAAAATATCGCTGTGCTGCACGTTCAATACCGTAAGCCCTATTACCGAAATAAACTTGATTGAGGTAGATTTCTAAGATTTTTTCTTTATCATAGCGATCTTCAACCTCAATAGCTATAAGCAACTCACGGATCTTACGCCCAAAAGTGCGCTTATAACGCTCATCTTCATTAATAAAAAGATTCTTCACCATTTGCTGGGTTAAGGTGCTACCACCTTGAACTATGCGCCCAGCCATCAGGTTATTAGTAACTGCCCTAAAGAGACCCATGATACTAAAACCCTTGTGATGGAAAAATTCATTATCCTCAGCAGCTAATATCGCTTGCTTCATATAAGTAGATATCTGTCCTAGGTTCACAACTTGCCTATCTTCTTTACCTTGAAGTACACCAACAAAATTATCCTCAAAATCATAAATCTCTATGCTACCTATAGGTCTATAGTCTTCAAGCATAGAAAGATCTGGTCTACCGAAAACAGTATTCACTAGTGAGAGCGAAAATCTAAAGGCAAAAGGCAAAAGCACTATAACAGCCAGCGCTGCCCAAAAAATCATAATTATCTGTTTGCGATTAAATTCCAAGACTAAAGCCCTCTAATCAAATAATATCATCAGATTTAATTAGCTTATAGTCACCGGATTTGAGGTCACCTAGCTCTAGCTTCGCGATGCGCAGTCGAGTGAGTACTAGCACCTTATTATCCAGCGCTTCAGCCATACGACGAATTTGGCGGTTAAGTCCTTGCTTGAGAATAACTTTAAAACTATTAGCTGAGACTTTAGTAACAGTACAAGGTAGAGTAGTCTCGCGCGAGCGGTCATCAAGTTCTATTTCTACGCCACTAGCGAATTGCTTGAGGAATGCATCAGTGATGGGTTTATCGACTACTACTAGATATTCTTTCTCGTGTTCGAAGCTAGGATGAGTAAGCTGATGAGTTAAATCACCATCATTAGTTAATAAAATTAAACCTTCAGAATATTTATCAAGTCTACCTACTGGATAAACTCGCGGCAAATGACAAATCTTAGAGAGTAGCTTGTCGAAGTGACGAAGCGAACCACTGCGCAAATAACTAATAATATTATCCGGGTCATCCTCAGCGCAGGTAGAACTGACACCGGCTGGTTTATATAAAGCTATATAAATATACTGGCTAGATTCCTCTACTGGATTGAATTGCAGATTGCGCCCTTGAACTGAAATAATATCGCCAGGATTAAGCTTATAACCAGCATTGATTATTTTGTTGTTGACTAGGATCTTACCAGCAGCAGCCAGATCATCAATCGCCCGCCGTGATGCTATACCCATATGCGCTAAGTATTTATTAATGCGCATCAGTTAATTGGCACCGAAACATTCAAAATACCGTGACCGACCTGAACATTCTTAATAAAAGGAATACCATCTATCTTAGAGATCTCATCAAGCACTCTAGTTGGAAACTCCATATCGCGAGAGACGCCAACCAAAATACCTTTAGCTCCTTTGAAAACTCCAGCTAATCTTAATTGTTCAAGCATACGGTCAATCTTATAAGCTGGTTCATTACAATCTTCTAATAAAACATAAGCACCTCTAAATTTAGGTAAGTATCTAGTCCCAGCTAAAGCCGCAATCAAAGATAGATTACCACCAAGTATGCGCGCCTTTCGTGGAAGACGCATGGATACTGGGTTCTGCTCGAAGTCTCTGAGCCTCGGCATCAATTTAGAATCCGCAAGTAAATTAAGTAAATCCTTAAAGCTACCAGCCGATAGAGCAGGCATAGTACTAAGCTCGAATAGCATCGGCGTATGATAACTGCGCAGGCGCGCCTTAGCAGCAAAAGCCATAAATAAAGCAGTAAGATCACTGTAACCAAGCAGGGGTTTTTTGGCGCGCTTAATTAATTTATAATCCAAATGTTCTAAAAGTTGCAAGCAGCCATAACCACCACGCAAAGAGAGAACTATATCTATCTCAGGATTAGAATAAATCTCATGAATAGCTTCTACTCGCTCTTCAATAGGACCAGCCGTATTCAAACCCTCAGCATCAAGACTAGTACTAAGTAAATTAAGTCCATTAGATTTATCAAGATGAATGTTCTTAGCTAAGGTGGTTGTATAACCAAGACTATGCAAATAATCTAAACCAGCAGCAGCACGCTCCATCGCTTCACGACTAGCATCAGTGCTATCAGCAGTTATCGCTGAAGCTGGGGCGATAATACCTATATGTAAAGGTTTCTTCGGGGATTTAGCCACAAATATATTCTAGCAGTCATTCGCAAATCGTCATTGCGAGCGAAGCGAAGCAATCCATCAATCCATAGCTTGACTCTGCGCAGAGAGCATCGCAATAACTTTCTGCATATCTAGCGGTGGACTAGAACTAAATCGCAGCGTCTCTCCACTGCGCGGGTGCACTAAAGACATAGTATAAGAATGCAACATTGGTCTAGCAGCTTTAAGTATCCTATCGCTAGCTCCATAAGTAGAGTCACCGACTATAGGGTGCTTATAATGCGAAAGATGCACTCGAATCTGATGAGTGCGCCCGGTATCGAGCTTACACTCTAGTAAATTAAAAAATATATCTTTGAATTTATAACGCTCAAGTACGGTGTAGTAAGTAATAGCGTAGCGAGATTTGGTTCTCTCATCTGTAATCACCGCCATCTTATGTCTGTGCACTGGATGCCTGCCTAGAGGCAAATTAATAGTACCTGAATTCTGTCTATGATTACCTTCTACTAAAGCTAAATATTTACGTTCCAGCTTGCGAGTTTTGATTTGCTCACTAAGAGATTTATGTGCCAAGTCTGTTTTTGCAACAACTATAAGACCACTAGTGTCTTTATCAAGACGATGAACTATACCCGGACGCAAAACCCCATTAATACCCTCAGCCCTTCTGGATTGACTTATCTCTGTGTTAT
>CAYUFH010000009.1:5078-8289 GCA_964444015.1 uncultured Gammaproteobacteria bacterium | reverse complement strand
GCTAAGCCAATCCCAAAGGGCTGAGACGAAACTTTATGCTGCTTGCGTAAATGAAACAAGATCGCATTCACCAAAGTACCAGTCATCTGGTTAGTAGTAGGGTGAGTAACCATATTAATTGATTTATTAATCACCATCAGATCATCATCTTCATAGACTATATCCAGTGGAATATCCTCAGCTACTAGTTCAAGCTCCCTAGCTTCTGGAATAGTAATTTCAACTTCATCATCTAATTCAAGACTATAACTAGCTTTTACTGGCTTAGTATTCACCAAAACCGCTCCAGATTTAATTAACTCTTGAACATAGGTTCTCGATGGAGCTGGGCTCATCGATGCTAAATGCAATTGCAAAAATTTATCTATTCTAAGATCTGCAGCTAATTCAAGTACCGATTCATCAATTTTAATTTGCATTAGCACTCTCTTTATACTTGCAGCTCTCCGCAGTAGCCTCAGGTTTAAGTAAATCAGCAATTAATAAAACGGCACCTAGGTTTAAAGCCACATCAGCAAGATTAAAAACTGCAAAATCTACAAAAAGAAAGTTTATATAATCAACTACAAAACCATGAACATAGCGATCTAATAAATTAGAATATGCTCCGCCCAATATCAAAGCGAAAGCCCAATGCAAAAGTTTCTTGTCTGCTGGAATACGCGACACAAAAAGAGTAAGCCCCGCAATAATCGCAGTTACCAAGAACTGCATCAATAAAGGCTGAGACGCTAATATACTAAAAGCCATACCAGTATTATGCTGGTGCTCTATACCAATCAAACCCGGAACCAAAACCAAAGCTTGATGAAAAGCCAAGTTATGTAAAACCCAATATTTCGCTATTTGATCAATTAATAAAACAGAAACGGCTAGAAACATATTAAGTTTTAGACTCTTTTTTCTTAGTGGAGTTTTTCTTCTCCATTGAAGCAGCTCTACGCTTCATCTCTGCAAGATTTTGCAAAGCACCAATCTCACCCTTACCTTGCATACGGGCAGATGCATAAGCCGAACTAGCTTGCATTAAGACATTTAGTGCAAGCATATCGTATTTCATTTTGGATCTTGCCATGAGCCCCCAAATAAATAAAGCGACAGCCGGTAATAGAAGCAGTAAATAACGCTGCAAACTTGGGTTAGTAAAAGCTAACGGTTTAGTCAAAAGTGCTAGCACCACCAAAGTAATGGTTAACAACAAACCTAAAAGATAAGGGATCATTTGTATTAAGACGGTTTTTTGCATCGCTTGCAAATTATGTGCAGTGGTTTCACTAAGCTGCAGAGCTATCTCCGCATGGATTTTATCGCGCTGCATGCGACGCACTACTTCCATCACTTGAGCTTCAGCTGGATCAGCTTTCTTAGATTTAGCCAAGAAACGAAAAATAGTAGTTACAGTAGAGAACTCAGAAGCTGATCTAAGTAGCTGCCCGCGCACAGAGCTTAAGAAATGCCCATATAGCTTAGAGGCTTTTTCTTGATTAGCCTTCGACACTGATAGGTCGGGCATTTTAACTGTCATTTTGGCTTGTTTCATTGGCTTGCGGAGTATTATTCTATCATTATTCACTAGAACCTCGTCATTACGAGCGCAGCAACGCAATCCGTCCCACTGGACTGCGTTAGCACGACGAAGCAATCCATGACATAATAAAATCGAGATGCACGAAGATATCACTAATGACCGCTACAAAAGCTCTTTTGAGTATCATGTCGGTGTAGGCTTCAAGCAATATGGCAGCGGGATTTGCGAGACAGAACTGAAGATCGAGTCGCATCACCTCAATATAGGCGGAACTGTACATGGTGGCATCATCGCCACTTTACTGGATATTACAATGTCCGGCGCGGTGACCTCTACGATACTCGATAAAAGTGCTGAGCAAGTAGTAACTATGCAGATGGATGTGCACTTCCTTAGAGCAGGACAACTCGGCGATAATTTAATCGGTCACGCAGAAATAGCAAAATATGGTTCGACCATAGTCTACGTAGAAGGTGAGATCGTTAATCAAGAAGGTAAACTTCTGGCTAGAGCTAGTGGCGGTTGGTTTATCAAAAAGAAATAATGAGAACTAAAAATTTCATTAGTCATCTAGTGCTTGTATGTTTAAGTGTCTGTGCCTTAGTGCCGTTTATCGGTATGCTCTCTACTAGTCTTAAAGGCTCTGAGCAGATTTATCACAGTGGGTTTCAGTTGATTCCTAATCCAATAGTCTGGGGCAACTATTTAGTGGCGCTTAATAAAATAGGGTTTCTCTCATGTGCGTTGAATACCTTATACATAGCGGTGTTCAGTGTCATCGGCGTGACCATCTCTAGTGCGCTAGCTGCTTATGCCTTCAGCGCACTAAACTGGCGTGGACGCGAGATAGCCTTCGGAATCACCATCGCAACTATGATGCTGCCGGACATGGCGCTACTAGTGCCGCAGTTTCTTCTAGTGAAGTCTCTAGGTCTCTATGGTACGTCACTGGCGCTAATACTGCCGTATCTAGGCGGCTTGCCGTTTTATATTTTTCTACTCAGACAGTTCTTTATGAGCATACCACGCGAGCTAGCAGACTCTGCGCGCATTGATGGAGCTAATGAGTGGCAGATCTTCGCTGAGATCTATATGCCACTAGCTAAGCCAGCTCTAATGGTAGTAGCACTGTTCCAGTTCATGATCAATTGGAATGATCTAATGAAACCTAGTGTCTATCTAATAGATGAAGCTCGCTACACACTATCTCTAGGCTTGCAGCAATATCAATCACAACTCGGGGGAGCTGAGTGGGGACCAATGATGGCAGCGGCGATTATAGTTATAATCCCAGTTCTAGTGCTGTTCTTAATTACGCAGAAACAGTTTATAGAGGGGATTACTATGTCGGGGTTGAAGGATGGGTAGTTACTGCGTCCTCACACTCAAACTATCAAACTTCAACGGGTCACCCATGATCATATTAAAGCCTAAAGCAATCTGATTCAGTATAGTATCGTAGCTAAATATCATCTTGAAATCATCAGGACCTAACATCATGCGCATTTGGTTACGCACGAAGCGCTCTGAGTCCATATTAAATGTAAGGAAAGTACCAATGCTAAACCACTTACTAATCTGATAATCACCATCGAAAACTACTGATTGATTACCATCTATAAACTGATCAAAAAGAAACGGTGACTCGCCACTAACCGCCGCGAAGAGATAATCTATCTCAAA
>CAYUFH010000009.1:3441-4978 GCA_964444015.1 uncultured Gammaproteobacteria bacterium | reverse complement strand
AGTCCAATATTATTATCAGGAGCATAGAAGAATCTAGGTCCCAAGGCGAAACCACCAATACGCTCTTGAGTACCAAGTATAGGACCTCTAAATTTAGTATCAGCGGCTTCTCCAATAGTACTGGTAATGTGCACTGGCGAAGGAATACTAAAATCATCTGTGAGCCAAATTCTCGCTCCTTTAATACTTAAGTTGTTAACTTTTTTAGTATCATCATAAGTTATTTCTTTAGCCGAGTATTTAAACGTTGCTCGTTCCGGAAGGTCGTCCCAGCTTACTTCTGCATCTCTATCTTCTCTAACACTATCTCTACTATAGCGAGTACCAAGACGGTAACCTCTCAAATAAAGGTTCATCGGTTCATCTACAGCAAGCACACCATCGAAGAACTTAATATTTTTCTTTTGTGCTTCGTCACCCTTCTTCTCTTCTAGCTTACCTGTCGCTTCTCTAGCTTTAAGCTTGATACCAGTCATAAAAACTCTTGGCGCAGTTAAATTCAAAAGACTAGTATCAGTTTGAAAAGAAGTATAAGTACCATGAACTATAGTTTGGTTTTTACCTTCACCGCTAACCATCTTGACCGCACCGAAGGCTTCAACTAATTTAGTTTTGCCATCATAGGTAATACGATCAGCATAGAGAGTAGAACCTCTATCTGGTAAATAAGCTTCAGCCGAACCTATAGCTTCATAGAAATCAGTATTCTGACTGTAGTTAATCTCATCTGCTGTAACCTGCATCATTAACTCTTGACCATTATCAAGCCTAGGGTTGCGTTGCTCTGATTCTAGAATTGGTTCGTCTAGCTTGGCTAAATTAGGACTACTAAGAGCTGATGCTGGCGCCACCAAGGTAAGCGCGCAAAAAAGCATAAGTGTGCGAGAATTAAATAAGGGCACTACTCAATTGTAAGCTAAATAATGTTCATTGAAGAATTACACTTAATTGGTTTTCGCAATTATCTTGAAGCAAAAATAAGTTTTGAGAATAACAAGACTATTATCATAGGCAATAATGCCCAGGGTAAAACCAATTTACTAGAAGTTATCCAAATATTATCCGGTCTTAAATCTCAGCGAGCAACTAAAGATGCTGAGCTAATTAATTTCTCTCTGGAGACGGCTATCGTGCATGCACGTTTAGCTAACAATGACAAAGTCTCAGTGCTGATCCGCCCTAGTGGCAGGCGTAGCATCAAAGTGAATGACGTTAATAAATCTAATCGTGAACTTAGCTCACATATTAATTCAGTAAGTTTTATGTCTGCTGATCTTGAGCTAATAAATGGTAGCCCAAGTAATAGGCGTGATTGGCTAGATGCTTTAATAACTCAGTTAGATAGCAGCTACGAACCTAAAGTCAAAGACTTTGAGAAAATTCTTAGTCAGCGTAATCGTTGCATCACTCAGCTCGTAGAATCTGGCGCCTACTACGCTAGGCTCAACCCCACTCAGCAAGCCGAACTTAGACTTTGGGATGAATTATATATTAATGCTAGCAATATTATTATCGCTAAACGCCTTGAGTGGTTAGA
>CAYUFH010000009.1:0-3341 GCA_964444015.1 uncultured Gammaproteobacteria bacterium | reverse complement strand
CAAAGCGAACTCGAAGCCAACCTCGCTCGTGATTTCGCGCGCATGCACAGTACTATAGGTCCGCAACGCCACGATATAGTTATCACCATTAATGATAAAGCCGCGGGTAACTACGCCAGCCAAGGACAAAGACGCAGCATAGTGCTAGCGCTGAAACTTAGTGAACTAGAGCTACTCAGAGAACTGCGCGGTGATGAGCCGATATTACTACTCGATGATGTTTTAGCTGAGCTTGATGAGAGCCGCCAAGATGCACTGCTCGCGGCACTAAGCCCAGATACCCAAGTTATCATCACTACCACTAAACTCGGTGAGCATCTCAACAAATGGTCTAATAGCTCGCAAGTCATAGAGATAGTAGCTGGTAGAATCCAAGAGCATGCGACAACCGTTTAAACAAAGAGGTGATCTCAATAAAATTAACCAAGATCTTAGTGGTCTTTTCACTCGCCTAGGCTTAGGCAAGCAACTTGAAGCCTATAAGACTTTGCAATTATGGCAAACAGCAATTGATGAACTCTATAGAACTAACGCTCCGCAAATTGAAGCAGCAGTACTCAAGTCTAAAACCTTCGCCATTAAACTAAATAAAAACTCTGAACTAGTCGTTGGCGTGCGCTCTGCTGCCTTAGCCAATGAATTACAGTTCCTTAAAGCAAGTCTAGTAGTGACTCTTAACACTGTCTGTGAGCGCGCTGGGCTCGCTGCTGTTAAGGGGATTATTTTCGAACTGCGTTAAGCGCGTATCAGCGTCCCAGCTCCATAATCAGTAAAAGTCTCAAGCAAGAGACTATGAGCGTTTAAACCATTAAGAATTATCACCTCGGAGACTCCCGCTTCTATAGCATCGATGCAAGATTCGACTTTAGGAACCATACCACCCTGGACTATGCCGCTACTAATAAGCTTACGCGCTTCACTGAGATTCAGATCTGTAATCAGACTCTTAGCGTCATCTTTATTGCGCAATATACCAGCAGTGTCAGTCATCAATAATAATTTATCTGCGCGCAATGCTTTAGCAATATCAGCAGCCATAGTATCAGCATTGATGTTATAAGCATTACCCTCAGCGTCAGCCGCGATAGAACTTACCACTGGTATCAGTCCTAGAGCCATAATTTCAGTTAAAAGTTTAGTATCAGTAGTTTCTATTTCACCTAACCAATTATCATCACCACCTAAAGGATGCTTGCGCGCTATCATCATCTGCCCGTCACGCCCAGAGAGTCCTATCGCTCTACCACCAGCACAGTTAATCGCTGTCACTAAGCGGCGTTGAATCTTACCATGCAAGACCATCTCTACTACTTGCATGGTTTCAGTATCAGTTTTACGCAATCCTTGCTCGAATTTTATTTCTTTACCGATCTTAGTGAGCATTTCATTAATCTCAGGACCACCACCGTGCACCAGTATGACCTTGATACCAACCATGTTAAGCAGTATTAGATCTTTGATAGTGCTTTCTTGCACAGCATCATCAACTAGCGCCGACCCACCATATTTAATAACGAAAGTTTTAGACGAATACTTCTGGATATAAGGCAGAGCCTCAGCTAACGTTTTGACTCTTAGTTCAGTTGCCTTATCCACCTGTAACCTTATTATAACTTAGGGGCTAAACCTAGCTTCTCGACAGCATCCTTAGCGGCTTCCATACTAGCTTGCTTCTTATTAGAGCCAGTACCCGAGCCTAAGAGCTGATCATCAAAATATACTCCAATAACAAAATGCTTATTATGATCAGGTCCCGATTCTTCTAAAGTACGATAACGCGGCGCCTTACTAGAGAGGCGCTGATAGTGGTCTTGTAATATCGACTTATAGTTATTAGCAACATCCTCTAGCACCGTATCAGATAGCTCAGTCCAAGATTCAATAATAAACTTGCGCGCAGCTTCGTAGCCCTCACTGATATAAATTGCCGCGATATGTGCTTCAACAGCATTACCAATAATCGAATCTGGGATTTGCTTGATAGATCCACCAACTTTAATACGCGACTTAACATCAATTTTTTGCGCCACTTTCAGTAGCGATTGATCAGATACCAGTAGCGAACGAATTTTTGTTAACTCTCCCTCTGCATAATCAGGAAACATATTATAAAGATGCTCACTAAAAACCAGCTTAAGAACAGCATCACCAAAGAATTCTAAGCGTTCGTTATTAGGTATTTGAGAATGTTCTTTGGTGACTGAGCTATGGGTATATGCTTGCTCAAATAAATCCATATTAAGCTTTTTTGATTTTCATCAATAGCTGACCGAATGATATCGCCTGCCCGTCAGCGATACAGATCTCAACGATCTCACCAGCTACTTCAGAAGGCAGTTCATTCATTAACTTCATCGCCTCTACTATGCAGAGTGTATCGCCTTTCTTAACTTTATCTCCAACCTTAACGAAGGCATCAGAGCCAGGGGAAGATGATTGATAGAAAGTACCTACCATCGGAGAAGTTACTTCATAAACATCATCAGATTTAACTGCCGCTACAGCGCTAACTTTAGTTGAGCTGGGAGCATGATGAACTGGCGCAGCAGCATGCACTATCGCTGCTTCACGGCGCACTTTAATTTTACCGAAAACCTCATTCTCTACTTCAATCTCAGTTAAGTCCTGAGCTTTAAGTATTTCAGCAAGCTTATTAATCTGAGCTATAGGTAATTTTTCATCACCAGATTGTTTTTTATCAGCCATAAATTATTTAACCCTATCTTGGTACTCACGAGTAACCGGATTCACCCTGATAACTTCACCTTGATTAACGAAGAACGGTACGTTAATCACGGCACCAGTCTCTAGCGTAGCAGGCTTACCGCCACCACCAGTTGCAGTATTACCTTTTTCGTTAGGTGCAGTATCTACTATCTTAAGCTCTAGCGAGTTAGGCAGTACAACACCCAAGATCTTACCGTCACATACAGTAATAGAACAAATTGTCTCTTCTTTAAGGAAATCCAGTATATTTTGACCAACCTGAGCTTTAGATAATTCCATCTGCTCAAAACTCTTCATATCCATGAAGGCATAGCTATCTGGGCCACTAGCATAAAGGTATTGCATCTCTTTGCGCTCAACATGCGCTGGTTCAAATTGTTCATTCATACGGAAGCATTCTTCAAGAACGCTACCAGTACTAATATTCTTGAGTTTAGCTCTCACGAAGGCTGCTCCCTTGCCTGGCTTAACGTGCAAAAACTCGGTTACTTGATAAATACCGTTCTTCCATCTAACGGTAAGGCCATTCCTAAAATCTGTTGGGGTTAACATTTTTAATCCTTGCTTATTCTACCATCTGCTGAAATGGCGTTCTATGGATGGATTTGAGCCTT
>CAYUFH010000008.1:28743-32942 GCA_964444015.1 uncultured Gammaproteobacteria bacterium | reverse complement strand
TGGTGCTCAAGAAATGGGGTATGATCCAATAGTAATCAACTCAATTCCACAACTACTGAATCATTTAGATGCTCTTGCACGTGGGGAATTTAAAGCAAGAACTAACTCCAACGGAACAACCGATGTTCACCTTCTTATAAAACATGCTTTATTCAACCATCCTATGCATTTTAAAGCAGGACGTCTAAAATCCGTATTCGAAAAACCCGGTAGCGACGGTAAAAACATCTGGACATAATTACTGCTAAAATATAGCCCGTGAGCGATTTAACCAGTAAAACAGCCTTAGAACTTAGAGATTTATTCCTATCTAAGCAAGTATCAGCTACTGAAATAACTAGAAATTACCTAAACCGCATTGATAAATATGATGAGGCTATTAACTCGTTCATCAGTCGCTGCGATAACATCGCGCTAGAAACTGCTGAGAAACTTGACGCTAAACTTGCTAGCCTCGGTACTAAAACTACTCAAGAGCTAATCACTGAGATGGGCATACTAGCTGGCGCACCGATCGCAGTTAAAGATCTAATCAACCTTAAAGGTACAGAAACCACTGCTGGCTCTAAGATGCTAGCTGGCTACAGATCTAGTTATAACGCCACTATCACTGATAAAGTCCTAAGTGCTGGAGCTATTCCCATAGGTAAAGCTAATCTCGATGAGTTTGCAATGGGATCTAGCAACGAGAACTCTGCTTATGGTGTAGTGCATAACCCTTGGGATTACTCTCGAGTACCTGGCGGTAGCTCAGGCGGCTCCGCTGCTGCTGTAGCTGCGCGCTTTGCGCCACTAGCTTTCGGTACAGATACCGGAGGATCCATTAGACAACCAGCTAGTTACTGCGGTATAGTCGGGCTCAAACCTACTTATGGACGGGTTTCTCGTTATGGCATAGTAGCGTTCGCATCTAGCTTAGATCAGGCTGGTCCCATGACTCACTCAGTGCGTGACGCGGCATTACTGATGGAAGCGATGGCAGGCCATGATGCTAAAGACAGCACCTCAATTAAAAATCCAGTGCCTAATTATATTAATGAGATAGAAAATAGTTTCGGTAAGACTCAATCACTTAAAGGTATGCGTTTAGGCATAGCACCTGAGTTCTTCGATAGTAGTTCAGGGCTTAATCCTGAAGTCAAGAAAGCCGTAGAAAAAGCGATCAAACATTTCGAGTCACTAGGTGCTAAAACTGTCGAGATCAAACTTAATAAAACTAAATATGGTTTGCCTTGTTACTATGTCATCGCTCCATCTGAAGCTAGCTCTAATCTATCTCGCTACGATGGTGTGCGTTTCGGACACCGCGACAAAGAAGCTGATAATCTTCTGGATTTATATTTGCAATCACGCACTAAGTTCGGTGATGAGGTTAAACGCCGTATTATGATTGGCGTTTACGCGCTAAGCTCTGGCTACTATGATGCTTACTATAATAAAGCGCTTAAGGTACGTAGATTAATCGCTCAAGATTTCGATGCAGCTTTCGATACTTGTGATTTTATAGTCTCACCAACCGCTCCAAGCACTGCTTTTAAACTCGGTGAGATTCAAGATCCACTAACTATGTATCTTGCTGATATTTATACAGTACAGGTAAACCTAGCTGGACTTCCAGCTATATCTTTTAACTGCGGCTATGATAGTGCCGGCTTACCTATAGGCATGCAACTAATAGCACCGGTGATGGCAGAATCTAGATTACTGAATGCTGCTTATGCTTTTGAAAGTACTACGGATTACAGTAAAGCTCCAGAACTAGAAGCTAATATGGTTAAAGTTTAAGTAACAACTTCGTCTTTAGTTTCATCCCAGCGAAGACCTTTGACTTTAGCTTTGTTGCCGCTACCTTTAATAAGCAAACCACCATCAGCTAGTTGAATTTCTACTTCAGCACCTTCTTCAAGTCCAAGCATCTCTAATAAAACTTTAGGGATGATAATGCCGTGGCTGCTGCCGATTTTGATAATTTTGCGTGGGATACGTTTCATAGTTAACTCCTTAGTTATAACTATATTATACTAAAGTTATAACTAAAATGCAAGTCTGCCATTGCAAGCCTGAAGGACGAAGCAATCCACCCAATGGATAGCTTCGTCGCTACACTCCTCGCGATGACAGGAATCAAGCATAATTAAATCTGTTGCAACACGAACAATACCTCGAAAAATGCATTAACTTAGCTAAACGCGGCGCTTCAGGTACCCACCCTAACCCTATGGTCGGCGCGCTGATAACTAACGCGCAAGGAGAAATCATCGGCGAAGGCTTTCACCAGAATTACGGTGAAGCACATGCTGAAGTCAACGCGGTTCGTGATGCTCTAGCTAAAGGATATTCTAGTTTTAAAGATTGCAGTATTTATGTCTCACTAGAACCTTGCGCCCATCAAGGCAAAACTCCAGCCTGCGTAGATCTAATACTTAAGCATCAATTCGCTAAATTAATTTTCGCTAGCCATGACCCCAATCCATTAGTAAGCGGTAAAGGTCTCGGGAAGCTCGCCAGAACAGAAATTATCAAACCAGAACAATTAGATCCTAAGATAGTAGAAGCTGCTCAATATCTCAATCGTGCGTTTTTTAAAAGCATCAAGCGTGAATCTTGGATTACAGCAAAGATAGCAATTACTCAAGATGGACGCATGATCACCAGAGCTGACGAGCCACGTTGGATTAGCAACTCTAATTCACGCCGCGACGCGCACCTAATGAGAGCTAGTCATCAAGTAGTAATTACCGGAATGATGACAGTGAGAGCGGACAATCCTCAACTTAATGTGAGATTTAGTGCTGAAGAGTTGGGGATAGCTCAAATTCTACAACCAAAAAGAATAGTTTTAACTAGAGATGCAAATAACAGTTCAGTAATGGATTGCTTCGCCGCTTCGCGACTTGCTAATGATGGATTGCTTCGCCGCTCTGCTCCTTGCAATGACA
Organism: uncultured Gammaproteobacteria bacterium; assembly: GCA_964444015.1. Taxonomy (GTDB): domain Bacteria; phylum Cyanobacteriota; class Vampirovibrionia; order LMEP-6097; family LMEP-6097; genus CAYUFH01. The sequence goes on along the minus strand of CAYUFH010000008.1, from coordinate 30,003 downwards.
TACGACTAATGAATGGTAAAGATCTTAAAGCACTAGTCACCGAACTAAGGCAAGAAGGTCTAACTAAACTTATGCTTGAAGCTGGACCCACTCTCACTCAAGCGTTTATAGATGCTGGGCTAGTAGACGAATTAATTGTTTATCAGCCTCACTCTAACGATACAGACCTGCAACTAAGTTCTATAGCAAATATTTGGAGTTTAGAAAAAAATGCGGCTGACTTTAAACCAAGCCAGCCGCATGACAAAGAAGCAAAAAGCAAATCAGTTCACTATGAAATTATCGCAGGCAATGAGAATGAACCTGACGATATCAAAGTTAGTTTACTTTTTTAGCAGTGTATTTGATTTTCACCAAATGCACGTTCGCATCATTACTGTAAGTATCAGCTACCGCACCAGGATCTCTAAGCACCACTAGGTTAATAGTGTCGTTAGCAGCAATATCAGCAGCACTGATAGTTAAATTATTACCGGTACTTGCAAGTGCAAGAGTAGTACCAGAAGTAGCTTGAGTATAAGTCTTAGCAGTAAAACCTGCTGAGCCAGGAACTACTTCACCGGCAGCAAGTGACGCATAATCAAGTTCCCAAACAACGTTAGCTACAGAAGTGTTGCTTGGACTCCAAATTAGCTCAACGATAATATCAGTACCTGGAGTATAGTCATCAGGCACAGGCATAGTCCAACGCGAATAACTAGTGCTCGAGTTATCGTATCGAAGAACTGGAGCCGCACCATAACCAGAGCCTACAGTGCCAACAGTTAAGCTAGTTCTAGTACCAGCACCGATCTCTAATTGATCGTACTTAGTACCCAGAGTACTAATCACGTTAGCAGCTAAATCAGCAGCAACAATAGTACCATCAGCGATCTTAGCACTGGTAACAGCATCAGCAGCAAGCTCACTATTAGCAACTGCCCCAGCAGCGATCTCACTTGCTGTAACAGCATCAGTAGCAATTTCGGCAGAACCTACAGCGTCAGCAGCAATCTCGCTTGAGCCAACTGCATCAGAGACTATTTCACTAGAACCTACTGCATCAGTTGCTATCTCGCTAGCAGTTACAGCATCAGCTGCAATTTCAGCAGAACCTACGGCATCAGTCGCGATTTCGCTTGAGCCAACAGCATCAGCTGCTATCTCACTAGCAGTTACAGCATCAGCTGCAATTTCAGCAGAACCTACAGCATCAGTCGCGATTTCGCTTGAGCCAACAGCATCAGCTGCTATCTCACTAGCAGTTACAGCATCAGCTGC
>CAYUFH010000008.1:0-28643 GCA_964444015.1 uncultured Gammaproteobacteria bacterium | reverse complement strand
CGCTTGAGCCAACAGCATCAGCTGCTATCTCACTAGCAGTTACAGCATCAGCTGCGATTTTATCAGCGGTAACTGCATCTGCGACAATTTTATCGCTAGTAACAGCACCGTTAGTAATTAAAGTAGTAGTAATAGTCTCGCCATCAGCAGGAACGAAATCATCCATATCCACCGCTTTAGCTGGACCTAAAATAAACATTGCAAACGTTAGTAGTAGTATTCTTGTGATTGTTTTCATTTGCTTTTCCTTTTTTGCCTTATTTTCTCTTTATGTCCCCAACTATTCAGCAGCTTCAGCACTTTCTTCTGCTTCATCCGCTTCATCTTCTGAATCTGCCTCATCAGCAAGCTCAGTTAAATCTTCTTCTTCGTCTGTTTCATCTTCAACAGCAATTTCAGCTTCATCATCCTCAGCAGCTTCTTCTGAACCAGCTACAGCTGGAACAAAAGCATCAGTATTGACCACAGTATTAGCAGCCTTTACTAGTTCTTGCGCTAAAGCTTGTCTTAAGCAAGTCACTAGCATAAGCACTAATACTATAATTCTCATCACCCTATTCATCATTCAAGCACCCTCCCTGGATATTCAATAGATATAGAACTTAGATTAGCTTTGATATCACGATTATCAAGGCGTGAGAGCTTAAGTACTAAGCTATCTTTAATACTAGAGATAGGCACGGTAAACTCAGTTTCAGTTAAAGTTAAAGTAGCTGCTGGTGCTGCACTTGAAACATCAATATTAGATACTGCAGCAGCATTAATCAAATCACCATTATCGAAAGAAGAATATGCTAAACGCCAGTCAATAGTCTGAGCAGAATCATTACTAGGACTCCAATGTAGTTTGATTTTAATGTCACTATAATTAGCATTATTACGAGCCAAATCTTCAGGCACAACCACAGACCAAGTTGCATTACCAGCTCCCGTGTATCTAATGATAGGCATAGTACCAGAAGCAACTGTTCCTAGAGCCACCGTAGAATTACGCAAAGCATCTTTAAGCGGCAAGGTCATTACTTGAGTTGCAACCAAAGATTCAATTTTCTCTACTGCAATAGAACCGTTAGTGATTTGACTTGGGCTAAATTGTTGAACAATGGTTGTTGTTGGATTGTTAATAATAGTCGTAGTTGGTGCAGGAGTAGTAGTGTCACCGTTTGTCCCCGAACCGGTGTCACCATTACTCACTTGACCGCTAGTAAACTCAATAGGATCTGCCCAATCCGCATCAGCATCACTAGCTTTGACGTAGACAAGTCCTGTATCTTTATCTAAGAAAACAGTACCCTTAGCTGCTGCATCAAAATTATCTCTATCAGATAGAGAACCAACTTCATCAAAATCTAGGCTATTACTGATGATTTTATTTCTCTGAATTAACTTACCAGAAGACTTGCGCAATGGCACTTGAAAATTATAGATGCCATCTTGCTTCTGCATGCCCGCTGGTTGTCCAGCCGGCACTACAGCAATAGCAAACTTCTTAGCAATATACTGCAACTCATCAGTACTTAGAATCTCCTCATCAAGGACATCAACAGTAGGTGGTTTCGGCTTAAAAGTAATTAGTTCTTTAGAAGCAAAACTATGTCTAAACTTAGAGCGTGGATTACCATCAGTGTCATAAACTATAAAATCAAAATTCTCTGATTGACTCTCAAACTCAGGAAGGTTCATGCGCAAGTTTATAGCGGCTTGACCTTGCTTTACAGGGTAATTGAAGACAGCCACTAATTCATTCTCGTCATTAGTGCTTCTATAGACTTCAACCCTGATATTACCCTTAGGTATTGTTACTAGTTTACTAGTCTCTAAACGCATACGAACTTGAGGAACACCTCTACTAGTAGTAACGACATCATCACCGTCCGCCAATAGTAAACCTATACTAGAATCACCACCAATATTATTAGTAGTAACGAACCTGGTCTTAGCACTAGCCATTAGTGGCATGGCCAGCAATAAAATCATAGTTATAGATAGTTTGAATCTATGCATCCGAGGGGTTGGAATAGATGTGTATATATATCTCCTTCCCCAACTACTCCCATAACAAACTAAAGTAAAGAACTGGTTAAAGTTGCGCCAGATAATAGGCTGGGAGCGCAAAAAGAAAACCCTATTATAACTTTATTATAATAGGGTTACTTAATTATAGAATCTCTCTAAGCTTTATGCTGTAGTAGTTTCAAGACTTTTTTTGATTACAAAATCAGCAGCTTTGGATGATTTTGTTTGTTCATTAAGATTAGACATTAAAGCTGCAATTTGAGCAAAACCTGCCTGTTGGTTAAAGTCAGCACCAAGCAGAGAACCGATATCGCGATCAGACTTAATACCTTCTCTTGCTAATGAAGCTGAGTCACGAACATCAGCAACTAAAGAGCTACTTGCTGTTTCTGATTGACTTGCCGTTAAATTTTTAGAACCTTGGACTTGAGTGGATTGGACTTTACTGGTATTAGCTATTGACATTACTCCTCCCTAAAAGCCAGCAAAAATAAAGATTTCAACTAGCAAGAACTATAGTCCTAGCTCTATATACGGCTTTTGAGTTAAGAGCTGGTTAAGGACAAATTAAATTCACTTAATGTCCAGAGGAAAAATGACCCCTTTCATTTTTAGAAACGGAGAAGCAAAATTACAAGCCATGGACGGCTACAGTGAAATCGGAGCAATATATTTTGCAATCGCAAATAAAACTAGCGTGGCTCGTTACCTAAAAGCCACTAGCAGCAATAAACAAGAACTATTAGTTACCGAAACTTACCTGGGAAGCCCTCCCTATAGTTTTATACGCGGGCGCATGCCAAAACTGCTCAAACAATATCATGCAGCAGAACATCAGGTCTATAACTGCTTTATGGACAAAATCAGGCATTTACCAGCCCGCGCCACTTTGAGTGAGATCTCCATGATGGTCCCAACACTTGCCGAAGTGCAAAATACTAAATCTCACTCAGCTTTATGTGGCAGCACCGTTTATGTAAGTAGTGCCATTTTACTCTTAGGTGCTGCCATACCTAATCTACTTAAATTGCATAACACTAATTTGATCTTTATGAGCACTTGGCTTGCAGTAATTATCAGCATCGCTTACCTAGCAAGCTGCTGGATACAAAAAAAATATTATTTGGCGACCCCTAACGACAAACAATTAAAACTAGGATTAGAAGCACTAAAGGAGGTACTAAAAAATGGAAAATAATTTAGAGCAATTATGGGGATTTATTAGCTTATGCGCTTATATGCTTGCCATATTTGCAGCAATCACATTACCAATCTGGGGTTACAACTTACTAGAAAAACATTTTCATGGAAAGCATGAAGCACTTAGAGTAACCAATCAAAGTGGCAAAATAAGCAAAACCGCAATTGTAGCTTCAGTGGGAACGACCACCGCTGGAGTTTTCACTATACAAATACTACCGCTACTATTCAGCATGGTGAATGATCTTGGTGGCAGTTTTGCGGTAAATACTGTCTACGGTGACTATATGTCCGGTTCAGGCATGGGTGAATATGTAGACAACTTCTATGCTCTCACCGCACAGCTTGGAGAGATGTTGCAAACAGCAGCACCGATGGCAGCAGTAGGTTTGGGGGGATTCAATCTACTAAATAATTTATCACGAGGGCTACCAGCCATCAGAAGATCAAATCGAAATAGTTTTATTTTGGAGACTGTTCAAGTTAGAACGCACTAAAACAGTAAACCAAGATAAAGGGGACGGGGGCAAATATGAGCGCAGTAAAAACATACCGCAATTTCAAAAAGCAAGATGAGATTTATATGGGGATGAGTCTCTTCACGCTAATCGCTGTAGTTAGTGCTGCGCTCTCACTTTTTTATATAGCCCTTAGCTTAAAACTAGCTATCAATAGTCCGCTCTTGTTATTTCTTGCAATAATCTGGATGCTAGTTATAGCTATCATCATCAAAAGCAATAGTGGTGATCAAATCCCGGGCTTCTACAGCTCACTATTCATGCACCCACTAGCCGATCTAAGTTACGCTCTCAAGCAAGAAGATAAATCTCAAGCAGAGCAACCTTGCATAGAAGAGATGATAGACCTAGCTAGCTTGCAGCAAGCCAAGGATCATCTAAAAGCCAAGAATGGTGATTTAATTGCTGTAATCAAACTAGCCAATGGCGTGCACTGGCTCAATATAGATAGCTGTCAAAAACAAATGATAAGCAAAAACTGGGCTAGATTTTTAGCACAAATGCAAAGCACCAGTAGCCTTGGATCTTATTTCGGTTCAACTAATAATGACGGTGATAGTATTCAGGCTTTTACTCATATACATAGATATCAAAACAGCGAGATAAGCTTCAAGAAAAATAATAATATTATCCATTTCAAGGATAATATTAAAATTGCTCAAGATTATCACCAGGACTGGTTCGCTAGGCTTATCGGATCGCAGAAATTCATAGCCGATTATGACTTCTACCTAGTAATAAAGCATAAATTACAGCGCAACAAGACACGGAACTGTCTGCAAGAGCTACGCCAAGCACTCGGCTTAAATCCAAGCATAACTGAAGCTGAAATAGAGGAAGAGCTGAGTTTACTAAAACAAAAAATTGAACTTAGCTTAATGAATCTTAGAACCATAAATATTAAAGCTGAGCAACTCAAAGACGATGCTCTTCAAAACTTTTGTAATTATTATCACCCCGCCTGCCACAACAACGAAACCAAAGAGGTTCAGGATAAGGCTAAGTATCTACAATGGGGAGATGACTATACTCAAACTTTGCGCATTAGTTTAAATCCAGAAAGTGGTGATTTGAATTTTTGGATTAAAGAGATATTAGCTAACATCAAGTCTGAAGCATATTTAAGTTTAATTTGGACTCACAGAGATGCTTACAAAGATAGACGTAAAGCCGAAAATAAAGCTGAAATCACAAGGCAACTAGCCAAAGGCATTCGCAGTAGCACTCAAGCCATAATCAAAGAAAACTTAGATATAGCAGCAGATTTAATCAATCAAGCACAAAGTTACGATCTGAGCATTCATATCACTCTTAAAGCCAAAGATCTAAAAACCCTACAAGAAGATAGCTTAAGAGTCGCAAAACCATATAGTGGCTCAAAAATATCAGGCTTAGAAAGACAACAAATTAAAAATTATATTTCTGCTTTACCCTTCGCCAGTCCTAAACTGAAGAGTCAAGAACAATTATTTGCTAGCAGCGAATTTGCAGGGGCATGTTTTAGTTTTCTCAAGAACGAACTAGGAACAAAATCAGGAGCACTTATGGGACTATCACTAGAAAACAATAGACCTGTCTATTTAGACGAGTATAACCGCAGTGTTTGCCACAACCGCAATATTAATTTTATCGGCGACTCTGGCTCTGGTAAAACAGTTGCAGCCAAACTTGCCGTTAAAAGACGACTTGAGCGTGGTGGTAGTTTCGTGATTATTGACAATACTAGAGATGGCTGGCAGTTTTTTGTAGATTATTTCGGCGGCACTGTAGTGGAGATAGATACTAGTGTCAATTCTGATGGTTTAGGCTATTTCGCACCACTAGCTCTAAGTGATAATCCCAGCACCTGCGAAATTAACAAACAAATTGAGAATGCAGTCAAACTACTTTGTTTAATTAAAAATCGCAGCAATGAGCTAAGCGTTGAAGAGGAGTTTTTCTTAGTGCGTACTCTTAACAAGCTCTATCTTAAACAACTAAAACCCAGTCTTAGTGATTTATATGAATTCCTCGCCAAAGAAGATAGTGACTATGCTAGTAGCTATCAAAAAGCTATCGCACCTTATTGTCGCTGCACTAATGGTATTTATTCTGGTTTAATGGACGGCAAAGCTGCAAGGATAAGTAATAATGAGAAATTACTATTGATAACTTTATCGAAAGTTGAAAGCGACGCTAATTTTCTGCCCGTCGCATTGTTTCTAACTATTAACTATGTAAATCAACGCGTTATTTTCAAGCGAGAATCAGCTCTCACACTAATCGTAGATGAGGCTTGGAAAATTTTTACCGGAACAAAAGCTAAGTTAGGTAAGGATGCCCTTAGCTTCTTTGCAAGGGCAGGAAGAGGAATGGACCTGGGGCTCTGGACTATATCGCAAAAACCACAAGACCTACCAAGAGAAGTTCATTCCTCTGCCTCTTGCACCTTATGTTTTCAGCTAAAAGAATCTAATGACAAACAAGAACTAATTGCCGCCACTGGCTTAAATAGTGCTGAAGCTAGTTTAATACAAGACCCGAGTCTCAATGAATCAGGCAACTGCTTTCTTAAAACTACTAGATCTTCAGGTTTGATACATATTGCAATGGACGAAATTGAAGAAATACTTAGCAACTCAACTCCTAGTTTCACTAAGAATCGAGATCTACTATTCCAAAACACTAAAGCTAAAACAGTTCAGCAAGCGGCAAGAGAGGTGGTAGAAGAACTCTTGGACCATGATTTGTTTGAACAAGCAGCATAGCAATCTACCAATGCAAAAATGGCTAGAACAACTAGGCATAGTCAAAAAGTTACAGTTAGGTTTGGTACTCAGTTGGATAATAATTATTCTTTTAGCCATGCAGCTAATCGATATCAATAAAAACAATGAAAGCAGAGAAGAAGAAATGCCAATCATTAAAAACATAGATCTTGAACAAGCCAGGATTTTTGCAAGAGATTACCTGGAGAAGTTCTTTAGCGCCAGTAGCAATGAAGACATTAACTACCTGCAGCTTAGAACCCAGGAAGATTTATTTATCAAAAATATCTATCCAGAACTTACAAATAGGCGCAAAGAAAAAATAACGAGCCAGCTTAATATAGAGCAACTCTACCTAGAAGAAATTAATAATCATAGTGTTAAAGCTGTATGTTTCGCGATTGAAGAATTTCCTAGTGGAAGCTACCAAAAGCGTCAGCTAAGTATTGAAATAATAATTGAACTAGAGCAAGACCAGCTCAAAGTCAGTTCCATACCAGTGTTTAAGGTTAATAGATAACATGATTATAATAATATTATTATCAACATTATTAAACCTTAGCCCAGCTAAAGCCAGCATAGATTTAGGCAGTTCATTAATGCCCGTATTTACCAATGCCTTTATGCAAAATTATCCAGAAGAAAAAAACAAAGAAATCAAAATCTACAAAGGGGAGAGCCCACTACACGACCCTAGACCACAAAGAGAAAAATCAGATCTAGAAAAAAGTATGGAGGATCTTGAAACTGGCATACAAGAAGTAGTTACAGATATAGGCTTCAATAAATTCAGTATAGGTACTGGTGCTATAGATGTAACTTTTCAGGTACGCGATGGAGTACGCTACGCTCTTGAAGATACTTTTACTGGCTATGCCGAATTCCAAAGACGCAAAGTCTTAGAAGAAATGCTTAACGCCAATGCTAAAGCCAATCAGCAGACTACGGAATTTCTAATGATAAGTACTGGGCTCAAAGAAGAAAGCTTCGGACTAATGATTTTTGAGGATTTAAAAGATATATTTGAAAACTATTTCGCCTTTCCAGAATACAGCAACTACAGTGCAGAGCCCAGTTGGCGCAATTATAGACATCATGACCTACTACAAGTAAGCAAGAATATAATAGATAAAAGTATCATCAAAGAGCTTAACACTATTAGCAATGCTATTGCAGCCAGTATCTTGTCTCTATGGCTAGGTTTCAACATCATGATGCGTCTTTCCAATAGTCATGCTGGTTTCAGTCACGTCATTAGTGAACCATTAATGCAAAAAATTGGCAGTTTGATTATGATATTCGCCAGTTATCATTTATTGCATTTATGTTTTGATGCCTGCTATTTTATGAATAATAGTTTTCATCAATTTATCAGCGATAATGGGCTAGATACCAGTAATATTATTAATCTTAGTGCCCTCAACCAAAACTGGGAGAATTTTGCTAATCAGGTTGGTTATTTCCCAGCAATGGTACTAAGCGGCATTAATATACTTGCACAAATATTTGTCTATATTTATATCGCAGGTTTATTAATGCAAATCATCTTAGGTTTTATCATCTCACCCTTGTGGGCTATGGCTTCAGGCATAGAAAGCTTGAGAGCTAGTGCCATTAGCTCGTTCTTGCGCTGGCTAAAAGCCTTACTCTTGATTAATTTTATTCCGGTGATTTACATGATCTTCATGCTGATTAACAACGAACTAAATAACTTAAACTTGGACATACTCAATATATCCTTTGCTATTACTGCTTTAGTATTACTACCAATAGTCTCAAATATAATACTTGCAGAAAACTCCTCCGGGGCTTTGAGGTCAGTTTTCTGGGGTTACGAGCAAGCATTAACAAACATCGAAAGCGGCTATAAACAAATATGCAAGCTTCTAGAAGATCAATATCAGTTGAGCCAAAACCTATCAAAATGAGCTAGGAAATTAATTTTATTGAGCATTTGATTATTATTTTCGCTACAATAGACATAAATTAGGGTGGCAAATGGGGCGCAAACCAGTTCTCAACAAAGATCTAGATGCAGTGATCTCCTTGAACATATCACATTTACACGATGCTGCTAATTTTTTTGCCCTAATCAAAAATCAAATTGAAAGAGGCGAAGACTTAGATGAATTACGCAAATTCAGCAAAGGAGCGGCTTATCATTTCAGGTCCTTGTTCGAGGAGCTCAAAGCAAAAAAAGAACTTATTAATAATAAAAACTCTAAGCAACTAGAATCACTCTATATAAAAGAACTTATTGATTTAAATGATCTCTTGGATTTAGAGATATTACAGCATGGCTACAATAATAGGCTCATATTTATAAATCACATTAACGCTAGGGCTGAGATATTGGCTAATTTTGGATTGCTCAGCAAGTTATTCATTAATATAGTAGAGAACGCTCTTAAATATAGTGAGGGTGATATTATTCTCGAGCTTCAAGAGTATAATGCTAGGCATTATGAGATTAAAATCAAATCAAGCGGTAACAAAATACCAGAGTATATAGCTAACGATCTCAGTGCGTCTAATGGTCACGGGCTTAGTGCTGCGGCTAAAATCATGAGCTACCATGCTGCTGAAATTAAGATTCACAGCCTTGCTCAAGCTGGCTCTATAATTAGCCTGCGCTTCAAAAAAGCAAGCAAGAAAAGCCTGCTTGTGAAAAATAAATTACCCGGGATTAAAAGTAAATCAAAATCAACCGTTCTAATTCTTGGCTTGCTAATACTAAGCACTAGTGCATTATTAATTAAACCAAGCAAAAACCAAACTATAATTGCAGCCAAGCCCAATAACACTCCGTTCATTAGTCGAAATCTGCGCGAACTCAATCAAGCTTACCTAAATCAAGATAGAAACAAATACTACCAAATTAAAGATAGAATACTAAAACAAACAAGCGATCCCAGCTTAGCTAACTACGCCATAGTGCTAGCCCTACCACAAAAAGAAACTAATCCTATCTGGAAAGATGAAGTACTGGCTAATCTTAAAGAATATCCTGAGGCTTATGAATTAAAGCTAAGCCTTGCAAGTAGAAGTCTAAGAGCTGGTAACCTACTAGCGGCGACTCAGTTTAACTTGGGGGCTTTATTAGATCTATTCAAAACGCCTAGCAAACAACTACAAATCGCACGAAATAGCATCAAACAACGAGGCAGCACATATTATTTAAGTGCTATTAGTAAGGCTAACCCAGATAAAGACAGCAAAACACTCAATCCTATTAGTAGTGAATTAGAATCTAAAGAACCAAGTGTTGATAATAATTTCGATGAACTCAATCAAATGATCAACATGCAAGACCAGGAATTAGGCTTAGATCTAGATCTTTAACTAAGAGCATGCACTCGAGCATGAATCATCTCAAGAACCTCATCAATGCCATAATTATCATTATTAATCTCGATAGCATCACTAGCTTTCTTTAGCGGCGAAATTGCGCGCTCACTATCCAACTTGTCTCTATGCTTAATACTCTCCACTAAAGCAGCGTAATCCACAGTTTCACCGCGCAGCTCATATTCTTTAAGTCTACGTTTCGCACGAACCTCTGGTGATGCTGTTAGAAATATTTTAAGCTGAGCATCAGGAAAAACCACGGTACCAATATCACGTCCATCCATAACACAATTAGAACTTTTGCCCAACCCTTGCTGCAGCTTAACCAAATACTCACGAACTTTCTCCATCGCTGCAACCACAGCGACATTGGCACTAACTAGTAAGCTGCGAATCTCATGACTGACCTCACGTGATGCAACAAAAACCTGTTCGCCCACTAGACGAATTTGAGCCAAAGGTAATATATCTGCAAGCAGAGCACTATCGCTGCTAGCGTTAAGAATTTCACGACTTTCAAGTAAATTAGGCTTCCCTAACTTAGCTTCCAAAGCAAGCAGAGTTACAGCTCTATACATCGCACCAGTATCTATATATTGATAACCAAGACGCTTAGCTAGCAGCTTGGCGATAGTACTTTTACCGCTTCCCGCGGGACCGTCAATTGCAATAATCATCAAGACTTGAGTGTATCAGAGATTTCTTGTATCTGCGGGTGAATCTGCAGCTGGTTACTCTCTCGCTTAGCAAAATATCTATTAATAGCTGCCAAATAAGCATGAGCCGAGGCTAGAATAATGTCTGTTTTGGCAGAATGTCCGCTATAAATTTTATTAGTGTCATTATCCTGCACTCTAATAATAACTTCACCAAGCGAGTCTATACCTTCAGTTACTGATTTAACGGTAAATTCTATTAAAGTACAATTCGCGTCAGTAAGATCACGCATACATTTACATATCGCATCGACTGGACCAGTACCAAGACTTGAGCCAACCAATAAGTTAGATTTATCTCTAAGATCACGCAAGACTACACTAGCGGTAGGTAAACCAGAGGTGCCACAAGTTACTTGAGCTTGAACCAGTTCAAAAGTAACTGGTGAATCAGCTTTAATAGCTTGATCTGTAACCAAACTGATTAGGTCTCTATCATCAACACGTTTTTTCTTATCAGCAAGGTGCTTAAATCGCTCATAAAGACCTTGCAGCTTAGCTTCACCAAGATTATTGAAACCCAACTGCTCCAAGCGACTCTTCAGAGCATGCTTGCCAGAACGCGGACCTAAAGGTAACTGAGCACTAAGCAATCCAATATCAGCGGGATTAATGATCTCATAAGTTTTCTGGTATTTAAGCACCCCATCTTGATGTATACCAGACTCATGAGCAAAAGCATTAGAACCAACTATCGCTTTATTGGGCTGAACATAGATACCTGTAATATTACTAACTAGCTTGCTAGTGCGCATGATTTGCTTGGTTTCTATACCTGTCTCATAGCCAAGGTCCTTGCGAGTCTTAAGTATCATTGCAATCTCTTCAAGGCTAGCATTACCAGCCCTCTCGCCTATACCATTGATAGTGCATTCTACTTGACGAGCACCATTGTTAAGCGCTGCTAAACTATTAGCAACAGCAAGACCTAAATCATTATGACAATGCACCGAAATAATAGCCTTATCAATATTAGGCACATTCTTGCGAATTGCTTTAATTAGTGCACCAAACTCTTCTGGAGTCGTGTAACCAACAGTATCAGGAATATTAATAATGCTAGCACCAGCATCAATCACTCCTTCAATTATTCTATAAAGAAACTCATTCTCTGAGCGACCAGCATCTTCAGGAGAAAACTCAACTTCATCAACCAAAGTCTTTGCGTATTTAACCATGGCAACAGCACGCTCATAGACTTGATCAGGAGTCATTTTAAGTTTGTACTCCATGTGTATAGGTGAACTAGCTATAAAAGTATGCAGGCGTTTACGGCTAGCACCTTCAAGAGCCGCTGCCGCAATCTCTATATCCTTCTCCATGGCTCTTGCTAAAGCACAAATAGTAGGACCTTTAATAGTTCTAGCAATTTGATTAACCGCTTCAAAATCACCTTCACTAGAAACTGGGAAGCCTGCCTCGATAACATCTACTTTTAATAAAGCTAACTGTCTTGCAATTTCAAGTTTCTCCTGAATATTCATGGTTGCACCAGGAGACTGCTCACCATCGCGTAGCGTGGTATCAAAAATATAGACTCGTTGATCTTTAACCATAGACGGAGATTTGTATATCTAATAATACACTATTCAAGAGGCAAATTCCTAGCATTCCAGCTAAGTTCCTGGACTTGAGTTTTACCAGTATAATTGGGCTTGAACTCTTGACCACAGCTTTAAGACTATTAACTATATTTATCTTAGCTCTGGCTAATATTCCCCAGCAGGCTTTAGCTATATACACCCCCCAACGAATTGCCAATGTCAAGATTGAAGGCAATAGATCACTAAGTGCAGGGGAGATACTATCAGTAGTGAAATCTCAGCCTGGAACTAATTTCGATAAAGACATAATTCTAGAAGATCTTAGAAATATCTACAAGCTCGGGTATTTTGATAGATCAGGACTGGAAGCCAAGCCAATTGAAAATACTGATGGCAGCATAGATCTATATTTTACTGTTAATGAAAACCCACCGATCACTGATCTTGAAATTTACGGCACAAAAGCTGTCGATGAGGTTGATGCTTACAGTATATTTGCTGAATTAATCGGCAAGCCAGAAAACATTAACCTAATTGGACAGAAGATACAGAACTTAGAGTCAAACTATCTACAACAAGGTTATATAGTAGCGAAAGTCAAAGATATAGACATTAGCAATGACGGTACTTTGAAGGTATATATTGATGAAGGATTAATAGAAGAAATAATCTATAGTGGCAATGAAAAGACTAAACGCGGCTATTTGGATCATCTAGTATCTAACACTAGGATCAACGAGGCTTACAACGAAAGATTATTCACTAAAGATTTCAAAAAACTACAAGGCACTGGTTACTACGCTAATGTCACTCGCATGGTCACTCCAGCTGCAAGCGGCAATGGTTACATCCTTGAAATCAAAGTACAAGAAAAACGTAACACAAACATTGGTCTCGGTGGTGGGCTAAATTCAAGCGCTGGTATTTTTGGTAATGTAAATTTGCAGATGGGGAATATTCGGGGTCAAGGAGACACCCTAAGCATCAATGGGCTACTAGGGTCCGGTTATGGAGCCAACTCCGCTTTCAACAATAATACTGCCTTGTTTAGAAGAGGACGTTTAACACAAGTAACAACCCGCTATAACATGCCTTATTTTATGAATAAGGATTACAATGTTGGTGTTTTTGGTACTTTTAGTAAAGGTCCAAACTACTTAGTAGACCTATCAGATCAGCTTGGCATGCATGCTGGAGTAACTGTTGGTAAATCACTTGATGAGTTTAATCGCCTCAGCCTTTCTAGTTCTTATAATTTCATCAATATAGACAATTTTGACCTTGATCCCGAGGATAAAAGTTACGTAGATATTATTAGCGCCAATATTCGCGAGCAAGATGGTGTTAATGGCAATATCGCTCGCAAAGAAGCTCGTGCTCTGCGCAAAAAACAACTGGTCGATGGTCAATATTTTTCTACTAAATTTAATTATAGTTTCGTTGATCTAGATTCTCCAAGTAAACCCAAGGATGGATGGAAAACCAGACTTGGACTTGAACCGAGCTTTTCTTTTGGCGACATAACTAGTTTCACCAAGCTTGATAGTTCTGTAACCAAATACTCTAAGCTTCCTTGGAATAGCACTTTTATACTTAATGCTAGATCAGGATATGAATTATTCGGTGATGTTCCTCAGTTCACTCAGTTTCGCCTCGGTGGCATGAATGGCGTTAGAGGCTATAGACAATTCACTGATCTTGGCATTGGCACCAAATTATTAATTGGAACGGCAGAAGTTCGCAGTCCACTTTATAATTTGATACCGCCAATCAAATCCAACAAATTCTTAAATAATGTTGATTTCGCTTTTTTTGCTGATGCTGGACTCATTGGAGGTAATTCAAGACTAAATCGAGTTAGCGAACGTCTGGGTAGAGCCGCCTCTGTAGGTTTTGGACTACGTCTCAACCTACCATTGGTTGGCGCCCTAAGAGTAGATCTTGGCTTCCCTTTAATAGAAGCTTTAACCAAAAACAGCAGTTTTATGAGGATCAATTTCGGAGCAGCAGACCAGTATTAATATGCTAATATGGTTGGGACGACCTATGCCTAACCAAGAAGAGATTAAAGACATTCAGCAAGCCCAAGAAGAGGCCAGCCCAGCACAAGAAGAGAGAATTGAGCTTAGTGAAGAAGCCAGGGTGGCTTTTGCGCTCTATTTAGATGTCATGAAAAATGGCAAAGTTACTAAAGAAGGGACTATAGTTCCTCAACTTAATATACACAAATTATCTAGAATTGCCGAGGTCAGCCCTAAACTTGTGGCTAAAAGCTTCGATAGACTTAGAGTTAAGTCCTTCCTAGCTAATAATGATGAAGGTTTGCTGCTTATCCCAGATATTATTGCATTTGAAGATTGGCTTAAACTTGAAGGCGCTGTAATAGATTAATCGCCCCCGAATTTAACTTTCATCCTTAACCGAAGCTTAACCTGCATTTAGTATATCTACCTTGTCAGAGGAGATAATATGGCAGTTTATTCATACGTACCTTACATTAACTCAGCCGAGAAAATGGCTGAAGCAAATACCCTAGTATCACAGTCACAAGCAGATAACTCATTTGCTGAGCAACTTTTACAACTAGCGATACTTGGTCACGGTGACCAAGATGCGGCTCGCCAATTACTAGCTACAGTGCGTGCACTGATGGGCGAATCGCGAGTCAACCAGGAATTTTGGAACGAGCAAGCGAAGCAAGATACTCAGTCGTTCAAAAAAGACAACGAACTGGTTAAAAGCAACTAAAGGTTAAACTATGTCATTAAGATACAATACTTCAGCCGAAGCAAACTATATAGATTGGACTTTGCAACAAATGATGCAAAGTGATGCGACTAAAGAGCTTGCAGCGGCTAACTTCCAAGATATATATAATCTTACTCGCCGTACTGGAGATGTCGAAGTACGCATGAGCAAAATAAAATATCGAGCTCAAGGAGTAGGTGGCATGATTGGAATTGCCGCTGGGGCTCTAGGCGGTCCACTTGGCAGTATGATTGGCTTTGGTATCGGCAGATCAGTTGGATCATTTGTTGGTAATGGCATGGCCAAGAAATATTACGGCGCTGAGCAAATGTCTATAAACGAAAACTTATACCTAGCTCGCCAAAGAGATTCTCAATTAAAATATCTAATTGGTTTACAAAGCGGACTCGGCGAGTATATCGGGACTCTTAGACAAAACCAAATCAAGCAAGATGAAAAAGTCCTGCAAGATATGATAGTTCTATAATCAGTAATTAATCGGTTGATTAAGCTCATCAATAGGACCAATATAGTCCTTGCGCAGTGGATATCCATCCCAATTATCCGGGTTAAGTATACGGGTAAGATCTGGATGTCCATCAAAAATCAAACCAATCATGTCATAGGCTTCACGCTCTTGCCAGTTCGCTGAAGCAAAGAGAGAGCTAAGACTTGGCAAAGTAGGGTCGGTCTTAGGGACTGTAACCTTAAGCTCAACAGCTTGAGATGACTCAAAATTACTAAAATAGTAAGCAGCTTGATAACCAGATTTAACTTCAAGAGCTGTAATAAAATTCAAAGACATGCTCTTGTCTTTCTTGAGTTTAGTTGCTGCAGCAACTAAGTCTTTGGCTTCTATAGCAAGCACCTCAACGCCACTAGCCATAGCAGTTACTGGCTTAGCGCCAATGGCAGTTAATAAAGTCGCAAATTCTGTAGTCATCTTATTTAATAATCAATCCTGTAGTTTCGCAAACATCTCTTACGCCAGCATTGTGAGCTGCTGATATAGCTCTACGCTCAGCTAGTTTTTCGCGACGAATCTTACGCTGCAAAGTAAATAACCCATGCAAAAGACCTTCTGGACGCGGCGGACACCCAGGGACATAAACATCTACTGGAATAATTCTATCGACACCTTGAACCACTGAATAACTATCATGGAACATGCCGCCAGTAATAGTGCAAGCACCCATGGCAATTACATATTTAGGTTCAGGTAACTGCTGGTAAAGCCTCACTAGAGCAGGAGCCATTTTACGGGTGATGGTACCAGCCGTAATAATCAAATCAGCCTGACGTGGAGTCGCTCTAAAAACTTCAGAACCAAACCTAGAAATATCAAAACGAGACATGCCCACAGACATCATCTCAATAGCGCAGCAAGAAGTACCGTAGGTTAGAGGCCAAACACTATTAGACCGAGCCCAGTTATATATAGTGTCTATGAAACCACCAACAGTGGTAACAAGCAGATTCTGCTCAAGACCCTCAGGGATCTCTATATCCTTACGCTCAGGAGGACGCACCTGGTTTGCTGAAAATAACTCTTCTATATTAGCCACTTTCTCATTATATCAGCAGTTTTTAGTCCCGCAATAGCTACAATAAAGCCTGGTGGCTAAAGCTCCTACATTACTACTAATAGATGGCAGCAATCTGGCGTTTAGGATGTTTTTCGCGCTTGAGATGAGTAACCTGCGCAATGCCAAAGGTGAACCAACTTGGGCCATCTATGGAACGCTCAAAGCATTGTTCGATACTATCGAGAAATCCCAACCTTCAGCAATTGCAGTAGCTTTCGATTTACCTGAACCTTCATTTCGTCATGTGATGTTTGAAGATTATAAAGCCAATAGACCAGATGAGATGCCAGATGATCTTAAGATACAGTGGCCTAATATCAAAAGTTTATTTAGGCATCTTCATATACCAGTTATAGAAGAAGCCGGATTCGAAGCTGATGACATGATTGGCATACTGGCACGCAAAGCTGAAAGACATGGCTACAATGTGCAAATACTTTCTGGTGATAAAGATCTCTATCAACTAGTAACAGATAAAGTTTCAATGGTAGTTCCGCAACGGGGTGGTGGACTAAAATTCATGGGACCAGCTGATGTTCTAGAACAACTAGGAGTTAAACCAGAACAAGTACCTGACTATAAAGGCATCGCCGGAGATAGCTCAGACAACATACCTGGAGTAAAAGGGCTAGGACCGAAAGCTGCAATTAATTTGCTAGGCGAATATGGCAGCATCGAAAATATCTACGCAAACATAGATAAAGTGGGTCCTCCTAAAACCAAAGAAAAACTAATAGAACAAGAGGACAAGGCTAGACTCTCAAAACATATAGCCACCATCATTACTGATGACACGAAAGTAAATAATGACCACCTTGACTTAGAAGCCTGCCACCTAGAGGTTCCTGATACTGACGCTTTAATTAAATTCCTAAAGGATTTTGAATTTTATAGCGTACTTAAAAGACTACCAGCTGTACTTAAACCGTTCAACAATGGCAATCTAGTTAAAGTTGATGTCGGTGATATACAAAATATCAATAACAATGAAGCCGATGACCCAAAGCCAATTATCAAACAAGCACAGAATCCAACTCTTGAAGAAATTGATAAACCACTAGAGGATTTAGTAATTAATCCTTTCATTGTTGGTGATAGATCAACTTTAAACATATTAATTAAAGAACTAAGTAAAGTTAATGCTTATTCAATCGACCTTGAGACCACTGGTTTAAATACACTCAATTGTGAAATAGTAGGATTTGCCATTGCCTACAAATCAGGCGAAGATTTAAAAAGCTTTTACATCCCAGTATTACCTAGTGGCGCACAAGAACTTAGCTTGAGCGACCTCATTGATGAACTTAAACAAATTCTAGAAGATAAATCTAAGCTACAAATCATTCAAAATGCCAAGTTCGAAAAACGCATACTCAAACGCTATGGAATCAAATTACATTCTAATTTTTATGACACCATGTTAGCTAGCTATGTAGAAGACCCAAGCAATAAACATGGGCTTAAAGCACAATCCAAAAGAGTATTTAAATTGCGTATGACCGAGATCGAAGAAATTATCGGCACCGGACGCAAACAAATCACCATCAATGAAGCACCTTTAACTGAGGTTGCTAAATATGCAGCAGCTGACGCTTATGTAACTTACAAGCTCTATGAATACTACGAAAACATCTTAGATAAAAATGCTAAGGAACTTCTCAAACACATAGAGTTTCCTTTGGTGGAGGTGCTTGCAGATATAGAGTCTAATGGGATTAGTTTGGATGTGGAGCATTTTCGCAAGCTCGGGCTTGAACTGAAAAGCAAAATCCAAGAAATGGAAAGCCGCATACATGAGCTTTCCGGACTAGAGTTCAATATTTCATCACCTAAACAATTAAGTGGTGTGCTCTTTGAAGAAATGAATATAGCTCCTGTCGGCAAGAAAAACAAAACTGGAGCTTATTCAACAGATATAGACACTCTTGAGACCCTGCTTGCTGATTACGAGTTAAATGATAAACAAAAAGAATTCGTCGAAAAAATCATTCAATATCGCAGCTTAACCAAACTGAGTTCTACTTACGTAGAGAACCTACCAAACCTAATAGCCAAAGAAACTGGTCGCCTGCACAGTGACTTCAATCAAGTAGTTACTGCTACTGGTAGATTAAGCTCTAGCAACCCTAATTTACAGAATATACCCATAAGGGATGCTTACGGCAAAGAAATTAGACGTGGTTTCATTGCTAAAGACTTAGAGCACGTACTAGTTTGCGCAGATTACTCGCAAATTGAGCTTAGGATATTAGCACATATGGCTAATGAGAAAGCCTTAATAGAAGCCTTCACCAATGACCAAGATATCCACAAGCGTACCGCCATGGAAATATTAGGCAAGACTGCTAGTGAAATCACAGAAGATGATAGAAGACTAGGTAAAACACTAAACTTTGCACTCATATACATGCAAGGTCCATTCGCTACAGCTAAGCAACTTGGGATCAGCATGAGTGAGGCGAGAGATTTCATCAAAAAATACTTCACCGCCTTTCCTAATATCCAACCTTTCATGGATAAAACTCTAGCTAAAGCCCATCAAGAAGGTTATGTAGAAACGATATTCAGCAGGCGCAGATATTTCAAAAACATCAATAGCCCAAATAAAATGCTACAGAAAGAAGAAGAAAGACAAGCTTTCAACACACCATTACAAGGCACCGCTGCTGACATCATCAAGAAAGCCATGGTAGAGCTCTACAGTAAGCTAGAAGCCCAGCATCCTGACGCTAAGATCATTCTTCAGGTGCACGATGAATTAGTTATAGAATGCCCTAAAGAGAAGGCGGATGTCGTCGCCAAACTTACCCAAGAAACTATGCAAAATATAGTTAAACTTAAAGTGCCACTTACTGTAGATTTAGCTATCGGTCCCAACTGGTTAGAAGCTGCCTAAGAGAGCCGGGTCAGTTGTACAAATGCAAGGCACTCGAGCCCGAGGCTGCGGAGTTTAGTGATCCCTAAATGAGCAAGCCGAGGGCGATGAGTAACGCAGCAGTTGGGCAAATCACCCGGCTCACTAGTAACCTTTCATACTAAAGTCAGAAGCTTTGACGCCACTGATGAATTGTTTAAACTCCCAATCATCAAGAAGCTCTTCACCATCATCAATCTCAGCAGTGAAGCTAACTTCAGAATCTGGAGTAAAAAATGTATCAAATAAATCTTCTTCTTCAGTTTCAATTTCGAAAGCTTGAGCAGTAAACTCAGGATTTAAATCCTCAAGTATTGATTCAGCAACAAAAATTGGAGCTTCGCAACGCAACGCAAGGGCAATTGCATCACTTGGTCTAGCATCGACTACTGTAGTATGGTGTGCACCATCAATAAGCATTACAGAAGCAAAAAACGTAGTATCTTCAAAAGAATTAATTTCAACCGAATCAATAACAGCGCCCATAGAATCTATCATTTCCATCATTAGGTCGTGAGTCATCGGTCTTTCCATTTCAAGACCTTCAAGACCTCTTGCTATAGCCTGCGCTTCAGCTTGACCTATCCAAATAGGGAGAGTATATTTTCTTTCTTCATCATGAAGTATCACTAGAGGTATATCAGACCTCACATCTAGCGCAACTCCAGTAACGAACATTTCTATCATTTGCGTCTCCCCGCTAGAAATATTTATACCCGCCAGAAGCTTAGCGCCCTTGGATTTTAGACTAAGCTATTTAATGTATATATAGACAAAAATCAGTCGCTAATTAGCTTTGCTGATAGCAAATATTAACAACTTTAATAAGAGCACCAGCTTTGTTAAAGGTCTCCTGGTACTCATTTTCAGGGATAGAATCAGCCACAATACCAGCTCCAGCTTGGACTTGAACTCGATTTGCTTCTACAACTAATGTTCTAATCATGATTGCAGAATCCACCACCCCGTCGAGACTAAAATAGCCAATAACTCCACCATAAGACCTACGCGCTTCGGGCTCCAAGT
The DNA here is from genome assembly GCA_964444015.1 of uncultured Gammaproteobacteria bacterium. GTDB lineage: Bacteria > Cyanobacteriota > Vampirovibrionia > LMEP-6097 > LMEP-6097 > CAYUFH01. Next base: position 8,280 of record CAYUFH010000008.1, on the reverse strand, counting down.
CAGTAATAATATCTATGGCTTCAAGCTTTGGTGCCCCACTTAAAGTACCAGCCGGAAAGCAAGCTTTAAGTAAATCAACACCCAAGCGCGCATTAGAACCAATACTAGATTTAAGTTTAGCCACTACCGAACTAACTATATGCATGACATGAGAATATTTTTCTATAATCATACGCTGAGCTACAACTACAGAACCTGGCTCTGCCACTCTACCCAAATCATTACGAGCCAAATCAATTAACATGACGTGCTCTGCTCTTTCTTTCTCATCTAAGAGTAAAGTTTTAGCATTCATCTCATCTTCAGCTTCAGTTTTACCGCGAGGATAAGTGCCTGCGATCGGTCTAATCTCAGCTCTATATTCACCTTGAACATTGCGCTCGGACTTAACTAGCATTTCTGGCGAAGAACCAACCAAACTAAAATTAATTCCAGCAAAATTTTGCACATTATAAATAAATAAATATGGTGATGGATTAACTCTGCGTAAAACTCTATAGGCAAGAAGCGGGTCAAGACTTAGATTAGCTGATAGCTTGTGAGATAGAACGATCTGAAAAGCATCACCTTCAAGAATATGGTTTTTAGCTTTAGCAACCATATCGTAGAAATTATCCTTACCCGTATTAGACTCAAAGCTAATAGCTTTAGAGAAAGATACATCAAAATCAATATTAGGTAAAACCTTGGCAATTTTTAGTCGAGTCTGAAGCTCTAACAATGTGGTTAAAGTCTGCCTATACAACGGTTCTAAATCAGCCTCACTTAAAGCTTGGACATTGGCTATTAAATATATTTGATTGCTAATCCTATCAAAAACTACCAAGCTTCCAACAAGCTGCATATACATATGAGGGCTATCATACTTAGAACATTTAAGCTTAGGCTCTATATCTGCTACAGATTCAAAACTAAAAAATCCAACATAACCCTTATGAAAAAAAGGCAAAATTGAACTAGAACTCAACTCTTCTAGTCTTTTAGCTAAATCATCGTAGGAGCCCGTCTTGATTAACTCAAGCGGTTTATAACCAATAAAAGTATATCTGGCAATTTTTTCAGAGCCCTCTACAGACTCGAACATAAAAGCATCAGCTGAATCTTTGTGCAACTCAGCATAAACCGCAACTGGATCAATGTTATCCATATTATCCAAAATTAGATAATTTGAAATAACATTATTATCCTTGAACTGTGAGCGAAATTCATCGAAGCTAATGCCCAAGCCACTCACAATCATTAGCTCCTAACTGTCTCTTTACTAGGCTCCGGGACAATTTGAGCGTGAGCCAATAATATTACCGTATCCTTGCGCACTGCTAGTAGTAGCTCATCAAACATTGCAAAGGCTTCTTTCTTATATTCAATCAAAGGATCTTTCTGTCCGTAGCTTTGAAGATGAATACCATCTTTAAGTGAGTCCATACCATGAATATGTTCTATCCACTTAGAGTCAATAACATGAAGCATGATTTGCCTTTCGGCTTCCCTGAACATAGCTGCACCAACCTCCGCTTCTTTAGCTAAAAGAAGTTGAGTCAAGGACTCCCCAAGCTGCTTCGTGAATTCTTCATAAGAACGGAAGCGTGCAACAAAATCACTTGCATCTATAGGCTTATCAATATCCTTGAGTAAAGCTTCACCAAAATCAGCTTTTAGAACTTCATACAACTGAGTCATACGACTTATAGGCTGCTCATCATCAGCAATAAACCAGATCTCAACAGGGTCATTAGCGCCTATATAAGTGAGGACTATTTCATCCAATCTTTCATTAAACATCCTAACTATATTTTCATGAATATCAGCACCTTCAAGTATCAAGCGTCGTTCTCGGTATATAACTTCACGCTGAGTATTAATTACATCATCATACTGAAGAACATGCTTGCGGATATCAAAATGATGCGCCTCAACTTTCTTCTGAGCACTATTAATAGCACCACTAACCATACCAGCCTCAATAGGCAGATCCTCATCTGCATTAAGCATATTCATCACCGCAATAATTTTATCTCCGCCAAATATGCGCATCAAATTATCTTCAAGCGATAAATAGAACCTAGCTGATCCTGGGTCTCCCTGACGGGCACAACGTCCACGCAATTGATTATCTATGCGCCTACTTTCATGACGCTCTGTACCAATTACATGCAAGCCACCTTTAGCTTGAATTTGTGCTTGAGCGTCAGTGTCAACTTTGGAAAAATCTGGATTCTTAGAATCTGTAGAGAGAAAACCACCAAGCACTATATCAGTACCTCTACCTGCCATATTGGTAGCAATAGTTACAGCTGCCAGGCGACCAGCTTGCCTAATAATAGAAGCTTCTTTTTCGTGATGCTTAGCATTAAGAACGGATAACTCTAAGCCAGAGCGAATTTTCTCAAGTACCATCAGCACCATTAGCAAGCTTTCAACAGCGAAACACAGGTCTTCATCACGCGAAGACCATTCTGGCAGGAGATTAAATTCAGCCAAATTTTCATCATCAATTAGAATTTCAGTATCCGAGCAGAAAAGCTGCAAGGCATCAGCAAGCTTAAGATTACCTGGTCTATCCAGTTTAAGGTTTTGCAACTTATCGCTTAATTTATGTTTTTCAGCAAGCTTAATTAAACGCTTAATCCTAAATTCAAGCACCTGCATTGCATAAGCTGGTTTCGAGAGCAAGCTTGCCAAATATTCCGACTTCTCAATACTTGTAGTTCCCACCAGAACAGGACGTTGAATCCAATTGGCTCTCACTATATCTTCAGCAACAGCAAAAAACTTAGATCTTTCATTCTTAAACACAATATCATTGAGAGATTTACGTATACAGTTACGGTTAGTCGGGATGACAAGGACCGACAAATTATAGATCTTATTAAACTCTTCAGCTTCAGTCATAGCCGTACCAGTCATCCCGGAAAGCTTAGGATACAACCTAAATAAGTTCTGGAAAGTGATACTAGCCATAGTAAGAGTTTCCTCTTGTATATGCACACCTTCTTTAGCCTCTACTGCTTGATGTAAACCATCTCCCCAGCGACGCCCTTCCATAAGACGACCAGTAAACTCATCAACTATAACCACTTCTTTACGCTTATTTTCTGCGTTGTCTTTAACTATATAATCTACATCTTTAGTGAATAATTCTTTAGCTTTAAGCGCTTGGATTAAATGGTGAGCGAAATTAGCATTAGGCTCCCAAAGCTCTTTAACGTTAAGCATTTTTTCGGAGCGCTGTATGCCAAGATCAGTAAGAATAACATTGCGCGCTTTCTCATCAACATGATAATCAGCTTTTAAGTCAGTCTCACCACTACCTCTAAGCAATTGCTGGGCGAGCTTCGCCATAGTTTTATAAATTCCTTGACGACTAGTATCTGGCATACCACTAATAATCAAAGGGGTGCGCGCCTCATCTATCAAAATACTGTCAACTTCATCAACAATAGCCATATAATATGATCGCTGAACACAAGCACTCAAGCGAGTCTCCATGTTATCGCGCAAATAATCAAAACCAAACTCATTATTAGTGCCATAGCAAATATCAGCAGCATAAGCCGCTCTACGCTCAGCTTGAGACGCCGAGTGCACAATCAAGCCAACACTAAGACCTAGAAATTTAAAGATCTGCCCCATCCACTCAGAGTCTCTGCGAGCAAGATAGTCGTTCACTGTAACTATATGGACACCACGACCACTAAGTGCATTCAGGTATGCTGGCAAGGTACAGACTAAAGTTTTACCTTCACCTGTTTGCATCTCTGCAATACCACCACGATGCAACTGAATACCACCAACAAGCTGTACATCAAAATGCCGCATGTTAAGAACTCTGCGACCAGCCTCACGGCAAACAGCAAAAGCTTCTGGCAATATTTCATCTAAAATTACCGCAAGCTCTTTATCTTCAGTACTACGAATTTGCCCAGGCATACGCTGGACATCATCAGCAATTAATTTTTTAAATTCAACACCAGATAGCCTTTCTTGAATTAATTCACGGAAATAGGTCGTTTTAGCTTTAAGCTCTATATCACTTAAAGCCCTGATCTCATTCTCCAAAGAATTAATATGATCTACTATGGGACCATAATCACGCAGAACCTTCTCATTGACGTTACCAGAGAGAGTTTTTTTAATTTGAGTTACTAATGAATTGAGCACCAGAGACGATTATACCTGATAAAACCGCCTATTTTGGGCTTTAATAGTCGTAATCTTTAAGCATAACTCGTAGTTTTTGCAAGGATTTCATGTGCAATTGACTAACTCTTGATTCAGAGATATCAAGCACCGCACCAATCTCCTTAAATGTTAATTTTTGATAATGGTATAGCGCCATAATCAGACGCTCTCTTTTCGGCAAGCGGTCTAAACATTGAGCTAGCTTTTCTTTAAGAAAACCACTATCAACAAAATCTTCTTGACTCTCACCGTTAGCAGCGACTTTATCAACTAAAGCTGCAGAGTCTTCTAAAGATTTGCCATCTTCAGGCACATCTAAAGAAAAAATCATCGCCGCAGCTTCTTGCCTAATGCCATTTAATTCAACAGCATCAATATTAAGAGATTTCTGAATCTCATCTTCTGTTGGTGTTCTCCCTAGCTTGTGCTCCAAATCAGCTACCGCCTCATTAAGCTTCTTCACTCGCTGACGGCGACTACGTGACAAGAAATCACGTGATCTCAAGAAATCCAGAATCTCGCCACGAATACGAGTCACAGCAAAAGTCTCAAATGAGCATTTTTGCTTAGGGTCAAATCTATCTATAGCTTCAATCAGCCCTATAGTTCCATAACCAATTAAATCTTCTCTATCAAAATCAGCAGTCTCAATATAAGGAAAACGTCCAACAACCCAGTTAACCAAATAAGCATATTTCTTAATTAATTGATCGCGCAACTGCGCTGGTTTATTTTTAGTAGAATAAGCTGCCCAAAGTCTTTGGTTGTCTTCTTTTTGCTGCAGCTTAGTATTCTGCATCTCTACAGACATAAGCACAGATCTAGATCTGTTTTTAAATTTATCCCCACTCATACTATCATTGCCTCCAGCTTATTAAGAGCCTCTCGTTTGGTTTGTAACTGCTTCTTGAGAGCCTTACGACGTCTAACACGTTCTTTCTGCAAAACATGCATTTGATGTGCTTGCAATTTGCCTGACATCAACTTGCCAACTAAAAAGCCAGCAATACCAGCAACAACTGAGTATTGGAATGATTCACACAGACAATCAACCAATATTAAATCCAAAGTCTCAACTGTTACTAGTTTAAAAATTAGATAAGCAAAGAAAAATACCGTGTAAGCTAATAGACCAAACTTAGGAGCTAAGTTGTTATAAACTTTGAATTCTTCAAGTATGCATTGCTTCAATTTATCGGTAGCAGGATTCATCAAGAGTTTTTCTCTAGACTAGTATTCCAGTTAAAGCCAGCTTAATACTCCACCCTAAGGGCGTAAAAACCATAAAATAGGTATGAAAACTAGGCTTATAGTACTAAGTTGTAAAGGGTAAAATTAGGCACAAGGAAATCACCTAGATCAAAGAAGCTGCACTCTCTCAAGGTTAAAAGTGTAAAAACGAGCCTCTCGGCTCGTTTTTACTATGTATACAGTATCGATGTCAAAATACCATCCAAAACAATAATTGCAACCATAATCATTGCAGTAGCCTCAGTAGTTGCAATTCCCACTTCCCGAGCCCCACCCTTACAATCCAAACCATAACTCACACTAATTAAAATGGCATAAAGAGTGAAGATCTCTGTTTTTAAGAGTGGATAAAAATATTCTTTAAGAGACAATTCACGCCATGCTTGATCAAGAAACTGCACTGGCTCTAAGCCCACAGATACCCAGGAAATCAATAAACCAGAAACTAACGATGTAATCAAGGCAATAGCCACCAATAAAGGACCCAGCAAGAAAGTAGCTAAGAGCTTAGGTGCAAGTAAATAATATATGGGATCAACTCTCATTACTCTTAGTACATCTACTTGCTCTGTAACTTTCATTGAAGCAATCTCAGCAGTTATAGCAGTACCACAACGAGCAGCTATGGCAAAAGCGGTGAACAAAGGTAATATTTCTCGCAAATCTGCAGCCGAAATCAAAGCACCAATAAGCTCTCTACCACCACGACCATTAAGCTCCACAGCTATATTGACTGTAAGAATCATACTGGCTAGTGCAGTTAAGGCTATAACCATCGGCAAACATTCATAACCAATAAAAACAAATTGTTTGCGGAATTGCGCAAGATCAATCTTTCCTCTAATAATAAAAGTCAAGGCTTGCCCAAGCTTCACAATAGCTGAGCCCTGAACTATCAAGAACTTATGGAGAAGAATAGTAAATTTATCAAATAGTATAGCTACTTGCTGCATCACTAATATTGTAAACCTTCTACTCTAAACTATAGTTAATTAAGCAGATATAATATGCTTGTTGTGATGGATAGAGCACCTTACCAAGCAAATGCTGAGTTTGTAGCCAAAGCTAAGATCAGCGCGGAGTCCTACAAGGAACTTCTAGACTTAAGCAAAAGCGATCCAGAGCTATTCTGGTCCAAGCTAGCTCGAGAAGAACTAAGCTGGTTTCAAGATTTCGATCAGGTCTTAGATGAAACCGAAGCACCTTATTACAAATGGTTTTGTAACGGTAAAACCAATATTTCATACAACTGTCTTGATGCTCAAATCAAGGTAGGGCGTGCAAATAAAACAGCAATTATTTTTGAAGGGGAAGCTGGAGATACAAGAAGTATCAGCTATCAAGAACTATTAGATGAAGTTTGTCGCTGTGCTAATGCTCTTAAAAGCCAAGGAATAAAAAAAGGCGATGTTGTTTGTATATATATGCCACTATGCCCAGAAGCGATAATTGCAATGCAAGCTTGCGCTCGCATTGGAGCTATTCACAGCGTAGTGTTCGCTGGCTTCTCTGCTCACGCACTAAAAGATCGATTAATAGATGGCAATGCTAAACTTCTAATTACTGCTGATTGCATATTACGCAAAGGCGGCATAATAAATTTACTTGAAATTGTTAGTGAAGCTTTAACCGTAGATCAAACAAATTCTTACCCCCAAGAGCTTAAACAAATAATCTACTACCAACGCCTACAAGACGCTGAATCATGCACAACTATACCTAAAAACTACGACCTTGATAAAAACAAGCAATTAATTCAACAGTGTGTAATTAATTTAAAGTCTCTCAAAACCATTCAATTAAACGACTTACAAAGTTTGATTAAAGATCAAAGCAAAATTTGCCCAGCAGAAGAATTAGACGCTAACGACACCAGTTTCATACTGTATACCAGTGGCAGCACAGGTAAACCTAAAGGAATAGAACACAGAGTTGCCGGTTATTTACTCTGGACAAAATTAACCATGAAATGGGTTTTTGATATCAAACCTAAAGACATCTATTGGTGCACGGCAGATATAGGTTGGATAACAGGACATAGTTATGTATGCTACGGACCACTTGCCGCTGGAGCTACTCAGTTTATTTACGAAGGTGCTCCCGCTTATCCGGATAAAGATAGGTTCTGGCAACTAATAGATAAACATCGTGTCAGCATTTTCTATACAGCACCAACAGCAATTAGAACCTTTATTGAGTGGGGTGAGAAATATATCAATAAATATTCCTTAAAGAGCTTACGGCTACTGGGTTCTGTCGGCGAACCAATTAACCCTGAGGTCTGGCGCTGGTACTACAATATAATTGGCAAAAAACGCTGTCCTATAGTAGATACCTGGTGGCAAACAGAAACTGGTGGTCTAATGATAACGACCATCCCAGGTGCGCAAACAATGCAAGCAGGCAAGGCTGGCACAGCCCTACCAGGAATTAACGTTGAAGTTAATGAAGATGGTTTACTACTAATCACCAGACCTTGGCCTTCCATGCTCAAAGGTATCTATAAAAATCCTGAACGCTACAAACTGGCTTACTGGTCAAGAGTAATAGGATCCTATACTGCTGGCGATGCAGCTCTCATCGATGAACTAGGCTATATACAATTAGCTGGTCGCATCGATGATGTGATTAATGTTTCAGGGCACAGACTGGGAACTGCCGAAATAGAATCAGCCTTAGTAACTAGCCCAAAAGTAGCTGAAGCAGCCGTGATCTCTGTACCACATGCAATTAAAGGTGAGTGTATTATTGCTTATGCCGTCATTGCAAATGATAAAAGCGTCATTGCGAGCAAGCACCCCGTCATTGAGAGCAAGCACCCCGTCATTGCGAGCGAAGCGAAGCAAT
>CAYUFH010000007.1:32443-34339 GCA_964444015.1 uncultured Gammaproteobacteria bacterium | reverse complement strand
GTGTATATACTGGTGCGCCTGGAAAGATTTGAACCTTCGACCAATCGGTTAAAAGCCGAGTGCTCTACCGCTGAGCTACAGGCGCGCACCTGAACAATATATCATACTGGGCTTGGTTGAGCCAAAATCAACAAGGCCCGAATAAAAGTCTCTAGAAAATTTTAAAGTTTCCATTATTTTCTTCGAAAAATCCAGAGGAAAAATGACCCCTTTCATTTTTAGTAGCAATCATGCAAGATGAATCACCTAGGCCATAGCAACTGGCAAGAAGGGGGACAAATTGCAAAACAGATGCGCAGAGTTTTTTGCTGAACTAGTCAGGCAAAGCATTACTCAGAGAATTAAAACTAGATTAGAGAAGAAAAATGGCTGGGGAGATAGGATTCGAACCCATGAATGGCTGGACCAAAACCAGCTGCCGTACCACTTGGCGACTCCCCAAGGAGCTCAAATAAAGAATACTATATTTCGGCATCTATATACAGCGCTATTACTTATATTTTCAGTTTCTTTTATCTGTGCGCCAGCATTAGCGAACATAGAGAGTAAATACGTAGCCATGCTAGAGCTCAAAAACAATTTTCAAAGCCCCATAGAAGCTTTGGCTTATGACCCAGAGCTTATATATTCAGATAGCAAGAACCTGTATCTCGGAACTAGGCGCATAGATCTCATCAATTCGTTTATGTCAGCTGAAATCAATAATAATGAACGGCGTGTCTACCAAATACTCTATGACAAACCAAACACCTATCTAGCCACTAGCCCGGGTTTATTCAAGAACTATCGCAGAATTTTTGCCAAAGGTGAAGTAAGACAAATCATCATCACCAGCAAACAAATATATATAGCTAGTGATACTGGCATTTATCAAAGCAGCAACGATGCAGAAGATTATAACTGGCAATTAATTAAAGCTAGTCCGCTTAATTGTTACGCCATTGAATTGGATCAAAACTCTAACTTGAGATTTGCATTAAGCGAGCAAGGGGCTTATTACTATGACTCCAAACAATTGCGCTGGTTGCAGCGCAATGCTGGGCTCAAAAAAGATTTTAGCGACTCTTATGATTTCAGAAAAATACTTAGCTTTAAAGAAAAAATATTAATCACAACCAGCTCCGGACTTTATCTAAGCAAAGACAACGGTGAACACTGGCAAAGAATATCCATGGGGCTAAGAACCAATCCCGATGGATTTTATAGCTTGAGAGATATTTGCATTTACGGAGAAGATCTTTTTCTTGCTACTAGCCAAGGACTCTATTATACAGAACTAAAATCACTAGATAGCGGGCAAAGCAACTGGCAAATCTTAGATTTAGTCGGCGCCAAAAGCACCGAGAACAGCAACACCGATATCTACAGTTTAATCAATCACAATGGCACTCTCTACGCTGGAAGCAGTCAAGGTGAAATATTTCGTATCAGTGATCTCAAAACAGAACCCATCACTAAAACTAAAAACCTAGATATTATTCGTAAAATACTTAGCCTTGAACCTAGCGTTCAAGAGTTGCAAGCGATAGCACTAGAATTCGCAGGCTTACCTGCTGGTAATGATTTTAGGAGGTATAGACGCCAGGCTCGTTTACGTAATCTTCTGCCTAATTTCGAAAGTTTCGGCACTCATAATGCTGAAGATTTGATCACCATTAATACTAGTGGTGGTGATGCTTTTAATTCTGGCACTGGCTCGCTAGTTAGCAGTTATGATAGCGATCGCCAGAATCGTAACAATAGCGGACTAACTACTGGCATCAGGGCTAGCTGGCAGTTAGGCAACCTAGTTTATGATCCTGAGATCAATGACATCAACAATAGCGCTCGCGTAGTAAGTAATATCCGCGAAAACCTACTCACCGAACTTACACAAATATATTTTTCAAGGAGAGA
>CAYUFH010000007.1:28116-32343 GCA_964444015.1 uncultured Gammaproteobacteria bacterium | reverse complement strand
AATGCTCGCTCCGGGAGATACACTACATCTCTATGGTAGCGGTTTTATTAATAATTATCCGCAAGGACATATAATCTACCTACGCGACCAAGATCAAAAAATATCTAAAATCCAAGCATTCTACTCCAACGCCAGCGAACTAGTAGCAAGAATCCCAAACAATCTAAGCTATGGCGATTACCAAATAGCTGTTAAACTCCAAACTAAATGGTTAGAGAGTCGAGTCAATAAAGCTACCAAGCCAACTTATATTAGACCTAAAGCTCCATTAGTCACTAATAACGAGAGCTATGTTTACAAAAACCTAGAAGAACTAAACTCTGAGCTCAGTAACACTGACAATGCTGGTCACGCACTGGTTTACCAACTGCTCAATCCACTAAGCGTAGGCGAGAATAAACTAAATGCTCATTACTATGATAATAACTATCTTAGTTTAGCTAGCGCCGAGATCACAGTAATGATACTGCCTGAAACTGCTATCAATCCAGTCTTAGAGTTAGAATCTACTAAAGTTATGGTTAGACGCAAATTAAGTCCTAATAGCTTAGAACTGAAACTACCAACCAAAATCTTTAGTTACGAGGAAGAACTCAAAAACAATGCTAGTGAGCGCCTCAGTCGTCTTAACCTAAGTAATGCACCCTTATTAATAGACGTCAGCGCTTATAGCCATAACAGCAACGGCGACTATAGCCAAGAAATCTATCTAGATAGCCCCACTAACCCACATTACCTGAGCACCAAGGCTTTTAAAAGTCCAATAAAAATTCAGAAAATTCATGTCAAATCTCCCGAGTCATTGCTCTTATATAATCACAGCTCGAAAACCTTTCCCCTCGCCAGCTGCGGTCTCTCTGACAACATCATGACCCGGCACACTTTTTTCGAGCCTTCCTCTATCGCAGCTGGCGACCCCTTTTTATATACTGGAGACCTCGGTCTTAACGATACTGGTGGAGATTCTTTAAGTTTAGATTGCCCTTGTAATCACCCTATAATTCAAGAAGCTAGCATAGTATCTCAAGAACAAGGTTTCACTATGCCAGTTTGTACTAATAATAAGATGAGACTAGATAGTTTTAGCTATGAAAGTTTAGATCTTAATGGTTATGCCATGCAATAGTCATTGCGAGCGAAGCGAAGCAATCCAGAACTGATGAAATAGATGCTTCGTCACTTCGTTCCTCGCAATGACGATATTGTTACGCCTGCTTCTTAGGCTTAAGCTCAATTACATCAGCTAGTTGCTTAGCAGCCTCTACCATATCAGCACTAATTGTTATATCTGTTATATCTTCACGTGAAGGCACTTCGAACATAATATCTTTCATTACATTCTCTACTATGCTGCGCAAAGCTCTTGCACCCATTTTACGTTTTTGAGCTTTCTTAGCAATAGCATCTAAAGAATCATCACTAAACTCTAATTTAACTCCGTCTAGTTCTAATAATTTTTGATATTGACGCACTAAAGAATTCTTAGGCTTAGTAAGTATCAAACGCAAAGTCTCAAGATCTGGCGCATCCAAGCTAGTAATTACAGGCATTCTACCAACGAACTCTGGTATCAAACCGAAGTGCACCAGATCTTCTGGTTCTACATGTCTAAAAGATTCAGCAAGTATTTTAGCTTTCTCATCTTCAGTGTGACTAGTTGAGCCGAAGCCAACTTGAGAATTAGATTTATTACGACGCTTCTCTATAACTTGCTCTAAACCAACGAAAGCTCCACCACAAATAAATAAGATGTTATGAGTATCCATCTCTATCATTTCCATATGTGGATGCTTGCGACCACCATGAGCTGGAATATTAGCTTTGGTGCCTTCTATAAGTTTAAGTAAGGCTTGCTGCACACCTTCACCAGATACATCACGAGTAATAGATGGATTCTCAGACTTGCGACTAATTTTATCGATCTCATCTATGTAAATAATGCCGCGCTGTGCTTTCTCTATATCTGAATCAGCATTCTGAAACAGTCTTTGCAAGATGTTTTCAGCATCCTCACCTACATAACCAGCCTCTGTAATAGTCGTAGCGTCAGCTATCGCGAAAGGAACTTTCAAATAACGCGCCAAAGTCTCGACTATATGAGTCTTACCGCTACCAGTAGGACCTAACATCAGGATATTAGATTTAGATATCTCAACTTCATCCTTCTTGTCTTTAGCGATAGTATTATGCGCTATGCGTTTATAGTGGTTATACACAGCCACGCTTAGAGTCTTTTTGGCTTCTTCATTACCAATTACATACTCATCTAACATTGTCTTAAGTTCGCGCGGTGTAGGCAACTTACCTTCAAACACACCAGCTAATTCTGATTGTCCGCCCAGGTCATCCTCTAGCTGCGAGTGATGTTCTTCACCTAAAATATCATTACAAAGATTTACGCACTCATTGCAAATATAAATACCAGGTCCCGCTATCAGTTTAAGTACCTGATCCTGGGTTTTACCGCAAAAAGAACATTGGAGTAGACTTGTGTCTCGTTTAACCATTTAAAAATCTGCAAAAGACAAAAATCTAAAGCAGCTCACCATTATATAGATTACAAAGAGCTCAAACTTGTTTCCGAATCTAGAGCAGAAGGTCTTTTGGTGATTATCTGATCTATTAATCCGTATTCCTTAGCTTGTGCTGGAGTCATGATGTTATCACGATCAGTATCTCTCTCAAGTACTTCAACTGGTTTTTTGCAGTTTTTAGCCATAATCTCATTAAGCATCTTCTTCATGCGCAGGATTTCATTAGCTTGAATCTCAATATCACTAGCTTGACCTTGAGCGCCGCCTAGTGGTTGGTGAATAAGAATACGTGAGTGTGGTAGAGCCATGCGCTTACCAGGCTCACCTGAGCTCAAGAGGAAAGCACCCATACTTGCACATTGACCCATACAAATAGTCATGACGTTAGAGCGCACATGCTGCATAGTGTCATAAATCGCCAAACCAGCAGTTACAGATCCGCCAGGGCTATTGATATATAAATATATATCTTTACTAGAGTCCTCTGAATCTAGCAATAACATTTGACCAACCAGAATACTTGCAACTATATCGTTGACTTCTGTGCCCAAGAAAATAATACGCTCACGCATTAAACGTGAAAATAAATCAAAACTGCGCTCACCGCGCGGAGTATTCTCAATTACGCTCGGCACGTACATTTGCGCGCCAGTTGTGATAATGCTTTGGATCTCTGATGTCTGTTTTAGGTATTCCATATATATAAGAATGTACCACAGCTGACATATTTATATAACCATCTCGTCATTGCGAGGAGCGCAGCGACTAAGCAATCCATATTAGGTTAAACTTATTTTAAGATGCTGAGCTCTGCTATAGATAAATACTTGGAGCGCAAGCTAGCCCAATTTCATAGTCCCGTGCATAATGGTATTGTAAATTTGCGCGACTTATCTGAACTCTCTGGGTTGGATGATTTGCAATATCCGTCAGGAGTTATTCTAGAAACTCAAACTAAAATCGCAGAGCTCTTCGGCGCAGCCAAATCATTTATGCTAGTAAACGGTGCTAGCGTCGGACTGATGGCAGCGATATTAGCTTTGCGCATGCAGAGTCACGATGATAAACCATTATTACTAGCGCGCAATGTACATAAATCAGTAATCGCTGGAGTGATACTTGCTGGTTTTAATATAGAGTGGTTTGAGCCGGAGTGGATTGCTAAGCTCGGTTGTTACAATGCGTGTCATTGCGAGGCACAAAGTGCCGAAGCAATCCAGCAGTATGGATCGCCACGCCGCTTTGCGGCTCGCGATGACAATAAATATTGCGGCATCGTCCTCACTAACCCAACTTACGAAGGCTTTTCTTCTAAGCTTCCCAACTTCGATATCCCAGTTATAGTCGACGAGGCTCACGGAGCACACTATCGATTCTCCTCTAAGCTAGCAAGCACAGCACTAGAATCCGGCGCCGATATCAGCGTGCAGTCTTGGCATAAGACCTTGGGCTCACTAACCCAAACCGGTGTTCTTCATCTCAACCATGGAAGCCGCATCAATAGTGAACTAGTAGCGACTGCTTTGCGCTTACTACAAACTACCAGCCCAAGTTATCTACTAATGGAAAGCCTAAGCTCGACAGCAGAACTCTATGCTCGCGATGGCGCAATAATCATAGAGCGAGCACTAGAACTAAGTTCACTAATTGATTTTGATGTTTATAGACATAGTGAGAGCAAGCAAGATCCACT